>JBEKLQ010000080.1:0-18885 GCA_050010115.1 Acidimicrobiales bacterium | reverse complement strand
CCACGAGCTCGGAGTCGGCGAGAGCGTCGTAGACGAGCACGTCGCCGTGGGCGTCGCGGGCAGGCCCGAGCACGGCCCCCGAGCGCGCCCCGAGCACGCCCGGGGCAACGGCGACGGGGCGCCACCCGAGGACGAGGTGGAAGGTGCACTCCCTGCACTCCACGACCACGCTGGCCATGCCGGGATGATCGAGCCGCAGTATTTCGGTGTCGATCACCTCCGCCGGCACCTTGGCCTCGCCGAAGGACCCGAGGGCCGCCTGCACCCAATCCTGCCGGGCCAGGTACGCACCAATGAGCGGGGCGAAGTCGGGAACCTGCGCCGCGCCCCCGATCACCCGCTCACACCTCTCAGCTCGAACCAGTAGATCCCATAGGGCGGCAGTGTCAACAAGTACGGCGTCGCCTCGACGCGGGGGAAGGGGACGCGGCCGAGCAGCTCCACCGGCATCGCTCCCTCCCAATGGGTCAAGTTGAGCTCAGCCGGCTGGGCAAAACGGCTCAGGTTGTGAACGCAGAGCACCGCCGGCTCACCAACTGGGCGGCCGCCCCGCACATACGCGAGCACGGACGGGTTGTCCGCCGGCAGGTTCTCGAGGTACCCCGTCGCCAGCACGGGGTACTCACGTCTCACCTCCAGCATCCGTCGCAGCCAGTGCAGGAAGGAGGACGAGTCCCGCTGTTGGGCTTCGACGTTGACGGCCTGGTAGCCGTGCACCGGGTCCATCAGTGGTGGCAGGTACAGCTGCGCGAAGTCCGCCCCCGAGAAACCCCCGTTTCGATCCGGCGTCCACTGCATCGGCGTCCGGACCGCGTCGCGGTCGCCCAGGTAGATATTGTCGCCCATCAGGATCTCGTCGCCGTAGTAGAGGATCGGCGACCCCGTCAACGAGAGCAGCAGCGCGTGCAGCAACTCGGCGAGCCGGCGGTCGTTGTCCACGAGGGTGGCGAGGCGCCGACGGATGCCGATATTGCGCCGCATCCGCGGGTCGCGGGCGTACTCCGCGTACATGTAGTCCCGGTCGTCATCGGTCACCATCTCGAGCGTGAGCTCGTCGTGGTTGCGCAGGAAGATGCCCCACTGGCAGCCGTCGGGGATCGGCGGTGTCTGGGCGAGTATCTCGGTGATCGGGAAGCGCTGCTCGCGCCGGATCGCCATGAACATCCGCGGCATGAGCGGGAAATGGAACGCCATGTGGCACTCGTCGCTGTCGCCGAAGTAGTCGACCACGTCGCTCGGCCACTGGTTGACTTCGGCGAGCAGCAGCGCGCCGGGGTACTTGGTATCAACCTCACGCCGCACCTTCCGGAGCATCTCGTGCGTCCCCGGCAAGTTCTCGCACGTAGTGCCCTCCTGCTTGCATAGGTAGGCAGCGGCATCGAGGCGGAAGCCGTCGAGCCCGAGCTCGAGCCAGAAACGGACCACGCCCAGCATCGCTTCGACGACTTCCGGGTTGTCGTAGTTGAGGTCCGGCTGATGGTGGAAGAAACGGTGCCAGTAGTACTGCTGGCGGGAGGCGTCGAACGTCCAATTCGATGGCTCGGCGTCCACGAAGAGCACCCGCGCGTCCGGGAAACCCTGGTCGTCCTCCGCCCACATGTACCAGTCGGCTTTCGGGTTGTCGCGCGACGACCGCGACTCGGCGAACCACGGGTGCTGGTCGCTCGTATGGTTCATCACGAGGTCGGCGATGACGCGGATGCCACGCCCGTGGGCATCGGCGATCAGACCGGCGAGGTCGTCGAGCGAGCCACACTCGGGCGCCACGCTCATGAAGTCGCTGACGTCGTAGCCGCCGTCCCGCAACGGGGACGGGTAGAACGGCAGCAGCCACAGGCAATCGACGCCGAGCCACTCCAGGTAGTCGAGGCGGGCCCTCAGGCCTGCGAAGTCACCGATACCATCGGAGTTGGAGTCAAAGAAGCTCCGTGGCAACAGCTCGTAGAAGACCGCACGCTCGTACCAACGGTCATCGCCGGCGTGCCGCAGCGTCACGAGTGGGTCAGCCGAATTCGATTGCCGAGAACGCCCTCAGCTTGGACAGCCGGTGTCGCGCCTCGACCAGGCGCACCGTACCCGACTTCGATCGCATCACGAGCGACTGTGTCGTGGCGCCCCGGCCGTCGTACCGGACGCCTCGCAACAATTCACCGCCACTGATGCCCGTGGCCGCGAAGAAGCAATTGTCACCTCTCACGAGGTCGTCCGTACCGAGCACTCTGGCCACGTCGTAACCGGCCTCCTCGGCTGCGCGCCGTTCCCCTTCGTGCCTGGGCCAGAGGCGACCCTGTATCTCGCCGCCCATGCACTTAAGGGCCGCTGCGGCGATGATCCCCTCCGGGGTACCCCCGATCCCGTACAGGACATCAACCCCCGACTCGGTCCACGCCGTCGAGATCGCCCCGGCGATGTCACCCGCCTGGATGAGCTGGATGCGAGCTCCGGTCGCGCGGACCTCGGTAATGAGGTCGCGGTGGCGCTCCCGGTCCAAGATGACGACAGTCAGATCCCGGACCGAGGTTCCCTTCGCCCGGGCGACGGCGTGCAGGTTCTCGGTGGGGGACGCCTCGAGGTCGACGACACCGGCACCATCGGGACCGACCGCCAGTTTTTCCATGTACACACAGGGACCAGGGTCGAACATCGCGCCGCGCTCGGAGACAGCGATGACTGCGAGGGCTCCGCCCCGTCCGAGCGCCGTCAGCTCTGTCCCGTCGATCGGGTCAACGGCGATGTCGGTCTGAGGCAGGCTGCCGTCGCCGACTCGCTCGCCGTTGAAGAGCATCGGGGCCTCGTCCTTCTCCCCTTCGCCGATGACCACGATGCCGTCCATCGCGACCGACTCCAGGACGACTCGCATGGCGTCGACGGCCGCGGCATCCGCCCCCTCCTTGTCACCGCGTCCCAGCCATCGGCCAGCCGCCAGGGCTGCGACCTCCGTCACCCGCACCAGCTCCATGGCAAGGTTGCGGTCCGGCGCCTGCTGGCGAGGTGTCCCGGTGGCCGAAATGGTCCCACTCTCCGTGCTCGGGTTGACCGGCGGCTGCCCTTCGATGCTCATTGGAAGCCGACGATACTTGGCTGGGGCGCCCTCGGGCGCGTTCTGTTCCACTGCTGGCGATTGGTGGCAGTATCGTCGCCGCCGGGATGGATCGTCTCCTCGTACGCCCGAACGGGCTCCTCTCCGGCAGCGTGGCCATACACGGGGCCAAGAACTCCGTGCTCAAGTGCATGGCAGGGTGCCTGTTGGCGTCCGGTCGGCACCGCATCGCCAACGTCCCCGACATCACCGACGTGTCCATCATGGCCGACGTCCTTGCTGCGATGGGGGCGACGACGCGCCATACCGGGTCCGGCGTCGGCGGCGTCCTCGAGATCGACGTGCCGCCCGGTATCACGCCGGTCGCCCCGTACGAGCTTGTCGAGCGCATCCGTGCCTCGATCGTCGTGCTCGGCCCCTTGCTGGCGCGCTACGGCTCGGCGAAGGTGTCGCTGCCCGGCGGCGACGACTTCGGCGCCCGACCCATCGATCTGCACCTGCGGGCGATGGAAGACCTCGGCGCCGAATTCACCACCGAGCACGGCTACGTCGAGGGCCACTGCGGGCGGCTGATCGGGACCCGGGTCGTGCTCGAGTTTCCCAGCCACACAGCCACGGACAACGTGCTCATGGCAGCGGTCCTCGCGAAGGGGACGACCGTGATCGAGAACGCCGCGCGGGAGCCCGAGGTGATCGACCTGGCTGCCATGCTCACGGGGATGGGAGCTCGGATCGAAGGTGCGGGCACATCACACGTCGAGATCGAGGGTGTGGACGAGCTCCGGCCCGCCGACCACATGGCGATTCCCGACCGGGTCGAAGCCGCCACGTTCCTCGCCGCCGTGGGCCTCGCCGGCGGGGAGATCCAGCTGGACCACGCCCGGCCCGAGCACATGGACACGCTCTTGTACAAGCTCGCCGCCATCGGCGTGCACTGCACGCCCAATTCCGCCGGCATCCTCGCCTCCTCCGACGGGCACCTGTCCTCGGTGGATGTCTCGACCCTGCCGTACCCCGGCGTGGCCACGGACTACAAGCCGGCGCTCGTCACCCTTCTCTCGGTCGCTGACGGCGTCGCGATCGTCAGCGAGAACATCTTCGCCGGGCGCTTCCGCTACGTCGACGAGCTGAACCGAATGGGGGCGAGGATCTCGATCGAGGGCCATCATGCGGTCATCCGCGGCGTCCCGCGGCTCTCCGGTGCGCAGGTGAGGGCCCCCGACATCCGGGCCGGTGCAGCGCTCGTGCTCGCCGGGCTTCGCGCCGACGGCCAGACCGAGGTGAGCGGAGTTGCGCACATCGACCGCGGGTACGAGAACTTCGAGGGGCGCTTGCGCTCCCTTGGGGCGGACGTGTCCCGCGTCAGGGACAACTCGTGAGCGCGGTGGCCCGGCGCCCAACGCCCGATGAGCTGATGGAACTCGCGTCCGGAGGAGCTTCCGGCGATCGCCGATCTCTCGCCCGCCTGCTGACACTGGCCGAACAGGGCGGCTCCACCGGCCGTGTCCTGGCCCACCTGACCTACCCCCGGTCCGGCTCTGCGTACTCGGTCGGCCTGACGGGAGCGCCCGGCGCCGGGAAATCCACGCTCACCGCTCGGCTCATCGGCGAGGTGCTCGAGCAGACCGGCGGGCCGGTTGCAGTGCTGGCAATCGACCCGTCGTCACCGCTGTCAGGCGGCGCGATCCTCGGCGATCGCGTGCGGATGCAGGATCATGCCCTCGACCGCAGCGTGTACATCCGGTCCATGGCGACCCGGGGTCATCTCGGTGGGCTGGCCGCCGCAGTACCCGACGCAATCCGGGTCTTCGACGCGACCGGCTGGCCACTGGTGTTCGTTGAGACCGTAGGGGTCGGTCAGGTCGAGGTCGAGGTGGCTGCCAGCTGCGATACGGTCATCGTGGTCCTGAACCCCGGTTGGGGTGACTCCGTGCAGGCCAACAAGGCCGGCCTCCTCGAGGTCGCCGACATCCTCGTGATCAACAAAGCCGACCGCCCTGGAGTGCGGGAGACCAAGCGCGACCTCGTCCACATGCTCCAGTTCTCCCAGCAGCTGGAGTGGACACCTCCGATCGTCGAGACCGTGGCGTCGACCGGCGACGGAACCGGTGAGCTCTGGGCGGCCATCTGTGCCCACCGGGATCACCTGCAAGAAGGCGGAGGCCTCCATCGCCGGCGAACGGCGCGCCTCGTGGAGGAGACGGAGCGTCTCGCCGTCGACCGTTTCACCCAGGCCGTCGTGGCAGATCTGCACGCCAAGGACTCCGCTGTTCGCAAGGCACTCGCGGCTCGGGCCACTGACCCCGCCGAGGCGGCGGACGAGATCGTGGCTGCCATCGCCGCTCAGCTCGCCAGTCCCGACTCCCGATCGTGAGTCCCACCGACGAAAGCGGCCGGGGCAGGTCCACGCTCGGCCCGAGGCTCGTGGTCGTGGTTGCCGTTGGCATCAGCGTGTCCGGGTGCTCGAGCGGGGCAGTCACGACCACCACCAGCACGACGACCACGACAACCACGACGACTGTCCTGGCTCCCGCTCGACCGGCGGTGTTCCGGGCTGGTCGAGTGGCGGTGCGTATCTCGTTTCCCGGCTCGCCCACCGAGCAGGCCGACCCGCCATCGCTCGTGGGCATCTTCCCATCCGGGACGAGCGTGACCGCCTGGAGTGTCGGCAACGTGGGCGCACTCGAGTTGAACTCCTTCGAGCTCGCCATAGCGCTGCTCCCAGCCAGCGCTTCGGGGGCGGAGATCGACGCGCTGATGGCAAAGTACTTCGGGCAACCGAACACGGCGCTGTACGGTCAGCCGGCGTTGCACGAGATCAGCGCGATCCCGGTCTCCGGCACGACGCACTACTCCGGCATCACTGCCTTCAGGATCGGGGGCGTCGCCGTGATCGCCGTCGGCTATGGCGCCAACCGCGGCGTCGCCGCCGCCTTTCTCGCCTCGCTGCAGCTGATCAGCCCCGAGCCGTGACAGCCCGCTCGGCCTGCCGCCGGCAGGGCCTCCGCCGCTCTAGCCTGGCAGCGTGATCTGGCCACCGGCGCTCGTACCCATGCGCCAGACCGCATGATCATCATCGAGGACCGCGGTCATGTCCGGATTGTGGCGCTCAACCGTCCGGCGGTCCGCAACGCCTTCGACCACGCGATGTACGAGGACCGCCATGATGCTCGATGACGCCGACCGACCAATGATCGACTTGCTCGACGGGACGTTTTACGGGGCGGACCCGTGGCCGTCGTTCGAATGGATGCGACGTCAGGAACCGGTGTACCGCGACGAGAAGAACGCCATTTGGGGCATCGCCCGGCATGCCGATGTGAAGCACGTATCGAAGAGCCCGGCCCTGTTCTCCAGCGCCGGTGGAAGCCGGCCGGACCATGCGGCCATGCCGTTCATGATCGACATGGACGCTCCGGAGCATCACCGGCGCCGGCGGCTCGTCAACAGCGGGTTCACTCCGCGCCGGGTCGGGGGAGCAGGCGCGGACATCAAGAGCACCTGTGACGAGATCATCGACCGGGTGTGCGAATCAGGCTCATGCGATTTCGTACGCGATGTCGCCACGCCGCTGCCCATGATCGTCATCGGGAAGATGCTGGGTGTCACACCGGACGCCCATGACGACCTCTTGCGCTGGTCGGACGAGATGATGAAGGCGCTGGGCTCGCCGGATCCCACCGCGATGGTGGACGCTGCCCAGGCATTCGCCGACTACAGCGATTACATGGGAAAGCGGATCGACGAGCGGCGTGCGAGCGGATCCCACAGCGACCTCATCGGGACGCTGGTCCACGCCGAGATCGACGGGGACCGGCTCGATCATGACTCGTTGTTGTTCGAGTCGCTGCTGTTGCTGATCGGGGGAGACGAGACGACGCGTCACGTGTTGAGCGGTGGGATGGAGGCGCTCATGCGAGACCGCTCGCAGTTCGAGGTGCTGCGCCACGACCGCTCGCTGATGCCGACTGCGGTCGAGGAGATGCTGCGCTGGGTGTCGCCGATCAAGAACATGGCCAGGACGGCGACAGCCGACACGGTCCTCGGAGGCCAGCTGATCCCCGAAGGTGACCAGCTGGTCCTGCTCTACCCGTCGGCCAACCGGGACGAGTCGGTGTTCCGGCAACCAGAACGGTTCGACATCGGGCGGAAGCCGAACGACCATGTGGCGTTCGGTTTCGGGACGCACTTCTGCCTCGGGAACAGTCTGGCCAGAGTGGAGCTGGCCTCCATGGTCGACCGTGTCCTCGAACGCCTGCCAGACATCCGGCTGGCCTCGGAGTCGGAACTGCCGAGGCGGCAGGCCAACTTCGTGTCAGGGCTCGAGTCCATGCCCGTCGAGTTCACGCCGACCGAGCGCGTCACCGGCTAGGTCGCTGCGGCCATCCCGTTCCCCACCGCAACCCCAACTCGCGCCGCTGAAGTGTCGCTGGGGAGCACTGAAGCGGCGCGTGTGCGGAGACTACGCCGGGGTCACGATGACGAGTGGGATGCGGCGCTCGGTCTTGCGTTGGTAGGCGTCGTAGCGATTGTGGTTGTTGGCGTTCACAAGACGCCACAGACGGTCGTAGTCGGGATCGGCCGCCTCGACGACGCCCGCCGTCGCGTCTATGGCCTCGGTCGCCACCTGGATCGACACCGCGGGCTCAGCGCGCACGTTGAACAGCCAGCCTGGCGGTCGGTCCTGACCACCGTTCGACGCCACGACTACGTAGCGGTCACCGTCCCGGGCGTAGACCAATGCGTTCGTGCGTGGTTGGCTGCTACGCCGGCCGGTCGTGCGGAGGAGAAGGGTTGGGACGCCGATCATCCGGTGGCCGACACGGCCGCCTGACGCCTCGTACACGCGTTGATGGAGTTTGAGGAACGCTGTCTGCAACGCTTCGGAGATTCCCACGCCACCTAGAGTACGTGGGCAGTGAAAGTCAGGATCGCTGTGGCGCCCGGTGTTGGACCATTCGACGCCGACAGGTTGGCCGCCCTCATCGATGGGTTGGAGGAGCGTCATTTTGACACGTTGTGGCTGTCCGATGTGCCGCTCGGCCCGACGGTCGATCCCGCCATCGGCTTGGCTTTCGCCGCTTCGCGTACCAGCCGGCTCAAGCTCGGAGCCAACGTGGTCCCAATCGGGAAGAACCCGATGCTGCTGGCGAAGGACCTCGCCCAGCTCGACCGCGTGAGCAACGGCCGCCTGCTCCTCAGCATCGTTCCGGGCATCGGCTCGACCCTGGAGCGGGAGGCACTCGGCGCCAAGGGCATGAATCGAGGTAGGTATCTCGACGAGGTCCTCCCTCTGCTCCGCCGCTGGTGGAGCGGTGAGACCGTCGAGTACGAGAGCGAACGGTTCTGCTATCCCGGCGTCGCGGTGCGGCCCTTGCCTGTTCAGACCCCGCTCGAACTCTGGCGCGGAGGCATCGGCCCGCTCGCGCTGGAACGGGCAGGGCGGCTGGGTGACGGGTGGCTCGGGGCTGCCGTGACTCCGGTCGAGAGCGGCACGGCACGGACTCGGATCCAGCTAGCCGCAGCCGAGGCCGGCAGGACCGTCGATCCGGAGCACTTCGGGATGTCGGTGCCTTACGCCCGGACGGACCCTCCTGCTGCGTCCTTCAACCGCCTGCGTGAGCGGAGGCCGGGTGTGGACGTCTCCGAGCTCGTGGCCATCGGGGCGGCAGGGCTCCGCCAGCTCCTCGGCAGCTACGCCGGCGAGGGCATCTCCAAGTTCGTACTCAGTCCCATCGGCGCCGTCGAGGACTGGGCGGCCGAGCTCGACTGGCTGGCGGAAACGGTGCTCGACCTGCAGACATAGGTGGACGCCCACCCCGCTTCTCGACGGCTGCCGGCGGCCATCGAACGGCGGGCCTGCGGACGGCGCCCCGATGGGCCATACTGCACTCGGCACGTTTCGAGCGGACCCGGGAGGGGTATGGGCCGCTATGACGCGTGCCGCGCGTCGGGTCGCGCGGGCTGGACCGCAATAGCTGGGTGGTTGATCGGTCGAGCCTGCGACACCTGGCGGTAGGGGAGGATCCAGGACAGGAGGGCTGAGCCCGGTGACGCAGTCCGCCGGAAGCACAAGTGCGGAGTCCGCAGCCGGAGGCAGCGGGACGCCCGAGCCTGCCCTGTCGATGGCCGTCGGTTGGGGGGCCGGTCAGCTCGACGTCTCTGGGCGCAAAGCCAAATCGGCTTTCGAGATCCTCGGCGATATCTTCGCCATGCTGCTCGACGCTGTCTGGTCGACCGTGTCGGCCATCTTCCATCGGCGGTTTTCCTGGTCGGAATTCGTCGACCAGACGTGGTTCCTGATCTCCGTCACGGTGCTGCCCGCCATCCTGATCGCGATCCCGTTTGGCCTCGTGCTGGTTCTCGAGGTGGGGGGACTGGCCGTCCAGATCGGTGCCTCCGCCATCGTGGGCGCGGTCGACGCCATCGGCATCGTGCGGGAGGCGGCGCCCGTGATCACCGCGATCCTTCTCTCCGGAGCGGGCGGATCGGCGATCTGCGCTGATCTCGGAGCGCGGACCATGCGAGACGAGGTGTCGGCGATGTGGGTGATGGCCGTCGATCCGATCGAACGGCTCGTGGCGCCCCGAGTGCTCGCGACGGTGACTGTGGCACTGTTGCTGAACGGCATCGTGGCCTTCGCCGGCATCATGAGCGGTTACCTGGCAGCAGTGTTCATTCTCCACACGAGTGCCGGTGGGTTTCTCAACTCCTTCAGCACGTTCGCCCAACCTGCAGACGCCATCGAATCGATGTTCAAAGCGGCCCTGTTCGGGTTGCTCGCGGCGGTGGTGGCGTCGCACCAAGGCTTGAACGCCAAGAGGGGACCGTCCGGTATCGGCGAGGCCGTGAACCGGACGGTGGTGATCACGGGCGTCGGGCTGTTCTTGCTCAACCTGCTCGTGACCGACGTCTTCCTGGCGATCGTGCCGCCGAGGGTCCTGTGACGGCCCGCCCATGAGCGTCCGGACTCCAAGCATCCGCACGGCCGCCGCCGCCACGAGGTCCGTCACGGATCACACCGTCAACCTCGGGTACCGGTTCGTGAACCGACTCGTGTGGCTGGGCGAGCTCCTGGTCTTCGTCTTCACGGTGATTCGGTCGATCCCGTTGGTGCTACGCCACTATCGCCGTGAGGTGTGGCGCCTCATCGCTGAGGTCACCTTCGGCGGTGGGCTCCTCGCGGTTGCAGCCAGCACGATCGTCGTGTCAGCGCTGCTCGCTTCCGTGGTGGGGGTACAGCTTGGGATCGAAGGCCTGCAAGGCCTCAACATCATCGGCCTGTCGCCGCTTGCCGGCTTGCTCTCGGCGTTCGCCAACACCAGGGAGCTGTCACCGTTGCTCGCCGGCTACGGGCTGGCGGCGCAGATGGGCTGCCGGTTCACGGCGCAACTGGGTGCCATGCGCGTCAACGAAGAGATAGACGCTCTCGAGGTCATGGCGGTGCCGGCTATCCCGTACCTCATCACCACGCGGCTACTCGCCGCCCTCACTGCCGTCATCCCGATGTACCTGCTGGCGTTGTCGGGTGCCTATCTCGCCACGCAGTTCGCCGTGATCACCATCGCCCACCAGGGGGCAGGAACGTACTTGCACTACTTCTTCCTGTTCCTTCAGCGGGGCGATGTCTTCTACTCGGTCTTGAAGGTCGTCATCTTCGCCATCTTGGTGACGATCATCCACTGCTACTACGGGTTCACCGCCGACGGCGGGCCTGAGGGCGTCGGACGAGCTACCGGCCGGGCGATCCGGATGTCCACCGTGGCCATTGCCATCTCCGACATGCTGATGACCCTGCTCTTCTGGGGGATCACCGTCCCGCTGAAGGTGACCGGATGAGCGTCCTTGCTCCACCCGCCCCTGCGCCGGCCGTTCCGGCGCCGAGCCCGGACCCAGCACAGCGTCGCACGCGCCGGCGAGCGCTCATGCTCGGCATGACGTTCTCGGCCCTGCTGGTGGGCGTCGTGGCGGTGATCTTCGAATCCTTCGGCGGAGCTTTCTCCAGCTACGCAGTCGAA
This sequence comes from Acidimicrobiales bacterium, assembly GCA_050010115.1. Lineage (GTDB taxonomy): Bacteria > Actinomycetota > Acidimicrobiia > Acidimicrobiales > Bog-793 > JAKACA01. The sequence continues at coordinate 7,827 of JBEKLQ010000080.1, read as the reverse complement.
CAGGTCCAGTTGCCTGCATCGTCGATGGCGGTCGCTCTCGGCGCCCCAGTCGAGTACCGCAACGTGACAGTCGGAACCGTCGCGAGCCAGGGCCACTCGGTTCCTGGTGGCCTCGTGGTGTTGACCATCCATCTGAACCCCGCCATGCTCCACGTGATCCCTGCCGGGGTGCAAGCGACCGAGACACCGGTGTCGTTCTTCGGTGACCCCTACATCGTGCTCCAGCCGCCCGCCCACATCGGGACGGCCACCCTCCGGACCAGTGCGACGATCCCGGCGTTACGGGTGGGTCAGACGGCCTCGCTGCAGTCGACGCTCGGTGATCTCGACACGCTGCTCCTCGGCCTCCACCCTGCCGAGCTCGACGCCGCCCTCACCGCCGTCGCCGGCGCCATACAGGGTCAAGGGACCGCCCTCGGTCACAACCTCGACCGGGGCAACGCCTACTTCAGCCAAATGCTCCCGCTGTGGCCGACGGTCGTGTCGGACCTGAAGCGGCTCGTGCCCGTCGCCGATCAATTCGCCTCCTCGACGAACAACATCCTGTCGGTCCTGTCCAATCAAACGACAACGGGCGAGACCATCAACTCACAGGCGAATACCGTCCGTCAAGCGATCTCCGGGGGAGCGGACCTCGCCACCCGGGCGGCACAGCTGCTCGCCGCCATCCAGCAGCCGTACAACATCTTGGCGGCGGACTCCGGTCCGTTCCTCAAGGCCATCTCCCAGAACCCCAAGGAGATCGCCCAACTGCTCGGCGGCCTCGATGCCTGGGCGAAAGCCTGGAGCGCTGCCGAGGCTTCAGGGCCTTACCTCGACCTGACGACCAATGTCGTCGTCGCCAATCCAGCAGATCTCGGCCTCGCTGTGCTCGGTGGCCCCGAGGTGACGAACTACCTGTCGGCCGGCCTCGGCCCGGGTTACGTGAACCCTCCGACGTACACCTCCGCCGGCACGATACCGACCACCGCGGCTTCGGCTCAGGCGACGGCGTCGGCGCTGGCGAGGGCGCTGTGGTCGACGCCGGCTCAGCCGATGGCCGAGCCGGCGCAAACTCGAGCCGTCTCCCAGATCGTGGCGGCGATGAGCGGGACGCGGCCCGATTCCCCGGCCGTGGCCACTCTGCTGGTCTCGCCGCTGCTGTCGAGTTTGGTGAACAGCCGATGAAGGCTCACCGCCATCACGCCCACCCCGGGCTCGCGCTCACGATCTTCAAGGTCGTCGTGTTCGCGGCCGTATCGGTGCTCCTCACGACGATCGTCTTCGACTCGTTGCTCGACGTGAACAGGAGTGGCGCCAGCGGCTATTCAGCCGAGTTCACCAACGCATCCGGCCTGCAACCCGGCGACACCGTGCGGATCGCCGGCGTCGAAGTCGGCAAGGTGACCGCCGTGTCGCTCGTGGGGAACCACGCCAGCGTGTCGTTCAGCCTCGACAACTCCCAACACCTCACCGACACAAGCAAGGCGGCGATCCATTTCGAGAACTTGCTCGGCCAGCGCTTCCTGGCCCTCCTGCCTGGAGCCGCCGGCGGTACGCCCCTTCGCCCTGGAGGGGTCATCCCTCTGTCCCGCACGACACCTGCGATCGATCTGACCGCAGTGTTCGACGGCTTCCAGCCTCTCTTCTCCGCCCTCGCCCCCAACCAGGTGAACGAGTTGGCCGGCTCGATCATCCAGGTCTTCCAGGGCGAGTCCGGGACCGTGTCGAATCTCGTGGAGGAGACGGCCGTCATCACCAACAACCTCGCCGATCGCCAGCAAGTGATCGACGGCCTGCTCACGAGCCTCTCGACTCTGTTGGGAACCGTGGGTGTCCACGACACGCAGCTCGGGCAGCTGATCGGGAACTTCGACTCACTCGTGAAGAGCCTGGCGGGGGCGCGTACGAGTCTCGGTTCTGCGATCACCAACCTCGGGACGTTGGAGGGTACGACGAGCAAGCTGATCAACGAGGCGCAGCCGACTCTGAACCAGGACATCCAGGCACTTGCGACCGCAGTTCAGTCGCTGTCGGCCAACCAACGTGGGCTTGACGGCGTGCTGAAGGGATTCCCGGGCTTGGTCGGCGCCCTCACGAAGATTCAGAGTTCCGGCAGCTGGATCAACGTCTACCTCTGCAACCTGACCATCAACGTGCACGGCCAACTCGACATCTCCCTCGTGCCCGGGGTCAGCCCGCCGCAATTCCCCGACCCCGTCACTCTCCCCTCGGGCGCGGTAGGCGATCAGTCCGACCACACGGCGAGCTGCTCATGAAACGCTTTCGGGAGCGCAACCGGGCTCTGACAGGCGTCGTCGGCGTCGTCGTCACGCTTGCGCTCATCGCCGCCGCTCTCGAGTTCCCGAACCTCCCGCTCATCCATTCCAACGCCACCTACAGCGCCGACTTCGCCAACGCCGGAGGGCTGGCTACCGGTGACATCGTCACCATCGACGGCGTGAAAGTGGGATCGATCACCGCCATGGCCCTTGATGGGGACAAAGTGCGGGTGACCTTCGAGGTCGCCACCGGCTTGCACATCGGGTCCACCACGTCGGCAGCCGCCAAGGTGCTCAGCCCGGTCGGGACCGAGTACCTGGAGCTCTCCCGGTCGGGACCGGGAACGCTGAGCGGTGTCATCCCTGAGTCTCGGACGAGCGTGCCGTACAACCTCATCTCCGACCTGTCCGGGCTCGGCACCGTCATCGAGCACTACAACATCCCCGAGGTCGAAAAAGCGCTCGAGGTCGGTAGCCAAGACCTCAACGGAACCTCGGCGACGCAGATGACCGAGGCCTTCGGCGGCTTGGCGCGCATCTCCAACGTCGTGGGTAACGAGCAGGCGGCCCTCGCCACCATCGTCTCGCAGGGAGCCGGGCTGACGGCCGTGCTCTCCGACCGGAGCCACCAACTGTTCGATCTGTTCGGTCAGGCCAATCTCGTGCTGTCGGTGCTGGAGCAGCGCAGAACCGCTATCCGCCAGCTGCTGACGGCCACGTCCACGCTCAGCCAGCAGATCACGTCCATCCTCTCGGTGAACCGCTCGCAGCTCACCGTCCTACTGCAGAGCCTGCAGTCGGTCTCGGCGATCCTTGCCAGGGACAGCAACGACTTCTCCCAGGCCATCCCGGTTCTCGCCGCGTTCAGCCGTTACGCCGCCAACACCACCGGATCGGGTGCCTTCGCCGACGTGTCGGTACCCACGCTGCTCATTCCGGACGACCTCGTCAGCCAGTGCGGCTCCAAGAGCGCCTTCCCGAGCAGCAACCCACAGGTGGGCTGCCGGCCATGACTGGGATCCCGCTCTGGACTCGGATCACGGCAATCACCGCCCTCGTCGTGGCACTGATCGGCGCCGGCATCTTCGGCATCGTCGACCTCGTGACGAGTGGGCCGGCTCCGATGACGATCGTTGCCCACTTCGCGACGGCGCCGGGGCTGTACGTCGGCAACCAGGTGAAGATCCTCGGCATGCCGGTCGGCGAGGTGACCAAGGTCACGCCGGGGCCGTCGTACGTGACCGTCGTGATGCAGTTGCCGGCCACGACCGAGGTCCCGGCGGACGCCCAAGCGTTCCTCATGGCGCCCGAGATCGTGAACGACCGTTATGTCCAGCTCAACCCGGGCTATAGCGGCGGGGCCCGGATGACAGACGGCTCCGTCATCCCGCTGTCTCGCACCGCCACGGCGATCTCGGTGGACGCCATTATCGACAGCCTCGATCAGCTGGCCAAGGCGCTCGGCCCGAACGGCGCCAATGCTCACGGCGCCCTATCGGGCTTGGTGGCGAGCGCAGCCCGCACCTTCGGTCCCAACGGGGCCGCCCTGCACTCGACCCTGACCTCCCTTGGCAAAGCGCTCGGTGCCCTCTCCTCCAAGAGTCCGCAGTTGACCGACCTCTTCGACAACCTCGGCAACTTGAGCCACGTGGCGTCGCAGTACACCTCCACCTACCAGGCCTTCGCCAACGATTTGGCGGTAGTGAGCACCGAGCTCGCCTCCGACAACAGCGACATCGCCTCGGCCCTGGCGAACCTCCAGCACGCTCTCGGAGGGCTGGCGGAGTTCATCCGCACCAACGGATCGGCACTCGGATCCAGTATCGCCAACCTGAATACGTTCGCGGCCGCGGTCGCAGACAAGCAGAAGGAGCTCGCCCAGGTGTATCGGACGCTCCCGATCGCGCTCGACAACATCACCAACGCCTACGATCCGAGCGCCCCAGGCGGTCCGGCCCTCCGGGCGCGACTCGACCCGATGAGCGGTTCGGCGGGTTTCTCCAAGGCGGTCTGCGGTAGCCCCCTCCTCCGGCTCCTGCTTCTCTCGGTCGATCAGCCTCAGGACAAGATCCCCACAGTCGACCTTGGCTGTGGAGTGAACGGGTTGCTGGCGGCGCTGCCCACCCCACCCGGCGCTTCGACGGGTCCGAACTTGTCGATCAGCGCGCTGATCGGTGGTCGGTCATGAGTGGGTTTCTCGTCAGCCGGGTCAGGCGGGGCCTTTGCTCGCGTACGACCGGGAGCGTGCGGTCACGGGCTCGGCCGTCCGCGAGGGTGACCGTTCGGTGGGGTGCTCCGGCGACGGCTGCGATGTTGACGGTCCTGCTTGGAGGTTGCGCACTCAGCCTCCAGTCCCTTCCGAAGATCACCAGTACGAGCTCCGCCACCTATCGCGTCCACGCAGTCTTCGCCAACGTGCTCAACCTGCCCGAAAACGCCCAGGTACGAGTCGGCGCCGAGGTGGTCGGCCAAGTGAGCTCGATCTCAACGAGAAACTTCCAAGCCGACTTGACCCTCGAGATCGACAAGAACGTCCGCCTGCTCGCCGGGACCACCGCCCAGATCCGCTTCGACAACCCCCTCGGCGACGAGTACGTGTTCCTGCTGGCACCCGCGCAAGCCTCGGTGGGCGGTGGATCGACTCTCCGGCCGGGGGCGGTCATCGCCGAGAACGCCACGAGCACGGCGCCGAGTGTCGAGGACACGTTCGGAGCGCTGTCCCTCGTCCTCAACGGGGGCGGGCTCAACCAGCTCCAGACGATCATCCACGAGCTGAACGACACGTTCAACGGCAACCAACCACAGATCAGATCCTTCCTCACGACGATCGACCGCGGCGTCCATTCCGTCACGAGCGGCAGGGCCGTGATCGATGCCGCCCTGCAGTCCATCGAGAAACTCACCCTCAAGCTCAACGCCGGCCGGAGCGTCATCGCGAATGGGATCGACACGATCGGCCCCGCCATCGGCGTGCTGGCAAGCGAGAACAGCCAGTTCTCGAAGCTGCTCGGCGAGCTGTCCAACCTCGGTGCGATCGGTACACAGGTAGCCGAGCAAAGCGGCCAGAACTCCGTCAACGACGTGAAGGACCTGCTGCCGGTCGTCGATCAGCTCGTGTCCGTATCTCGGCAGCTCGGTCCTGACTTGAACGACCTCTCTCGTTTTGAGGCGGAAACGCCCAAGGTGGCCCCGGGCGACTACCTCCAGGTGAAGGTCATCGCCAACGTGCTCCTCCCGGCAGGCGGTTACGAGCCGAGCTCGTTTGGAACGCCTGGGTCGGCGGGTGGGTCATCGACGTCGTCGACGTCGTCGACGTCGTCGGCCGAGTCCGCGGGGACGACCGGGACCCAAGCCGTCTCTGACCTCCTCGAGGCGGGGTTGCTGTGACCGCGCTCGCGAGGTGCGATCGATGAGCCACCGCCTGTGGCCGCGGATGATCGCGCTGCTCGCCGTCATCGCGATCGGCGTCTACTACATCGCCTTCGACGTATTGAGGTTCTCCGTCGATTCCCCTCGACTCGCCGTCACCGTCGTAATGCCGAGCGCCGGCGGCCTGTACTCGGGCGCCAACGTCACCTACCGGGGGGTCCAAGTCGGGACCGTCAGCGCTCTGGACCTCAGCCCTCAAGATGTCACAGCCAAGCTGAGCATCTACCCGGGCGAGCACATCCCCGACAACGGGCACGTCTACGTCAAGGAGCTTTCGGCCTTGGGCGAGCAGTACCTCGACCTGCAGCCATCGAGCGCGTCAGGCCCCTACCTGGGCGACGGCGCCGTCATCCCCGCCAGCCGGGTGGTCCTACCGACACCCATCGGCACGGCCTTGATCGACCTCGGCAGCATGCTCAAGAGCATCAATCCGGCCAACGTGCAGACCTTCGAGAGTTTCCTGACGACCGCCTTCATCGGTACGGGTCCGGGCCTCCGCACGATCATCGTCACCGGGCAACAGCTCTTCAACGCACTCGTTGCTGCCCAACCGGAGACGGTCAACCTCGTCGTCGACGGTCAGACGGACTTGAAGACGCTGGAGGCGACCGACGGGGACCTGGCGACATTCGCGAAAGGGCTGGCCTCACTCACTGGCCAGCTCCGCGACTCCAACAGCGACCTCCGTGGCCTCATTGACAACAGCGCAGCGGCCGAGCAGCAGCTCAATCCGTTCCTGGCAGCCAACAGCGCTGAGCTGAAGGGGGTCATCGCCAACTTGGCGATCGATGCTCAGGTCAGCGACCAGTACCAGCCCGAGGTTCGGGCGATCTTCGAACTGCTGCCCCTGGTCTCGAGCGACCTCGCCGGAGTAGCCGGCGGCGGACAGATCCATGGCGTGCTGGACATCAACACGGCCAATACGGTCTGCCCGTACATCCTCGGGAGTCAGATGCCGGGGCCGACGCAGAAAGTGACCAGCCCGGCGTTGACGAATACGTGCACCTCGACGGCGCCCGACCTGTTGCAGCACGGCGCCAGCAGCAACCCGGCCTTCCCAGGCGGCTGAGTCGCTCGGCCGGCGCCGGCGGCTGGATCAGATGATCTGGTGTGCAAAGCGCCCCGCGTTCGTGTCGTACTGGACTTTGGCGGGTTAGTCCTGATTCCCTGAGGCCGCGGTGCCCTGACCTGGCAGGCCTGTGGACTCCTCGGCGTTTCTGGCTCTGGATGTAGGGGCATACCGGGGGTCAAGGACCCCACCAGCGAGACGCCGATCAGTACGGCGACTCCGCAGTACGCCGCCAGACGGCACAATCGGGCATGTACATACCCACTAGTAACTTCCGCTCAAACAAGGTTACGCTGTTAGGCGAGCGACGAGGAGGAGGAGGAGGAGGGGGATGTCGAATCCAGATGCGGCGTCGGCGACCACCCCGGTCGCCGACGCCCCGAAGCGGAAGAAGCGGAAGCCGCCGCCGCCTCGCCGCCTCGCCGCCGGCCTCACCGGCGTTGCGCTGCTGGTCGGCGGTTTCGTAGCCATCGGCACCTCCCACCTGTTGGCGAGCCCCGGCTCCCACCTGTTGGCGAGCCCCGGCTCCCACCTGCTGGCGAGCCCCGGCGGGACCGATGGCGGATCCAGGTCGGCCAAGTCCAGGCCGGCCAGTCGGCCGATGAGCGCCGCGGCGCGCAGACGAGCGTCCACCTTTCTCGCCGGCAGGCTCGAGAGCGCCTCGGAGGCCCTCGCTCCGCGCACGACCCTGCCGGCTGACTGCATACCCAAGCCCCAGGGCCCGCCCGGGGCTCCTTACCAGCTGGGTCTCGTCGGCACTGTCCACGACGGAGTCCTGACGGCGGGGGCGGCGACGGTGGCGGACATCACCGCCAAGTTCTGTGGAATCGTGACCGTCGTGAACGGGAAGCTGCCGTGCGGGGCAACCGGCTCTGTCATCTCACCAAAAGACGGCCAGGTCTTCGGAACGCTCTCCGCCACCCTCACCCTGGTCCCCGGAATGTCACCCAAGGTGCCGTTCGTCGCCCACCCCGGCACGATCACCGGAGGCTTCACCTGCGAGTCGTCCGGTAGCGGGTTGGCGATCACCATGAACGCCACGGTGAGCGGTAGCACGGGCTTGTATGG
>JBEKLQ010000079.1:0-18955 GCA_050010115.1 Acidimicrobiales bacterium | reverse complement strand
GCACGTCTGGCAACATGTTTCGAGCTCGCGGGGAACCAGCATCCCGGCCGCAACCTCGCTCAGCGGGGAGGCTCGCATGAGGCGCGGACCGCGACAGCGGACAACTACCGACCATGCGCTACGCCTTGGGGCACCGGCTCGGCGCCCTCGACGAACGCCAAGCGACCGGTGCCGGCTCCGGTGCTGTCAAGCTGCCTATTTGGCGCGCTCAGCTCATCGCTACCCCTCGAGCAGTTTCGCGGGGATCCTCTCCGATCGATCCGTACCCTGATCACGCGTTGGTGGGGTGTTGGTCGCCAGCGCCTTAAGGAGCTGCGACCGGGAGTGCACGCCCAGCTTTGCGTAGGCCCGGGCCAGATGCACCTCGACCGTGTTCACCGTGAGAAACAGGGCGGTGGCGATCTGCTTGTTGGCCAGACCCTCGGCGGCCAGCTCGACCACCCGCCTTTCGCTCGGAGTCAACACATCGCCGCTCGCGCGGGGACGGCGCGCGCTCACCCGCGCGAGCTCCGTGCGCGCCCGCTCGTCCCATCCCGTCGCGTTCAGCGCGTCGAACTCGGCCGCGGCCTGCTCGAGCGCTTCCCGCGCCCTCCGCCATCGCTTGGACCGGCGCAGCGCGCCCCCCAACGCAAGCAGACACCGCGCCGCGTCGAAGCGCAGCCCCAGTCGTTCGAAGTCGCTCGCAGCCTCCCGAAGCAGGGCGGCGGAGTCCTCGTCCTGCGGATCGCCGCCCAAGGACACCAGTGCGCGGCAGCGCTTACCCGTTGCCCTAGCCCACGGGTGCTCCTGCTGAGAGGCGAGCTCGTCCAACCGTTCCGTGACCATCTGCGCGGACTCGAGCTCCCCGAGCTCGACCATCGCCTCGACCAATTCGGGCGCGACCGGAAAGGCGCCTGGATCGAGCACCCCTTCCCGTTCGCAGTGCTCCCAAACCTGCTTCAGATCCCCGACCGCCTTGTGGGGCTCCCGCTCCATAAGGGCCGCCGTCCCCCTCGCCCGCAGCGCCTCGAGCTCATCCCAGCGCGACCCTGCCCCACGAGCTCTCTCCAGTGTCTCGCTCGCCCATCGAACCGCCTCGCTCGCATGCCCACGGCCGGCGGCCAACAGCGCGCGACAGCGTTGATACTGCGGACGGAACTGCGTCTCGAAATCGGAGGACTCAGCCCACTCGTCGAGCAGTCCCGAGGCGGCATCCAGATTGCCGATGCGCATCTCGAGCTCGCACAAATGCAGTCGAAGCATCGCGTAGGACGTCGGCTCGCCGCGGGCATCTGCGAGTGCCGCCAGTTCGCCCATGAGCTTGCGGGCTTCCTCAAGCTCGCCGCGCCACATCAAACGCTTGGCCGCCACTCGCTCCGGTGTCGCCGAAACATAGGCAGAAGGGTCGTCGGTCACCCGCGATTGCTCGCACAGGTCGTCGACTGGCATCCCCATCAGGACTCTCGGCCAAGCCAGCTGGTAAAGGCAATCACGCTTGATCCGGCCCTCGGTTGCGTCACGCACGGCGTCGAGAGCCAGCCTCTCGGCGTCGCGCAGCCGCGAGATCGCTGCCGCGGCCCAATTGCCGCCCATCTTTGCCAGCAGAGCCGCCCGCAGGTTGGCGTCCTCCCCGCACTCCGCCACCGCTCGCTCGAGGTACAGGTTCTGCTCCTCGATGCTGCTCACCTTCGCCCCGTCGCCCAACAGTTCCCATGCCCGGGCTCGCAGTGCTCCCGCTGGAAGCGACGCCATCTCCGCCTCCAACAAAGCCGTCAGCTTCGAAAGCTCTCCAGCCTCGTCGAGACGATCGGCGAGGACCATCACGCGTGCCGCGCGCTCGACAGCCGCCAGCGGTGTGAGGCGCAGCGCGTGATCCGCCAGCAGAACCGCCTGCCTCCGCGCCCCGCGAGCGCACGCGTCCTCGGCCGCAGCCACGAGCCGCGCCGAGAGGTCTGCGTCCGGCCGCGTGGTCGCGAGCGCGCAATGCAGGACGCGCAGCTGCTCCTCGTGCACGACATCAGCCAGCGCGAGGTGCAGCTCACGCCGCTCGCGTGCGCGTGAATGTCGCTGCGCCGTCGCCGCGAGCAACGGATGCGACGCCCGAACCCGCCCACCGTCGATCGCCACCACACCGGCGTCAACGGCCTCGTCGAGCGCTCCCGCGCCGGCGACCGCCGCGACTTGGTCGACTGTCGGGTCCGGGCTCAAGGCCACCGCCAGCAGCACCCGACGCGCTGGACCACGCAGCCGGGCCACGCGCTCGCCGAACAGCTCCTCGATCGTGTCCGGCAGCGGAATCTCCTCCGCCACCGTCGGCGTCCCAAGCTCCACCAGCGAGCGACCCACCTCGAGCACGAACAGGGGGTTACCCTCGGTCGCCTGCACGAGCCGTCGCAGCAGCTGCCGCGACAGCGTCAAGCCCAGCCGCTCGAACAGCAGCGTGCGCACTGCGCCGAGGCTCAGCCCTGTCACCTGGAGGCGCTCGAGCCCCTGCCTGACCAGCACCTGCTCCAGGGCGCCCTGGCGCCCCGGTCGCCGCGCGAGGAGGAACCGCACGTCCGCGTCGCCTAGCCGCCGCGCCAGGAACGCGAGCAGGTTGGCCGAAGGCTGATCGAGCCATTGAAGGTCATCGATCGCGAGAACAATCGGGTTTCCAGCGGCCGCCGAGCGGACCGCGCCCAACAGCCCGAGAGCGATCGCGGTGTCATGAAGAGGGCCCGGTGGGTCCGCCCGCAGCAATACTGCCTCCAGAGCCGCTCGCTGCGGCGTCGGCAGGTCGGCAAGCTCCGACGGTCCGATGTCTTCACAGATGTCGATCAGGGCGGCGAACGGCAGTCGAGCCTCGCTCCCACTCGACCGCGCCGCCAGCACCCGGATCCCACGCCCGCGGGCCGTGCCCACCGCCGCATCCCACAACGTCGTCTTGCCGATCCCCGGGGAACCAACCAGGACGACTGCGGCGTTCTGCGCCTTGCGGCCCAGAACGTCGCCCAGTACCGCCAGCTCGGTGTCGCGCCCCACGACGGATCTGCCGCGAGCACCCGTCCCCCGATCGGTCAACAGCGACACACTCAGCCCCTCGACCAATCATATGCTCCGCAGGCACTCCATCTCATGAAGAGAACGGGCGCCGCCGCAGGCCTCGACACGGCACGGCCTTAGTCGACCCCATGCTTCTCGACGGGCGACCCCACGCGCTCGCGGCGGCCATCGGGCCGGCGTGGCACGCCGAGTATGCGGCGCCCGGCGATGCCTGTCCATGGTTCGATCAGGCACACTGCATCCCGTCGACGGTTAAGAAGGTCGGCACGAGCTCCGAGGCGGCCGGCCAACCGTACCGGCCCGCCTTCATCACGAACTCCGCGGGCACGTCCTCGGATGGGTCGAAGTTGAGCATGAGCGTGCCCTCGGGCATGGTCGGCGGACGAGTCGAGTGGCCGTCGGTGCGACTCCCCGGCACGCCGTGCAGCCCGCTTTACCGCCGTGTCACGCCACACGACGAGCTCCTGGCGCGAGCCTCTTTCAGCCGGGGCTGACCAAGCGACCTACGTCTGATCCGGCGCCGGCGGCAGCCGCAACATTCGTCCGGAAGGCTCGCCGGCTCTTCGGCCTCGCAGGCTCAGGAACCCACCGCCTCGAGCGCGTCGCTGAGCGCGGTGAAGGCGAGGTCGAGGCGCCTTTGGCGCCGGCGGTTGGTCTCGTGATTGGCCTCGGCGGCGACGTAACCGATCAGCTCGTCGAGTTCCTCTTCGGAGGCGACGAGGACGATGCCAGTCGTCGACGCCCGCGCCCCGAACACGAGGCGCTCGCAGTCGCTGTCGAGCAGTCGCAGATCCCGCAAGGTGGCGCATACGTCGTCAGTCACCGGAATCTCGCTGACGGAGAAGTCAGCCCTCTGGGAACGGGGCCGCCGCAGGTCGAAGTACGAGCCTTCCCAGCCGCTGATAACGCCCTCGTCGGCGCAGGCGCTGCACCTCCAGTCGATGGTGGCCGGCACATCCGGCCTAAAGATGACAATGTGACCCGGGCAGGGCCGGTTGCCGGGCCGGCGCCGGCAAGGGAGGGCGGTCTCCCAGGCTGCGCCGGTCTTCGTTGCGGTCGCCGCCTTGACGATGGAGCCGAGATGCTCGGCCATCTTCCTCGCCGGTCCGGGTGCGTCCTCCGGCATGTCGAGGAAGTGGCGAAGATCGGACACGAACATCGGACGGCGACAGTATCTCACTGAACGGTCTGAGCGCTGAAGGCGAAGATCGAGCCGTGCGCGAGACAACCACTTCACCGATCACGCCAAGCGGCTGTTCGAGCGCCACTTGGAGCGGCTCGAACGCCTCGCTCGCTGAGGCCATCCCTACTTTCATCCCTACAACGCCGGCCGACGCCCGCCACTGCGGCTGACGACAGCCGACTCCACAGATTCGGCTCACCGTCGTGAGCAGGTTCTAGCCGACTGCCGCCAGCTCCCGAGACAGCCGGAACAGCCCATGCTCTACTACGACATCTAAGATGCGCTTTACCAGCGCTTTTGTGTTGGTGGTCGGCGCTGCGTCTACGAAATAGTCTTGGCTGCGCGTCGTCGTCGGGTACCGGCCGGGCGGCCAACCGCGCCAGGCGTCGAGAACCGTCCACCGGACGCGACGCACGGCCCAGAGCGCCCTGGCCAAGTTCGTGACCGACGCCGAGGGCGGCGAGACACCGCTGACGGGGAACATGACGGTGGCCGCCTTCCTCGACAGGTGGATCGAGCACGTCCGCGCGCATCGCCAGCCCGACACGACGCGCAACTACGCCCTGCGCTGCAAGCGCTACAAGCAGGAGTTCGGGTCGGTACGGCTGGACAAGTTGAGGTCGCATCACATCGATGATGCGTACCGGCGATGGCTGCTGGAAGGATCGTCGCCGGCGACCATCAAGAGCTATCACGGGGTGCTGAGCTCCGCCCTCGGGCAGGACGTGAAATGGGGACTGGTGAGCCGCTCAGTTGCACCGCTGGCCACGTTGCCGACCGTGGAGCCGAGACGGATGAGCGGCCCGGATGTCACGACGGTCCGCCTCTTGGTCACGACTGCCGAGGAGACCGACCCGGTGCTCAGCGCGGCGATCATGCTGGCGGCACTGACGGGCTGCCGGCGCGGCGAGCTGCTGGGACTGCGGTGGTCCGACGTCGAGCGCGACCGGATGGTCCTGGAGGTGCAGCGCTCGGTCAAGCGGGAAGAGTTCGGCGACGTCTTGCGGGTGGGACCGACGACGACGCACCAGGCCGAAAGATCGCTCTCGATGTCGTGTCGCTGGCGGTGGTCGACACCCATCGCCAGAGGGCAGAGGGCTGGGCCGCGGACGCGGGAGTTGCTGTCCATGCGGACGGATACATGCTCACCGAGGACCCGACGGGCCGGAAGCCGATGGCTCCGGACACCCTGACCCACGGGTTCAGCCGACTGGCGGTGCGGGCGGCGGTGAGTCAGTAACTGCCGAGTAGCTTGTCGTGCGAAGACGCTTGGTGACATCGGACCACGACAGTGCGGAACGGAATGAAAAGAAGACACATACTGAGGCTTGGAGTGGGTGTTCCGATGCCAGCCGAAGAACCGGAGGAACCGGCGACCGAGCCGGCACCCCCGGACGCGCCAGTCACGCCCATGCTCGTGGTCCCGCCCCGGCGGCCGTCCGCACCCAGACCGGATCCCATTCAGATCGGACCGCCCGATCCTGCCAGGCCGCCTCTTGCCGCGTGGTCAGCGGGACCGCCCCCCGGCTATGTCGGTCAACTGGAACCAGACTTCCAACGTCAACTCGCAGAGTGCTGGGCTGACGTCCACTTGGAGGACTGCTACTTCTACCACTGCGTGCGGCTCCCCGACGGCAGCTTCGTGGAAGGACCTTGGGACCTTCTGGATAACGAACTCGAGTACCTCGGAGGGATCGACGTCACCGGGCGTAGCGTCCTTGAGTTCGGCCCTGCGAGCGGCTGGCTTACGCTCTGGATGACAGATCGCGGCGCGGAAGTCGTCGTCCTCGACATTGGTTGGGACCTGGTTCCCGATCTGATCCCGTTAGCCACGTTCGACTTGGAGACGATGCGTAGAAAGCAGGCCGAGTTCTGTGCACGGGTCGTAAGCGCGTGGTGGTACCTCCGGCGGGAGTGGGGTCATTCAGCTCGGGCAGTATACGCGCCGATCTACGATTTGCCCCGCGATCTGGGACGATATGACGTGGCCGTGTTTGGATCCATCCTGCTCCACCTGCGGGACCCATTTCTGGCGTTGGAGCAGGCCGCCGCGTTCACCGACGACACTATCGTAGTTGTCGAGCCGCTGAGCGTTCCGACTACCGAGGTGGATCGAGCTGTCATGTACTGGAACCCTACGCACGGCAATAATCCGAATGGTTGGTGGAACTTGTCGCCTGCCGTTGTCGTTGACATGCTCGGAGTGCTCGGCTTTTCCAACGCCACCGTCAGCTATCACCAGCAGCTCTATCGACCGCCAGACGTCCCGGATTCGGAACCGGTCGAAGTCACGGACTATACGGTCGTCGCGCGACGGCATTGATTCGGTAACTCACGCGGTCACCAAGACTAGTGAGGTTCCTCGCTTGAAACGTCAACAATCCATCGGAGACGGCTACGATTCGAACTCGGATGGTCTGATCAGGACTTTCGCAAGAGAGTGAGCCGAATGGGCGACGGTGCATCGGACCTCAAGGAGCCAGGGTCCAACCGTCCAGCGGATCGCGGGATCATCCCCGAGGACAGCCTGCCCTTCCAACCGTCCACCCTGGGGTCTCGAATCTGGCCGTTCGCCGTCGTCGCGGCTCTTGCGCAGCTCAGCTCGGCGATCCCGCCAGGCCCGCGCTTACTGGCTGATCAGTGGCTCAGCCTTGGCGCACTTGTACTTTGTAGCCTGTTGGTCGTCCTGCTGAGGGCCGACATCCTGCCGCGGTACCTCTCGGTCGGCCCTCCGCTCGTCTACTGCGTCGCCGTAACATGGCTAGTCCTTGCCCAGGGCAACAGCACGTCCGGTGCCTCCGTCACGATTCTCGCCGGGGTGGTCTGGACTGCGCTCTACCACCGACGTTGGGAAGCGGTCACCGTTGCAGTCGCAACGGTTGCAATGTTCGTCCTGCTCTCTATCGACAGCCACGACGCCTCCGCTACGATCCTCCGGCGAGCCTTCTTTTGGGGGCTTCTCAGCCTGCTCGTCTCCCTGTCGGCTCAAGCCTTGCGCGACCACATGAACCGGTCGCTGGCGCGGAGCCGGGAGCTTGAGCGTCAGTCGCGCTCCTTGAACGACGCGGCTCGGCACCTCGCCGTCGACCTCGACCCTTCAGCCGTTCTGCAAGCCGCGGTGACGCTGGCCGCAGAGCTGGCGTCTCCACCCGGCGGCGAGCACAGACGCTCGAGCTATTTCCTCGTCACCGGCGATCGAGGGCACATCCTGACCACGTCCGATGGCAACGGCTTCTCCTTGACCGATACGTGGTCGTCCTCGGAGCACCCAACCCTGTTGCAGCAAGCCATTGAAACGCTCCAGCCCAGAGCCGGAGCGCTCGTCCCGGACGAGATCGGTGACGAGAGACTCCGGGCACAGGTGGTCGCGTCAGGCGTCACCCACGCGGCGTGGGTTCCGATCGTGCACCAGGGCCAGATACACGGGGTCCTGACGGTCACCTCTCGCAGCGGCACGGTGGAGTCAGACCTTGTCGTTCAACTCCAGGCGCTTGCCAAGATGACCGAGCTGTCACTGGCGAATGCGTACCGATATCGGGCCCTGCAGGAGCTGGCCATTACGGACGAGCTCACCGGTCTGATGAATCGCCGCGGATTCGAGAAACTCCTGGACGAGCGGCCGGGACGCACTCCCTTCGCCATCCTTGCGGTGGACGTCGACAACCTCAAGGCCATCAACGACTCGGCGGGCCACGCCGCTGGCGACGATCTGTTGCGGCATGTCAGCCAGTCGCTGAGCCAGGTGATGCGGCGAGGCGACGTGCTGGCGCGCGTAGGTGGAGACGAGTTTGCCGTGCTCTGCTTCGAGGCCGACATCGACGCTGCCACGGAACTCGCGGCGCGGATGCTCGGAACGCTCTCGGCTGACGGGCCTCAACAGGCGCAGGCGTCGATCTCAATCGGCGTCGCTGCCGCCGAGCCCAATGAGGACGCCCGAGCTGCTCACCGCCTCGCCGACCAAGCGATGTACACGGCTAAGCGCGCAGGCGGCGGTCGTTGGAGCATCGCACAGGGTTCGCTTGCCGACGGCCAGACGAGCGCGGCGGCTGGCGCTTGAGCATCCTCCGGGCCTCAGATCAACCTATCAGTCGCGCACCAATGCCAAGGGCACGGCCGGTTCTTCCGCGTCGAGAATCATCGCGGCTCTGTCTCTCGCCTTCTCCTTACTTTCACTCCTACAAACTGATGCTGATTCGGCTCCGCGGCGCCGAAGGAAGCGCGACCTCGTGAACTGCTCGAGTTGCGGCGGGCATGTGTCTGCAGATGCGGGTTTCTGTCGGAACTGCGGAGCGATCCTGCGCGGCAGATCTGCCAGTGCAACCGTGACCCCTTTGCACCCCCCTACCGGTGTGTCGCCGCCGGCGAGCACGCCAGAGCGGCCGGCGACGCCTGTTGGCGGGTACAGCCAAGCGACGCAGCCCCTCACGCTACCGCCAAGCACAGGCCGGTACCCACCGGCGATAGGCCCCCAGACCAAGTGGGCTACCGACTCCCGGCAAGCGGGCACGTACTCCCTCAAGAACGACCATCGCATACGCCGTCACATGTTGGCGTTCGACTACGGGATCATCGCCGGGAGCGGTATCGTGCTCCTGTCGACCACCATCAACTGGTACCAAACCAGCGCCGTTGTCAACGGAGTGCGAGAAACCCTCACGCGCCATCTCCTGTCCGGCAACGCCGGTATTCAACGCCCGCTTGTCCCGATAGTGGCGGGGTTGACTGTCATCGAGGTCGTTCTAAATATGGTTTGGCTGCGCACTAGCCAACAGGCGTGGAGGGCGCATCGAGGAGTTGTCATGCTCCTGTGTGTTGCAGAATTTGTTCTCGTCGTCAGCTGCATGTTGTCGTCACCCCTCGGTATTGACAGCCTGGGAAACGTTGGAATCTCGATAAATACCGGGCCTGGCGGGTGGATAGCCCTCTGCGGAGCCATCGTCGGCATCATTGCGGCATTTGGGAGAATGTTCGCCGGCCGCTCCGCCCTTGGGCGCTCAACCCCGATGCCCTCTCGCGCTCGATCATAGGAAGAGACATCAGTAGGACGCGTCGGGCTTCTGACCTTTGGTGGTAGAAGTCGCATCGACCGGTCTGGTCTGGTCGAGCGCCGAGGTGAAGGGCCTCCCGAGCGCACCTACGACCAGGTAGTGCTTGGCTTCTCGACGTTATGAGAGCGACGTGGAGAGCAGTCACTCGTCAGGATCGGACCGCTTCCGACGGAGCGCCGACCCCCACGCCAGCAGAACGACGCCGGCGACCAGGCACACCGCTCCCACCGCAGCCCACACGGGCTGGCCGGACATGAAGGACCCACCGATGACCCCGATCCCTTGACCGAGCCAGATCACTCCGACCACACACAGCAAGGCGCCGGCGAACCGTGGCGCCGCGATTGTCAACTCACACCCCGGTCCCACCACGCAGCGTTCGGCTCAGCCTGCTTCTTCACCCACACGAAGTGGTGACGAGCAGACACGACGAACATCGGCAGCGCGACCGTATCGAACCCCCACGGCCACAGCGCCGCGGCGACAGCGAGCGGACGGCGTGCACGCGACACGTCGCCCACAGCCCTAGACAAAGCCGGGAATCAGGTTCAAGCGCCGCCGGTACCACTCGGCAAAGGCCTCGGGGCGCATGGCGGGCGCCCAGAGGTAGCCCTGGCCGAGGTGACACCCGAGGCCGACGAGCTCGGCGCGTTGGGCGGGGGTTTCGACGCCTTCGGCACACAGCTCCAGGCCAAGCGCGTAGCCCAGGCTCACGATCGCCCGGACGATGGCTGAGTCGTCGACGTCGTGAGGAAGGCCATCCACGAATGAGCGGTCGATCTTCAGGGTCCTCACGGGCAGGCGCTTCAGGTAGGCGAGCGACGAATAGCCGGCGCCGAAGTCGTCCACCGCGATCCTGATCCCGGAGTCGGAGATCTTCCGGAGGATCGGGATCGAGACATCGACGTCTTGCATGACGGCGCCCTCGGTGATCTCGAGGCACAGAGCGTCGGCCGGGATGTGCTGGCCAGCCGTCGCGTCCCGGCACCGTGCGAGGAGGTCGCCGGACAACAGCTGCCGGGGAGAGAGGTTGACAGCCATGAACAGGTTGGTGCCACCTGGCAGTTGGCGGCGCCAGGTTGCAAGTTGCCGGACCGCTTCCTCGAGGACCCAGGCGCCGATCGGCACGACCAGCCCTGTCTCCTCGGCAGCAGGGATGAACTCAGTCGGCGAGAGCGTGCCGCGCTCGGGGTGCTCCCAGCGGAGCAGCGCCTCCACGCCCACCGGCATGTCACCCGGCAGACTGACGACCGGCTGGTAGACGAGCCGGAATTCGCCGCGCTCCAGAGCGTGCCGCAGCATCATCTCGATGTCGAGTCGCTTGGCGGCTCGGTGCCGGAGCGCCTCGTCGAACAGCGCGGCCCGGCCTCGACCACGCTCCTTGGCCTGGTACATGGCCGCGTCCGCGTCCCGGAGCACCGTGATCGGCGTCGCATCGGGGCTGGCCACGACGATGCCGGTCGACACGGTCACATAGAGCTGTTGGTCGGCGATGAAGAAGGGCTTGTCGAACAACCTGAGCACGCGTTGGCCGATCCGCTCGGCCTCGTGGACGTCGCCGACGTCCTCGCACACCATCACGAATTCATCGCCGCCGAACCGTGCGACCGTGTCTCCGGCTCGGCTCTCCCGGGCGAGGCGGTTTGCAAGCTGGACCAGGAGCGAGTCACCTGTCGAGTGGCCGAGCGAGTCGTTCACGAGCTTGAAGTGGTCCACGTCCACGAACAGCACGGCCACAGGGTGCTGGGTGCGCTGGGCGCGGGCAAGGGCGGTTTCGAGCCGGTCCTGGAGCAGGTAGCGGTTGGGCAGCCCGGTGAGTGGGTCGTGCATCGCCAGGCTTTGCAGCTCGCCCTCGACGCGCTTGCGATCGGTGATGTCGACGACTTGGCCGAACAGGTACTCCGGCTCGCCGTTCTCGTCACGCACGACGGAGATGTGGACCTCGGTGTAGACGTACGAACCGTCGGGTCGGATGAACTTCCGCTCGACACCGTGATGGTCGTCACCGGCCTTCAGCATCCGGCTGGCCGAGGTCGCCTCGGCCTCCTCGGCCTCCGATGGATGGAGGAAGTCGTTGGCGTTGGCGCCGATGACCTCTTCAGGAGAGCGGCCGATCAGCTGACAGTAGGCCGCGTTGACGCGCAGGATGCCCAGGTCGAGGTCCGTCACCATCATCCCGACGCCGGCAAGGTCGAAGGCGACGGTGAACTGTTCCTCCGCCAGCTGGCGTGCCCTGGTGTTCGCCTTCTGCTCGGTGATGTCCCGGACCGATCCCACCATCTTGAGAGGCGAGCCGTTCTCGTCACGGAAGGCCTGGATCCTGGCGAACAACCAACGAACCTCGCCCGGCTCGAGGACCACCCGGAACTCGTCCTCGAGGAACTGCTCCTGGCTCGCCATCCACTCGCCGAGGTCGGCAACGAACCGGTCGTGGTCGTCAGGGTGCAGCCGCCCGAGAAAGACCCGGTACTCCGGCTCCGCGTCCGGAGCCATGCCGAGGAGCCGCCTCAGCTCACGTGACCACGTGCTCTCACCGGTGGGGAACTCGTACTCGAAGCTCCCGACCTGCGCGATGCGCTGGGCCTCCTCGAGACGGCGATGCTCTTCCTCGGCCAGTTGCTCCAGTGCGCGCCGGGCCGTGACATCGCGCGAGATGGAGGCAGCCCCGATCAGCGTGCCGTCGTGAGATCGCACGGGGTAGACGGTCGACTCGACTTCCACGTCGCTCCCGGACCGGTGCAGGCGGACGAATTCGACTCCCTCCACGACCGTTCCGCCGGCGAGCCCCTCGAGCATCTTCGCGACCGGGGGTCCAGACTCCGGCGGGCTGAGCGACGCGACGTTGCGGCCGAGCGCCTCGTCGGATCTGTAACCGAAGAGCCGTTCTGCACCCGCGTTCCAACTCGTGACGACACCGGCGAGATCCATCCCGATGATGGCGCTGTTCGAGGACTCGACGATCGCTGACAGGCGGGCCATCGTCGCTTCGGACGCCTTCCGCTCAGTGATGTCGGTACCGACGATGACCACGCCGACAAGCTCTGCGCGGTCGTCGAGGATCGGCGTCGCGAGCACCAGCACCGGGAGAGCGGTACCGTCACGGCGGGACAGCCACAGCTCGTCGACGACGGGGCTGCCGCCGGCGAGACGCTCCAACAAGCGCTTCGCGCGGACATCGTCAAACTCGATCGACAGGGCGTCGATGACGTCGCTCCCGATCATCTCGTCGGCCCGCCACCCAAGGAGGAGCTCGGCGCCGCGGTTCCAATAGACCACGCGGAGCTCAACGTCGGTCGCGACGACAGGCTGGCCGATGGCGCCGAGCAGCCGCGCCTCGAACTCGACGCGCTCGCCTGGCGGCCTGACGCTCATCGCCGCCCCCCGGAAGACAATCGAGTCGACCCGCGGATCGTGATCAGCGCTTGACGGCCTTCACCGCCGTTCCGTACGCGCAGATCTCGGTCCATACGTCGCCCATTTCCGATGTATCGAAACGCATTGCCACGACCGCGTTGCCTCCCCGCTCAGCCGCTTGCTCGGCCATCCGCTGGATGACCTCTTGGCGTGAAGTCTCGAGGTTCTTCGTCATGCCTTTCAGCTCACCGCCGAACATTGACTTCAGACCAGCACCCATTTGCGAGAACGCATTCCTTGAACGGACAGTCAAACCGAAGACCTCACCAAGAGTCTCGGTGATCTCATATCCGGGCAGATCGTTCGTTGTCGCGATAATCATGGGCGAACGCTACCGCTAGCACGGTGGGCATGCTGACAAGGCCCGCCTCGGCGACGCGGCGGCGACACTCCAACCACGCTCCGGTGCGGACGCGCCACGCGCCCCGCCGCCCTCGTAGTCTCGTCTGATGGACGACTCTGAGACGGAGGTACCGGCCGGCGGGCATCGGCAGGTGCGCTTCACTGCACCCCCGCTCGCGACCGAGATCCTCCTCGTTCGCCACGGCGAGACGATCCCAGCCGACCCGGCCAAGCCGTTCCCCCTCGTCGACGGTCACGGGGATCCCGAGTTGGCGCCCGAAGGTCGCGAACAGGCCGCGCGGGTGGCCGAACGGCTCGCCGGTGGTGGCACCGATGCCATCTACGTGACCACGCTCCGGCGCACTCACGAGACTGCGGCCCCGCTGGCCGCCAAGCGCGGCCTTATCCCGATCGTCGAGCCGGGCTTGCGCGAGGTGCGCCTCGGCGAATGGGAAGGTGGCCTCTACCGCCACAAGGTCATCACTCAAGATCCGCTCGCCGTGGAGATGTTCGAGCGGGAACGCTGGGACGTCGTGCCCGGGGCCGAGACCAATGAGGAGCTCGCTCAGCGGGTCCGTGAAGGGATCGAGCGGATCGCTGCGGCGCATCCCGGTGGCCGTGTCGTGGCCTTCTCGCACGGGGGTGCGATCGGGATGGCCCTGTCGCTGGCGACCGGATCCCGCCCCTTCGCGTTCGTGGGCGTGGACAACGGCGCCATCTCGACGATCGTGGTCGTGGGAGAGAAGTGGTATCTCCGGGGGTTCAACGACGTGTGCCATCTCGCCTGACGCAGGCCCTCTCAAGCCACTCATCGCTGGCGCCGAGCAATAACCATGGAACCCAACCAGCGTGATGTGACTCATAGGGAGCATGCGAGGAGGCGGGGTGTCTGAGATCGACCCGGCGGCCCGGTTCGCCCCGGCGGTGCCGGAACCAGCCAGGCAGGTCCCGGTTCCCGATCTCGTCGTCGACTCCCTCATCAGCAATGTCCCTGTGGACGTGGCATCACGCGGCGAGTTCCACCGCCTGGCGAGGCTGGCCTTGACGCCGGCCGACCATCCGCGGGCTTGACACACCCCGCGCGTACCCTCGCTTCATGGCCTGGCGAGATGGTCCGCTCCTCGGTTTCGACCTCGAGACGACCGGAATCGACACCCGGCTCGATCTCCCGGTACAAGTCGCGCTCGTCTGGACGGTGCCCATGCGGGTCGTGAAGGTCGACAGCTGGATCGTCGACCCCGGGCGCGACATACCGGACGCCGCCATCGCCATCCACGGCATCACGACCGAGCGCGCCCGGGCGGAGGGGTGTTCACTGGCGGACGCCGCATGCCACATCCACGCCGCCCTGCGCCGGGCGGCCGCCGGCGGAGTGCCGATCGTGGCGATGAACGCCAGCTTCGACGTCACGATCGCGGAAGGACTGTTCGCGAGGTTCCGCTTGCCGTCGCTGGCGTGGCACTCCTTGCTCGACCCGCTCGTGATGGACCGCCACGTGGACCGTTATCGCCCTGGTAAGCGTCGGCTCGACGCGCTGTGCGAGCACTACCGGGTGCGCCTGCAGAACGCACATGACGCCGGCGCCGACGCCGAGGCCGCGGTCGCTCTCGCTCGGCGCATCGGCTCTCGTTACCCGGAGTGTGGGGATCTGAGCCCCGAGGAGCTCACCGGACTGCAGGCCGGATGGCACGAGGAGTGGGCCGCGAGCTATGACGCCTGGTGCAGGGGCCAAGGCTTCGAGGGCCTCGAGCCGGCAGAGTTCTCCTGGCCGTTCCGGCGGGAAGCCCAGCCGGCCGGGCCGGTGATGAGGCCGGAGCTGGAGCTCGCTCGGCGCCGGCACCCAACCGTTGCCAGTCGTGGCGCCAGTACGCGCAGCGTGGCTTAGCTCAGCGCTTCGGGCGCGGTCTGGACGCTGCCAGTCACCGCCGTCCCGGTTCCGGGCGAGCCCGCCGCCGTCCCGGTTCCGGGCGAGCCCGCTCTTATGTCAGTCCCGCAGCGAATCGAGCACGAGATCGACATCCGCTTCGGTCGAGCGGGGGTTGACGATGGCGAGGCGGAGCGCGACCTCGCCGCGATGGGTCGTCGGCACGACGAACGCCGTCCCGGCCTCGAGAAGGCGCTTGGACCACGCGTAGTACTGCGCGTCAGTCCAGCCGATCCGCCGGAAAGCGACCACCGACAGCTGCCGCTCCGCCACTAACTCCAGCTCGGGACGGGAACGCACGGACGCCTCGGCGTGGCGTGCCACCTCCAGCGTGCGCTCGACGGCATCGGAATACGCCTTCGTGCCGTAGGTCGCGAGCGAGAACCAGAACGGCAAGCCCCGCGCCCGGCGCGTGAGGTGCAGGGCGTAGTCTGACGGGCTCCACTCCTCACCGGTCCTGAGCGGCTCGAGGTAGCCGGCGTGCTGCACGTGGGCTGCGCGGGCCTTCGCAGGCTCCCGGTAGACGAGCGCTGCGCAGTCGAACGGTGCGAACAGCCACTTGTGCGGGTCGACGACGAACGAATCGGCGTCCTCGATCCCGGCGAAGAGCGGGCGGGCGCTCGGCGCCGCCAGAGCCGCTCCACCGTAGGCGCCGTCGACGTGCATCCACAGCCCCTCCAGGCGAGCGACGACGCCGACTCCCACCAGGTCGTCGACGATCCCGAGGTTCGTCGTCCCACCCGTCGCAACGACGGCGAACGCCCGGCGGCCCGAACCCGACTCACGCTCGGCAGCGAGCGCCCGCTCGAGCGCCGGCGCCGTCAGCCGGCCGACTTCATCCGGCTCGACTGCCAACAGGTCGACGTCCATAGCCGCGGCGGCGCCGGCGATCGACGAGTGAGCCTCAGCGCTCGCAGCCACGGCCCACCGCGCCGGCATGGGAGAGCCGGCCATCTGGAGCTGCGTTCGGGCCCAGTGTCGGGCCGCTATCAGCGCCGAGACGTTGCCGAGCGTCCCGCCTTGCACGAAGACCCCGCCTGCTCCCGCAGGAAACCCAGCCAAGTCCGCCAACCATCGCAACGCCTGGTTCTCGGCGTACACGGCGCCCGCCCCTTCGAGCCAACTTCCCCCGTACAGCGACGAAGCGCTGACGACGAGGTCGAACAGCGTGCTCGCCGGCGTGGGAGCACACGGGATGAACGAGAAGTACCGCGGGTGGTCGACCGAGATGCACGCTGGAGCGAGGACTTCCGCGAACAGCCGCAGCGCCTCTTGCCCACCGATGCCGTCCGGGGTGATCGTCTGGCCCACTTCCGCCAGCAGTGCGTCCAGGGCCTTCGGGCCGTCGAGGGGTATCGGGTGGAGGTGGATACGCTCCTGCGCGTACGCCAAGACCCCGGCAGAGAGCGACTCGGTGGCTTCAGTCCATTCGTGCATTGTCCTATCGTGCCTGCTCGTGGACGACTCGGCTCGATCTTCTCCGTCATCAGGGCGGCTGGCTCGGCCAGGGCGGCTCGACGCCCACGGCACGAGCGTGTTCGCAGAGATGTCGGCTCTGGCGGTAGCGGCGGGAGCGATCAATCTGGGGCAGGGCTTCCCGGACAGCGACGGGCCGGTCGAGCTGCTCGACGCCGCCGTGGCTGCCATCCGCGCCGGCGCCAACCAGTACCCGCCCGGTCGCGGCGTGCCCGAGCTCTTGAAAGCAATCGCTGCCCACGAACGCCGGTGGTGGTCCACGGACTACGACCCCGAGACCGAAGTGCTCGTGACCGCCGGCGCCACCGAAGCCATCGCCGCAACCGTGCTGGCCCTGTGCGAGCCAGCTGACGAGGTCGTGACGTTCGAGCCCTACTACGACTCCTACTCCGCAACGATCGAGCTGTCGGGCGCTCGTCGGAGGGTGGTGACGTTGCGGGCGCCGGAGTGGGGCTTCGATCCTGCCGAGCTGGAACGGGCCGTGACACCGACCACCAGGCTGATCCTGCTCAACACACCGCACAACCCCACCGGCAAGGTGTTCAGCCGCGACGAGCTGGCCGTGGTCGCCCGGCTGTGCGTCGAACGGGACCTCGTGGCCGTGACCGACGAGGTCTACGAGCACCTCGTGTTCGACGGCGTCCATATGCCGCTCGCCAGCTTCCCGGGGATGCGGGAGCGGACCCTCAAGATCTCGAGCGCGGGCAAGACGTTCTCGGCCACAGGCTGGAAGATCGGTTGGGTGGTCGGTCCGGAATCACTCGTCGCCGCCGTCCGCTCGGTGAAGCAGTTCCTCACTTTCGCGAGCGGGACGCCGTTCCAATATGCGGTCGCGACGGCACTCGCCATGGTCGACGCCCACTTCGAGAGCGTGACGTCGAACCTCAAGGCCAAGCGTGACCGTTTCTGCGACGGTCTCGATGCCCTGGGCTGGGCGATCCACCGCCCGCAGGCCACGTACTTCGCCGTCGTGGACATCCGGCAGTTCGGCCGCCGCGACGGGTGGGCGTTCTGCCGCTCACTCGTTGCCAACCATGGCGTGGCCGCCGTACCGACCGAGGTGTTCTACGACGACAAGGAGGCAGGGAGACCGCTGATCCGGTTCGCGTTCTGCAAGCAGAGCGCCGTGATCGACGAGGCGTTGAGCCGCCTGGCTCGGGTCAAGCCGCTTCCGTCGGGCCCCTGAGCCCGGCGGCTGGCGAACCCAGGCACCCGAGAGCTGGCTAGGGCAGGTGGGCGAGCCCGGCGGCAACTTCGTCCATGAAGCCGGCCAGCCGGATATCGCGGTCGGTCACGCCGTGTGAGTCGTGGCTCGTCAGCCGGACGTCCACGGTGGCATAGACGTTGGTCCATTCCGGATGATGGTTCATCTTCTCGGCCCGCAGCGCCACGGCACTCATGAAGGCGAATGCACGGGTGAAGTCCGCGAACCCGAACCGCTTGGTGATCGCTCGTTCCCCACCCTCGACCGACCACCCATCGAGCTCGGCGACGGCACTTCGGAGATCGTCGCCGTCCAAGGTCGCC
Organism: Acidimicrobiales bacterium; assembly: GCA_050010115.1. Taxonomy (GTDB): domain Bacteria; phylum Actinomycetota; class Acidimicrobiia; order Acidimicrobiales; family Bog-793; genus JAKACA01. The sequence goes on along the minus strand of JBEKLQ010000079.1, from coordinate 1,020 downwards.
ATTGCAGCTGATCGTACCGAGAACCCACGGCCCGCGGCCGGTGGCGACTCAGCTGGACAATGCCTCCAGCGCTGCCTCGACTACCTCACTCCGGGTCGCATGGGCCTGCGCCGCCGCCCGAGTCAGCAGACCCTCGAGATACACGGTCATGCTCACCACGGCCGCTTGGCGGTCGCGAGCGAGCAGCGGCACGGGCTCCGTGGCCCGATGAAGTCCGGACACGTCCAGCAGCACATCGCGCAAGAGCGAGATCGCCACGCGAGCCTCTTCCAGGCTCACCTGGGTCTGCCGCATCCACGCACTGAGGCCGAACGGGAGTGTCAGCACACCTTCAGCAAAATCGGCCGGGTTCAGGCCGACGAGACCCCGCCCGAGAGTCTTCGCGAACTCCACGGTTGGATCGATCGCTTGCTTGGCTTGTTGTGTCACAACGACCTCCGTCAGGCGCTACTGGAATCAGTCTGGCGAAGGGGTGTGTCAATTTGGTGGATGCCACCCGTCGTCGGGACCGAGGCGGGTCCTTGTCGGCGTTCTGACCGTCACCCCGACGGTGCTCGGAGGAGACGTAATTGCTCTCCGCCCTGGTCAAGGCACCGCGGGCATGGTTGACTAGATGAGCTCATACGAAGGGAGGCGGTGATGGCGCGGGCGATTTGGACGGGGGCGTTGAGCTTCGGGTTGGTCAACGTCCCCGTGGGCGTCTATTCGGCAACCGACGACAAGACGGTCCACTTCAACCAGCTGGAGCGGGGCACATCTGACCGTGTACGCAACAAGCGCGTCAACGAGCGCACCGGCGAAGAGGTCGCCTACGACGCCATCGTGAAGGGTTACGACCTTGGTGGGGGCCGGTACGTCGTGATCGAGCCGGAGGACCTGGATGGCGTCGAGCCGGGGCGCTCCCGCAACATCGAGATCACGGATTTCGTCGATCTCGCCGAAATCGACCCCGTGTACTACAAGTCGACCTACTATCTCGCCCCTCAAGGCGTCGGCGCCCAGCGTGCATATGCGCTCCTG
>JBEKLQ010000078.1:0-19054 GCA_050010115.1 Acidimicrobiales bacterium | reverse complement strand
GAAGCCGATCGCGTCAAGGCCGAGGGCGAGAAGACCGAAGCCGAACGCGTGCGCCTTGAGGCGGAAGCCGATCGCGAGCGGCTCGAGGGACAGCTTCATCAATCGCAACGCATGGAGAGTCTCGGCCAACTCGCCGGAGGCGTTGCGCACGACTTCAACAATCTTTTGGCCGTTATTTTGAACTACGCGTCGTTCGTTGCCGAGGAGTTGACCAGTGCCGCCGCGACTCCGACGGGTACGCAATGGGAGGGACCGCTCAAGGACGTCAAGCAGATCCAATTGGCAGCTGAGCGCGCCAGTCTCCTAACTCACCAACTTCTCTCGTTCGCCCACCGAGAGGTGGTCCAGGCCCGTGCACTTAGTCTCAACAGTGCAATCACCAGAATGGAGCAGATTCTGCGCCGCACAATCGGCGAGCAGATCGAACTCGTCATCAGCCTCGCAGCCAGCTTGCCGATGGTCGTGGCTGACCCAGGTCAAATCGAGCAGATTGTTCTCAACCTGGCCATCAATGCTCGCGACGCCATGCCGGCAGGGGGCACGCTATCGATCGACACGTCGACGAGGGAGATCACTGGGAGCGAAAACTCCGTCACCGGCGCTCCGGAGGGGTCTTACATCTGTCTCCGCGTTAGCGACACCGGCGTAGGCATGTCTGCGGAGGTCCGCGATCGCGCGTTCGAACCTTTCTTCACGACCAAGCCCAGGGGCGAGGGCTCGGGCCTGGGGCTAGCGACCGTGTATGGAATCGTTTCGCAGTCTGGTGGTCACACGAGGATCTATTCCGATGAAGGTTTCGGGACCGCGATCACCATCCTTCTCCCCGCTGCTAAGCAAGACAGCACGCGGGACCTGCACGACGAACGCGTAGGTCGCCTCAGACCACTGTTGGGAACAGAGACGATCCTTGTAGTCGATGACGAAGAAGCGCTACGCGAAGTGACGCGACGAATACTGACCCGCAACGGCTACACCGTTGTCACCGCATCCAGTGGTGCTGAGGCGATAGAAATCGCGGCGTCGCACGTTGGACCCATCGACCTCGTCCTCACCGACGTGATCATGCCGACGATGCAGGGACCGGCCGTTGCTAACGAGATGAGACAGCTCCGACCCGGCATCCGAGTGCTCTTCATGTCCGGTCACGCCCAACCCGTCCTCGAGTCAGAAGCTGTTCTCGGAACGGAGTTCCTGTTGGTAGAGAAGCCTTTTGACCAGGTGATACTGCTGGAGAACGTTCGCAAGGTGCTCGATCGCGATGAGTGAGGAGCCCGTGATCCGGATCGTCGTGATCGACGACCACGAGATGTTCCTTCAAAGTGTCGTGCGTCTGCTCCAGGAGGACTCACGGATCGTCGTCGTCGGCACGGCGCTGACCGCTGCGCAGGGCGTCGAAATCACCCAGCAGGAGCGGCCGGACGTCGTGATCATTGACTATCACCTGCCCGACATGGATGCTCCCGATGCGATTAAGAGGCTTCGGGAGGCTCATCCCGAGGGCAAGATCATCACTCTCACCGGTTCGGAGCGCCCCGGTGCGCTCTACGCGTCGATGCGGGCGGGCAGCTCTGCATGGGTGCGGAAGACCCGAGCGATCCAGGAACTCCGCGATGCGGTACACCACGTGGCTGCAGGTCGGCCAGTCACAAACGTAGAGATGGAGGCGCTCCCGGCGCTCGACCAACTGGTACTGGACTATCAGCCGATTGTCGCGCTTGCTGGTGGGCGAATCGTCGGGTTCGAGGCTCTAGTCCGTTGGCAGCACCCAGAACGGGGACTGCTCTACCCCGGCGCGTTCCTGCCACTTGCCGAGGAGACCGGCTTCATCGCGGAGATCGACCAGTGGGCCTGTGAACAGGCGACACGCCAACTTGCGGATTGGCAGGAGAGATACTCCTCGACGCCGCGCATGTGGATGAGCGTCAACCTATCGGCGAATGATCTCTCGGATCCGGATCTCTTCGATTCGATCTCGGGGATAATCACAGGCGCCGGAATCGATCCGGCCGATCTCGTAGTCGAGGTCACCGAATCAGTGCTGCTCGACGACACCCAACAGACGATGGACTTCCTGACCCGGCTCAAGGGCCTCGGTGTGGGTCTGGCGCTCGACGACTTCGGCACCGCCTTCTCGTCGCTCTCCTACGTCCGCCGATTCCCCTTCGACCATTTGAAGATCGACGTCTCGTTCACGGCGCAGTTGCCCCATTCGACACGCTCGATGCTGCTCGTAGAGGCGATCCACCACCTGGCCATGTCGATCGGGATGATAGAGGTTGCCGAAGGGATCGAGCGGGAGGAGCAAGCAGATGCGCTCCGCGGAATCGGTTGGCAGTACGGGCAAGGCTACCTGTTCTCGCGGCCGATTCCCGGCGCGGACTGCGAGGCGCTCCTCGCGGCCGGGTAGGAGTCATTTTCCCCATAGCTTGATCCGCCAGTCGGAGATTGTTGACGTCGACCCTCCCACGCGAACCCCCACGTCGCGCTCTCGCTACCTTGACAACACCGGACCAGCCACGGCAGGAGCGTGCATAACGTTCGTTTGAGCGCCCATGACGGATGCCGCGCCAACGGGCGAAGAGTGCAGATCAGACGGTTGTCTGAAGCCCTGTCCGAAACCCTTGCGGACCGCTGCCGACCGGACCGAGCTGGAGCCACACCGAGACTCGACATGGGATCCGTTCGCCGCGATCAATGGGCTCGTCCCGGCTGAGACGGGGAGCGCATCGCCATTACCACCACTCGCTCGAAGGCCGCTTCGAAGCCGTCTCGTGGTCGAGACGGATGCCACCCAGCCGAGCTCTAGCAGGGCTTGTGGCTTCCGCTGAGGTCAGGACTGGCGCGGCGCGCCTCGGCGGGAGAGGACGTCGATAGTTGCCGCCGCGAGCAGCACGGCGGCAACCACGACGTCGATCCACTGGCTCAACACCCCCAGCAGGTAGAGGCCGTTGTAGATGCCGCCGATGACGAGGCCGCCCAGTACACCGTGGATGGTCCTGCCCCGGCCGCCGAAGAGGCTGGTGCCACCGATGACCGCCGCGGCCACCGCCAGCAGCACGTAGCTGTTGGCGGTCTTGATGATGTTGGTCGTCAGCGAGACCTGCCACGAGGCGAACAGCACACCCGCAATCCCGGAGGTCAGGGCGGCGAGGACGAAGCCCCAGGTGCGAACGGCGGGCAGGCTGACCCCGGCTCGCCGCGCTGCCTCGGGGTTGCCACCGATGGCGTAGACGTAGCGGCCGAAGCGCGTCCGCTGCAGCAGGACCGTCCAGGCGCCGAGCACGACGAGGACGATCGGAATGATGTAGGGAACCCCCTCAATTGTCCCGTAGTGGGCGCGGTTGACGTTGCAGATGGCGACGACCGCGATGCCCGCCGCCGTCATGAGGACGATCTTCATCGCTGTGAGGCTGGGCGGTGGAGCCGCCAGGCCGTCCCGGCGCCTGCGGGCGTCCCGGAGCCAGAGCACCGTGCCGGCGGTTCCCACCAGCACGGCCAGCACGACCCAGCCGACCACCGGGGCGAACCTCCCCCAGAAGATGTCGTAGAGGACAACCTCGTTGGTGAACCGGGAGTTGCCGATGCCGACGAGCGTCCCCCCGAGCACGAGGATCGCCGCTCCCTCCAGGATCAGCAGCCCGCCGAGGGTGACGATGAAGGACGGCATCTTCAGCCGGGCCACGAGCGTTCCCTGGATGAGGCCGACCACAGAGCAGAAGAGGAGCGCCACGATGATCGCCGCCCACCACGGCCAACCCCAGCCGATCGGCTGCACGAGCTCGGCGACTACGACGGCGGACAGCCCCATGACCAGGCCCACGGAGAGGTCGATCTCCCCGAGGAGTAGGGCGAAGATCTCCGCCATTGCAAGCACCATGTACACGGTGCTCTGCTCGAAGAGGTTGACCAGGTTCTGCGGCGACAGGTACTTCGGGTTGGCGATCTGAAAGCTGACGGCGACCACGACGATGGCCAGGACCACGGGCAGGACACCGCTGTTGCCGCCGCGGACCCGGAGCAGCCAGCCCCGCAGGTACTGGCCCAGCGACTCGGCGAGGATCTCGGGCGGGACCTCGGCCGCGGCCACCTCGGGGGCGGCGGTGAGGTCGACCACCGTCCCGGTCGGGGGCTCCCCCGGGGCCGCGCTCAACGGGAGTCCTCGATGCCGGCCGTGGCGCCGGGTACCTGGCGACGCGCTGGAGGCTGGGCCGGCTGGATCTCCCACGGGTGGTCAGACACGAGACACGCTCCCGGTCCTGGCCCCGCGCCGCGAAAGCACGTCAACCAGAACCGCGGCAAGGAGCACGCCGCCCGGCACGATGTATTCCAGCGGCGTGGCCAATTCCCCTAATTCGAGCAGGGACACGCCGTAGGCGATGCCGCCGATGAGGAGGCCGCCGAGAACGCCGTGGATCGCTTTGCCCCGGCCACCGAAGAGGCTGGTCCCGCCGATGACGGCGGCGGCGACCGTATAGAGGACGAGCTGACCGGGGTCTTGCGTGTTGGTGCTGTACTGACCGTAGAAGAAGGAACCGAGCAGGATGCCGCCGAGGCCGGCGGTCGCCGAGCAGAGGGCGAAGGCCCAGGTGCGGATGGCAGCGAGGCTGACCCCGGCTCGCCGCGCCGCTTCGGGGTTGCCACCGATGGCGTTAACGTAGCGGCCGAACCGGCTCCGCTGCAGCAGGAGAGTCCAGGCGCCGAGCACGACGAGGACGATCGGGATCACCCAGGGGACCCCCTTCACGGTGACGATGCCGCCGCCGCGGTTGACGGTGCAGATCATCACCACGGCGACGCCGATGAGCGCCACCAGGGCGATTCTGATGGCGGTCAGGCCGGCCGGGGGAGCCACCAGACCCTGGTGCCGCCTCGACGCTGCGCGCAGCCAGAGGGTCGTGCCGACAGCCCCGACCGCCACTGCCAGGGCCACCCAGCCGGCCACAGGGTCGATCACTCCCTGGACCAGGTAGTAGATGACGCTCTGGTTGGGCACCGCCGAGCTGACGGCCACGAAGCCGTCGGCGCCGCCCAGGACGATGACCAACACGCCCGAGAAGAGAAGGAACCCACCCAGGCTCACGATGAAGGATGGGATCTTGAGCCGTGCGATCAGCGTCCCCTGGAGGGCGCCGATGACACCGCAGCAAACGAGCGCGGCCAGGATCGCTGCCCACCACGGCCAGGCCGGCCCTGGCTGCTGGACCAGCTTGAAGGCGATCACCCCGCCGACCAGCGCGACCGCGCCGACCGAGAGGTCGATCTCCCCGAGGAGCAGGACGACGATCTCAGCCATCGCCAGCACCATGTACACCGTGCTCAGCCCGAAGATGTAGACGAGGTTGCTCGGCCGCAGGAAGGCGTGCTCGGGGGTGACGATCTCGAAGACGACGGCGACCAGCACGATGGCCAGGACCACGGGCAGGACACCGCTGTTGCCGCTGCGGACCCGGAGCCACCAGCCCCGGAGGTACTGGCCCAGCGACTGGGCGAGGATCTCGGGCGGAACCTCGGCCGCGGCCACCTCGGGGGCGGCGGTGGGGTCGACCACCGTCTTGGCTTCCACCGCCCCGGTCGGGTCCTCCCCCGGGACCGCGGTCACCGGGAGTCCTCGATCCGGGCCCATGGCTCAGCCCTCCCCGCTGGCGGTTCCGGCCGGTTCCAACGGCCGCCCGCCCGAGGCACCGGTCGTCATGTACTCGACCACGCTCTGCCGGTCGAAGTCCGCGGCCGGCCCCTCAGCCACCATCCGCCCCAGGTGGAGCACCGCGATCCGGTCCGCGACCTCGAAGATGTCGTTCAGGTTGTGGGAGATCACCATCACCGCCAGCCCGTGGTCCCGGAGCCGCCCGACCAGGTCCAGCACTATCCGGGTCTGCACCACCCCGAGCGCGGCCGTGGGCTCGTCCAGCAGCACCACCTTGGAGTTCCACATGACTGCCTTGGCCACGGCCACCGCCTGCCGCTGACCTCCCGAGAGCGAGGCCACCGGCTGGCGGATCGAACGCACCGTGGTCACCCGCAGGCTGCTCAGGGTCTCGGCCGCGGCCCGCTCCATCGAGTCCTCGTCGAGTAGCCTGCGGCGCAGGCGCTCCCGGCCAAGGAACATGTTCTGGACGATGTCCAGGTTGTCGGCCAGCGCCAAATCCTGGTAGACGGTCTCGATCCCCAGGGCGGCAGCGTCCCGGGCGCTCCGAATGTGAACCGGCCGCCCCTCGAAGTAGATCTGACCGTGGTCGGGCTGGTGCACCCCGGCGATGCAGCGGGTGAGCACCGACTTGCCGGCACCGTTGTCGCCGCAGAGGCCTGTCACCCGGCCCGTGGGCAGATCCAGGTCCACCTTGTAGAGCGCCTGCACCGGCCCGAAGTGCTTGTCGATCCCCCGCAGCCTCAGCAAGGGCTCCGCCTCTTCCCCGCCGCGGCTCGCGCCTTTCAGGCCCTCGTTCATCTCAGTCACGTAGATTACGACCCCTCAGTGGCCCTGCCAATGTCAAGCCTCCCACCCCTCCGGTACCCCAGTACCCGCAGGCCACAGCCGCCCGCCCTTCCCGCCGGGACGGGCAGGACACGACCCCCTCCCCCCAGAGCGGCGTTGGCGGGAGCCCCCGGCCGGACGGCCCACCAACGCTGTTGAGGAGGCGCTTCAGTGAACGCCCCGTCCGAGTCAGATGATCACGAGATTCCGTCTTTGGTGCAGAGGCTCGCACCCGCGATGGTGCAGATGGCCGCGGCGGGGTCGAAGCCGTCCTTGACCACCGTCGCCTCCATATTGGCCTGGTCGACCCACACCGGGACCAGCAGCGACGCCGGCTCGGTGATGCTGGAATCGGCCGGATCGACGGTGGTGGAGTTCAGCAGAGTCGAAGGCGGCTTGTCGCCGGCCAACAGGATGGTGGCCAGGGCGACGGTGTCCTGGGCCTCCTTGTAGACCGCTTTGTAGACCGAGCCGCACTGGTAGCCCTCGAGGATATAGGCCATGCCCTGGGCCGTGGCGTCCTGCCCGGTGGTCGGGACCTTGTAGGGCTTGACCCCGTCCGCAATGAGGTCGGTGATCACCGCATTGGAGAGCCCGTCATTTGCCTCGATGGTGGCGTTGATCTCAGGGTGCGCGGTGTACGTCTGCTGGAAGATGGTTCCGCCCTTGGTGTTGTCCCAGCCGGGGGCGTAGTTCTCGCCGACCAGGGAGTAGCCGAGGCTGTTGGTGGCGCCGGCGCTGACCGTCTTGGCCGTCTGGCTCCAGACCACCTTGTTGTATCCCTCAGCAAAGGAGATGGCGTTGGGGTCGGTGTCCTCGCCACCATTCAGGACGAAGACCTTGGGCTTGGAGATCTTCCAAGAGGAAACGCAGGACTCGAAGCCCTTGCCGATCAGCTCACCCACGAGCTCGTTGTTGAAGCTGACGTAGTAGGTGTTCGTGCCCTGGAAGGTGGCGCGGTCGTAGCTGATCATGGTGACGCCCTTGGACTCGGCCAGCTTCGCGATCGCCACCCCGGTGGGGCCGTCGAGCGGGTCCATGACCAGGATCTTGGCGCCCAGGTTGATGTCGGCAGTGGCATCGTCCAGCTCGGTCGCGTCACTTCCCTGGGCGTTGTCGATCCGGTACTGCGCCTGCGTATACCCGGCGTCGGCAAAGGCATCGTTCAGGTACGGCTGGTCGAAGTCCACGTACCGCGTCGACGACGTGGTGTCGGGCAGGATCACCCCCACCTGCAGGGTGTTGGCCCCCTTGGTGGCGTACTCGGTCAGCGGCTTGAACTGGGACATCTCCGACGCGATGCTCACGGTGAACGAGCTGATGCTGAGCCCCGACGGAATGGTGTTCGAGCCGTGCGCGACGCTCGAAGTCGATGTGCTTGACGATGATCCGCAGCCCGAAGCCACCAGGCCAACTACCGCCGCCAGACTCAACAAGCCCACCCGGCGGAAGCCCGGAGCCGCGCCGTGGACTCGCGAACGGGGGTGCCGACCCTCGGTTCTGTTCTCCAACTGCATTTCAGACCCCTTTCGTCGGAACCTGTCCTCACTGGCGCCGCTTCGCTGCCGCGAACGGTCACTGGTCATGACGACCCCTTCCGGCGCGTCACACTCCTCAATCTGAGACGCAGCGGCCGGGATGGGTAGGGCCGAAGGTCCCTATATGACGATCGAGTGTCGGCCGCCCAGTGGCGGCGATGCCGGAACACCTCCGAGCGGGCGTGCTCCTGGTGGCATTCCCAGCTGCGCCGTGGTGAGCTGCTCGGACACGGCCGAGCCGACCTCGAGATCGACCGTGCGCCTCTCCACGTACGGGAGACCCGCGTCACCCTGATGGGTGGCCGAACCCTCACGAAGGCGCCGAAGACCAAGGCGGGACGCCGGAGCGTCTCGGTGCCGGAAGACGTCCTGCCGGCGCTGGCCGGGCACCTCGAGCGCTTATCGACGAGAGCAGAGAAGCCCTCGTTCGCGTAGCGACGGAGCCAGGTTGACACGGTCTGGTGTGTCACTCCGTATCGCCTGGCGACGTCGGTGACGCTCGCCCCGTGCGGTGATCGACGGCTGGCAGGGATCATTGGACGACCTCTCGCCCCTCGGCCTGTTCAAAGAGGTCGGCGCTGCGTCACCGTGGTCGTGCCCAAAGACTCCTACCGGCTGCTCCTCGACGGACCAGTACTCGACCAGGAATGCGAGCGGGTGCTGTACGCGGCTCAACCGCGTCCGAACGGCGTCGCGCTGACAGGGAGCGAACGTGATTTGGAGGAGTTGATGGGAGTCGTCGCCTTCGAGGCGAATCATGCGCAGACCAGCGATCGGCAGCGTCGCTGGGACGCCATCTACTCGCTCCTCGACTCGGCCATGAAGCCGGGATGAGCGACAGTCCTGCTACCGCACTGGACGAGCTGCCGGAAACGGGCGAGGTAGACGGTCAACGCAGCGACTCGGACACGATGACAGCTGCCCGGTAGTTGTAGTACTCACGATCTACGGACCACCGCCGTCATTGCGGACCATCGGCGTGATGTTCGTCTTCGGTACGCTAGGAACCGGCCGGGCGGGCAACGGAGCCAGCGAGGAGGGTGGCGGCATGCCGAAACGAACGTTCTCTCCAGACGGGTTGAGGTTCCGAGCTGTTGGCCTTCGGACAGGCCTGCTGGCAATGGCGGTGCTCGGTCTCCCCGCCGTGCTGGCATCGTCACCAACACCAGCCGGGGCCACGTCGGCCCGCGCGGCGGTAACCAGCGGGGTCCCACCCCTCCAGGCTGTCAGCTGTCACACGGCAACCTCCTGCGAGGCGGTCGGCGAGGTGGCCAACGTTGCCGGCGGCACCGTCGTGGGCACCACCGACGGAGGGACGACCTGGAAGCGACGGACCCAGCCGGCCGGGGTCGGCGCCCTGTTCGGCGTCGCCTGCGCTTCGGCCACGACCTGCGACGTGGTCGGAAGCGGGAACGGGGACGCAGGCGCTATCTACCGCACCACCGACAGGGGCACTCAGTGGACGACCGAACCAGTAACCCTTGTCGGCGGCTACTTCCTCGCCATCGCCTGTCCCTCGAAGGCCGTCTGCGAGGCTACTGGGAACGGCGGCACCATAGTGGGGACGGTCAACGGAGGCGCCACCTGGAAACACCAAAGCGTCCCCCCGGGAGCCAACCTCGTTGAAGGCATCGCCTGCCCGTCCGCGCAGACGTGCGAGGCGGTCGGCTACGGCGCGCCAGCCCTCCACACGTCTGACGGCGGGACCACGTGGACCAAGCAAAGCGTCCCGCCGAACGTCTCATTTCTCAGTGCCGTCGCCTGCCCCACCGTGAAGACCTGCGTAGCAGTGGGTAGCAAGTCCGTACACGGTGGTCACAAGCAGGTCGGCGTGGTAATTCGCACCCACAACGGTGGGGCGACCTGGACAATCCAGCGCATCCCGCCCGGGCTGAACGACCTCAGCGGCATCTCCTGCCCGTCGGTGAGCGACTGCGAGGCCGTGGGCGACGGCGACATAACGGCACTCGGTACTACCGACGGCGGAGCCGCGTGGACGCCACAGGGCGTCCCTTCGTCCGTGGAATCCCTCGCTGGGGTGGCTTGTCCTTCGGTGAGCGACTGCGAGGCCGTGGGCCTAACCGGCAGCGGAGATGGCGCTGCGGTCGGCACGACTGATGGAGGGGCGACCTGGACTCTTCAGCGCCTGCCTGGTGCCTGAACGGGTACCAGAAGTCATCGACGTGATCCTCCAGTGGCGATCGCGGAACCCTGACCAGGGAACTTTACAGAGCAAGCGACGAGAAGCGAACTCGTGTTCCCAGCTTGGGAAAGAGGAGAACAGTGCCGATTTGGGCAACCTGGGCGAACGGGAAACGGCGGCTCCGCAGGTGCGCGCCGGTGCCTCACTGGGGGCAGCTCGTTGCTCAACGGCATGTACTTCTTCCGGGGAGATGTCCCCATGGCCGAGTTCATCGCCACCCAACCCCGAGTCGTCGGCCTGGGCCTCAAGCTGTTCGGCCGGCGCATCTTCCCCGAGCTCCCGTTCGAGGAAGCCTTTTTTCCTGCCTTTCGCCCGTCAGTTCCGCGAGGCACTGTCGATGCCGCTGATCCTTCTCGGCGGCGTCAACCGTCTCGACACCATCGAGGGGGCCCTCGAGGAGGGGTTCGAGTTCGTCGCCATAGCCCGGGCCCAACAAGATGCGCGACCATGAGCGCAGTGCGGGCCTGTGCGTCCACTGCAACAAGTGCACGCCCACCATCTACACGGGAACCCGCTGCGTGCTGGTCACCCCTTTGCCCGGAGCATGACGATGTCCACCATCGTCATGACCGGATCGGCCGGCGGGATGGGGCGGGCGATCCGCCACCGCCTCGAGGCGACCGGACATCGGATCATCGGTGTCGACCTGCGAGATGCCGAGGTCACCGCCGATCTCTCGACGGCGCCGGGACGCGAGGCCATGGTGGCCGAGGTCGCCGCACAGTGCGACGGCACCCTCGACGGTCTCATCGTGGCAGCGGGCATCCAGGCCGGGAGCGCCGCAACCATCGTCTCGGTGAACTACTTCGGTGCGATCGCCTCCCTCACCGGGCTGCGGCCATTCCTCGCCCAGGGATCGGAACCCAGCGCCGTCGTGATGAGCTCCAACTCGGCGACGACCCAGCCCGGATACCCGGTCGAGGTGGCCGATCTCTGCCTCGCCGGTGACGAGGACGGCGCCCGCCGAGCGGCGGGGGGCGACGCCTTGGGCGCCTACCCAGCATCCAAGCTCGCCCTGGCCAGGTGGGTCCGGCGCCACGCCCCATCGGCAGACTGGATCGGGTCGGGCATCCGGCTCAACGCCATCGCCCCCGGGTTCATCGACACGCCCATGACCGAAGGGGGGTGGGACTTCGTTGCCACCCTGGGCGACGTCTACCCGATCCCCATGGCCCGTCCCGGCCGGCCCGAGGAGATCGCCGGGCTGGTCGACTACCTCCTCTCGGCGGACGCCGGCTTCTTCTGCGGATCGGTGATCACCGTCGACGGCGGCACCGAGGCGGTGCTGCGAGCCGACGACTGGCCCCGACCCATCGACTCCTGATCACCGACGCCAGACGGCTACGACGGGCCGCCCCAGCCTCTCCGACCGCGCGATGAGCGACCTTTTCTCCGTCGCCGGCAAGATGACCCTCGTGACCGGAGGCGATTGAACCACCCCGGGTTTGATGGAGGCTTTTACAAGATGCTCGACTTCGGGGGCGGCAATTGGCGCGCAACCTGCCGCATGGGGCGCCTCCCGCGAGCGATGGTGATGGCCCGACCCACCGCGTTCACACGCGACCCCTTCGTCGGCCAACCGATAGCGGATCGTCGATATTCCTGACCCTCCGCGTCTCACCGTCACTCACCATACGGAGGAGGGCACCATCAAGGTCTGGAGTCGGGATTGCCATGGCGCCGAGGGTAACGATGCCGGCCTATGGAGCCCTAATCGTCAACGGATCGTGGCATGGCCCGAAGCCCTCACCGAGTCTCCTCAGGCGGGCGGGGCCCAGGCAGGGTTCCGGCCGAACCAGGCCACCAACTGATCCACGGGTGCCACGCCCTCGGGCACTGTGACTGCGGGGCCAAACGCCGAGCCACGGCGCTCGGGCGTGAGCCGTTCGCGGCTCCACGCCAACCCCTGGGCGGCGGCATCTGCATCCAAGCTGACGGACTGACCGCTCGCCTTGGCGATGTCCCAACCGTGCGCGACCACCTCGGCCAATTGCATATCAATCCCTCCGCGAGCGTCATCCGGCGCTTCGCTCCAGGCCGCAAGAACATCGCGCGCCTCGCTGTTAAAGACGTCCGCCCACATGTCGAACGGCACCTTGGACGGCTGAGCGGACCAGTCCGGCTGCCCTCCCCCAGCCATCATCGTGAAGTTGCCGAGATCATCAATCAGATGGTTGACCAGGGCCGCGACATTCCAGGCCGAGCATGGCGTCGGCAGCACTGCCTGATCGATGCGCAAGCCGACGACGAGCGCAGCCGCCTGATCCAAGACTGTCGACAGTAGCTCCACTGGGTCGTTCATGGTCTGCGCAATCCTACGGTAGGTGCGGTGGTATCGGCGGAACCCACCCGTCACACCTTGGCCGCCGCAGCTAGGATGGTCCGGTGGATGAGGCGATCGAGCTCCGCAAGAATGAGAGCACGAACCAGTACGAGCTCGGCCGCGCGGACCACCATGTAGCGGGCAACACCGTCGTCTTGCCCAGCGTGGTGATTGACCCGTCGGCCCGCGGCCGGAATCTTGGTTCCACGTTGACCAAGTTCGCGCTCGACGATATCGTCGCCGCCGACAAACGTGTGAACCGCCCTGGGTTACTTGGAACATGCCCAGCAGCTGCTTGAGGAGGCATGCTGGCGGGGCTTTGGGAAGGTGGGCGGCGTGTCGTAGGCTCCCCAGCACGGATGTGACACGGAAGCTCGAACTTCTACAACAGCAGATCGATGAAGGAAACAACGGGCGTCCGGCGGATTTCGAGCTCTGGCGGCAGAACACCGACGTTGTCCTGAGAAACGTCCTGGGAGACGCAAATCCTCTCTACGAAAGCTTCACGAACATCCGCTACACCCTGGTTGCCTTTACCATGACAACTCCGGAGAGCAGGTTCGAGGAGGCAAAAGCTGCTGGCGTGTCCCAGGCTATCGCGATCCTCAAGGCAGCAAGCTTGAGGTGGAGGTTGCTGGCGGTGTCCCGGAGCCAGCTTCAGACTCCGATCGAGTGGGCAGAGAGTATTCATCGTTCATGGGCATGATCACGGAAGGACACACGAGGTTGCGCGATTCCTGACGGCGGTCACTCACAACGAGCCAGTGATTCTGCACGAGCAAGCTAACGAGGGTCGGGCGATCATCGAGAAATTTGAAAGCCATGCGGCGGACGCGGCCTATGCCGTGGTCATTGCGACAGCCGACGACGTTGGGTGGGCGAAGGACGCGGACACGGAAAGGCCGCGACCGCGACAGAATGTCATATTGGAACTCGGATTCTTCTTCGGGCGCCTGGGCCGGGCCAGGGTTGCACTGCTCTACGAAGAGGGTGTCGAGCGACCCTCAGATATCGACGGCGTCCTGTATGTCCCGCTGGATGCAGCGGGTGCCTGGAAGCCGGCGCTGGCTAGGGAACTGAAGGCAGCCGGCGTCGGCGTGGACCCTAGCGGGCTCATCAGCTGACAAGGCGCCGCCGTGCCGCTGACTATGCCCTATGTGCTCAGTCGGCCTGGTCAGCTCGATACGCGGTACCCAGTCTGTCCACCCAGACTCTCTTGTCGGTGTCGTACGTGAGGACAACGGGATCGCCATCGGTTTCCCAATAGGATTCAAGGCTTTCCGCCCGTGACAGTGCATCTTGCAAGGCACTCAGATCGGACGTTTCAATAACTGCGTCCAAGCGACGCCCGGACCGTTCAAAACGGAGCTGGTATCGAATCCACGTGCCAGCCTTGGCCAGTTGCCGAAGGGCCGGTAGCACGAGGGAACCTATTGCCGCTATCGGCTGGACCAGACTCGGCCAACCCCCGGCGGCTCAGAAACAATGGTCACGAGGCGCGAGTCGCTTCGAACGTGGGCAGAGCTCGGCGGACGCGCGTGGAGCGCCTACCGCCTGACCGAGGGTGCCAGGAGCCTCGGCGATGATTCGGCAGCTGCGCAGGGTCGATGTGGAGCGGCTGCGCTTGACTCGGCTGCTTGAGTCGCCACTCACCGACAACGGCCCAGAAGGGCTATCGAGGTGGCTCGCCTCCAAAGTCATTCAGCACTCGGACAAGATGTGCGCGAACCCCGCATGCCACACACTCTTCGAACCGTCTCGGAACCGCCGCTTCTGCGATGCGTGTCGAGCTCAAGGAATACCTGCGAGGCTCCGGACACGGCGGGTACGGGAACGGCGGCGGGAGCGCTAGTCGTTCGTCTCAGTCGGTTGCGCGCTCGACTGCCTCGCCGCTCTCATCATTGGAGTCGTTGGGCTGGGTCAGTCCATCGTCAAGGCATCCTGGGCGAAGGTGCTAAAACTCCTGGAAGACCTCGTCGCAGCGAGCCCTCGAAAGCCTGGTCGACAGCTTCAGCAGCAATTCGCAATTGCGTTCTTAGCGATCGAGGCGGCGGTTGGTCCACTCGACTGGCTCCGGTGGGCGCTCGAGATGCGCGTCTGGCCAAGTCGAGCCGAGCTGGTCGGCGGCAGCCCGGTCGGACTGCTGCTCCACCTGTGCGTACAGCCCGATGGTCATCCGCACATCCGAGTGGCCAAGGCGTTGCTGGGCTGTCTTCACGTCCACACCGAGGCCGACTAGGGCAGGGCGTTCGTCCGTCTGAGATCGTGGAAGCCGAGGCCGTTGATGCCGGCAGCTCTGCCAGTGTAGAGTCCGCCTGTCCTCGATAGCGCAAAGGGGGATACCCGTGAGGTGGCAGCGAGGAGGGAGGCTCCGCGCACGGCGGACAGCGCGGGGGCAGCGCGTGGCTCTGGTGGCTCTCGTTGCTCTCGGGTCGATCGCTGTTGCGGGCGGCGTTGCGCTCCCGAGAGCCCATGCTGAACTGGTGACCCCGTGGTCCGTGGCAACCACCTTTGCGGAGCCATCGAACGGGCTTTATGGTGCCGCCTGTCCGTCCACGTCTGTCTGCGAGGTTGTCGGTGTAGCTCGCCCGGATGGCTACGCAGCTCGCACCTTGAACTCCGGCATGACCTGGACACGAGAGCAACTTCCTGCCGGCACCGGTCAGCTCAGCGCCGTCGCCTGTGCATTGACGTCGGTCTGCGAGGCCGTGGGCGCGAGCACATCGGGAACCGCCGGCGTCGCCATTCGCACGACAAACAGCGGCGCCAGCTGGACGAGCGAGAAGCTCCCTGCCGGTACAGAGGACCTCAACGCGGTTGCCTGTCCGTCGACTTCGATCTGCGAAGCCGTCGGCTTGAGCACGTCGGGAACCGCCGGGGTCGCCATTCGCACGACAAGCAGTGGCGCCAGCTGGACGAGCGAGAAGCTCCCCTCTGGGATGGGTGCCCTCTTTGCGGTTGCCTGTCCGTCGACGTCGGTCTGCGAGGGAGCGGGGGCGAGCGCATCGGGAACCGCCGGGGTCGCCATTCGCACGACAAGCAGTGGCACCAGCTGGACGAGCGAGAAGCTCCCTTCCGGGACAGGTGACCTGTATTCTGTCGCCTGTCCGTCGACGCCGGTGTGCGAGGCAGTGGGGCAGAACACGTCCGGATCCGCCGGCGTCGCGATCGGGACGACCAACGCTGGCACCAGCTGGACGAATCAGAAGCTCCCGTCGGCCACGCGTGGTCTTGTGGGCATTTCATGCCCCTCGTTATCGATTTGCGAGGCGATCAACCAGCCTGGTTTGGGACTTCCTTCTGGCGTCATACGCACGACTGATGGTGGCGCGATCTGGGCGAGCCAGAAGCTCCCGTCGGGAGTTGCGTATTTGACCGCTATCGCCTGCCCCTCGACGTTGATCTGCGATGCCGTGAGTGGGAACCAGCTCTCAGAGAACTATGGCTACGTTGTGAGTACGACCGATGGAGGCTCGACGTGGACGAATCCGAACTTCCTCGCCAGGGTCGTTCAGCTCACAGGTCTTGCGTGCCCATTGGCGCAGACCTGCGAAGCCGTGGGTGAGCGTCCATCGATTACGGGCGGCTCTGGTGTAGCGATACGTACGACAGACGGAGGAACGAGCTGGGTGGCACGAGGCTTGCCCGCGGGTGTTGTCATCCTCTATGCGGTCGCTTGTCCCTCCGTCTCGACGTGCGTGGCCGTGGGGCAGAGCACGTCGAACGGGGGCGTCGCGATCGGCACGACCAACAGTGGTGCGACCTGGACGAGCGAGAAGCTTCCCTCGGGCATCGGGGTCCTGGACGCTGTGCGTTGTCGGTCAACCTCCGTCTGTGAAGCCATGGGCTTGGGAGGCGCTGCACGGACCACAAATGGTGGTGCCAGTTGGCAGGCCGAGAACGTGACGACCACTATTTACGGCGTCGCATGCCCGTCGACCTTGATCTGTGAAGCCGCCGGACAAAACGCGTCCGGGTCCGCAGGTGGTGTTCTGCATACGTCAGACGAGGGCACGATCTGGACAAGCCAGAAGCTGCCTTCCGGCACGGGATACCTTTCTGCAATTAGCTGCTCTACAACATCTATCTGCGAAACCGTGGGACAAAACGCGTCCGGTTCTGCCGCTGTCGCCCTTGGTACCACTGATGGAGGCACCATCTGGACGAGCCAGAAGCTTCCCTCTGGCGACGGCAACCTTGACGCTGTCGCGTGCCCAGCTGTCTCGGTCTGTGAAGCGGCCGGAGCAGGTGCGTCGACCTTCCGCACTACGGATGGCGGCGCGATCTGGGTCGCGGAAACGCTCCCGCCAGGAGTCGGCTACGTCGACGGTGCTGCTTGCGCCGCCACGTCGGGATGCATCGGGGTCGGATCGACTGCAGCCTCCACGGTGGTTCTTAAACACGCCTGACAGCTAGGCGACGTCCCCTCTCGCTCCGCCAATGTGGCGAATCGGGCAACCTCATCCGGGCTCAGGTAGACGCTCGCCTTGCGCACCGACGTGGGGAACCACGTAGGGCAACCCCGGAGTGGAGCTACTAGATTGAGAGCGAGTTGCCAGCGCTCGCCAGTCGGCTCGTCGATTCGCAGTCCGCCCTTCACACGCTTAGCGTTGCACGGAAGCACCACGGCAGCTCACCATCAGGAGCAGTCAGACCCCGCTGGAATCCGAAGAGCCACATTCTGCGGCGCAAGCGCCGGACGGCGTCGTCGGCGGACTGGAAGGCACGTTTCGGAATGATCACGACAGCGGTAACGGCGCCACCCTGCTCCAGCAGGTAGCTACTTCGGGTCTCCGTCAAGCTCCGGTAGGCCGACCACTGCGTAGAGCTCGCGCTGCCCACACGCGTCGCATGCGCCCCTATTGTGCGCGCTCCGGCCGTTTTCGTACACGCATTCCGATCGAATCCGTACACCCATTCCGGGGGTTTCCGTACACCCGAGGAGGCCGCGTAGCGCTGGCGTGAGGTGAGGCTTCACACAAGAACCCAGGTCGTATGAACAGTCTCGACAGCCGACGGGAGCGGCCCGAATGGGCTGCCGGGCGGCCTGTGCTAGGTAACATGGTGGTGGCGATGAGCTTCATGTCGGCGATACCGACGGTGTGGTCGTCATCCTTGTCCCTGACGGCGTCACGGCAACCGAGGAAACGGAGACTTGGCCGGAGTGCACGGCCGCCATGATCTCCGACGTCATCATCAACAACGAGCACGGGAGGTAGCGAATCGATGACAACAGCGGCAGACCATCGTCCCTTGCGATACGAGCCGGACTACGCGGTTGCGCCGGGTGACACCTGCGTGCGACGCTGATCGCACGAGGTATGACGCAGTCGGATCTGGCAACTCGCACGGGCCTCTCACCGAAGCATGTCAACCAGATGATCCAGGGAATCGCTCCGATATCGCATGAAACGGCTCTCGTCTTGGAAAAGGTGACCGGGGTTCCGGCCAAGATTTGGAATCGGCTCGAAGACAACTATCGTGACCGACTCGCCCGCACCGAGGATCGGGAATATCTGGCCAGTGACGCCAAGTGGCTGCAGACACTGCCAATCAAGGAGCTGACTAAGCGAGGCGTGATTACAAAGGGAGCGGACGTTGGAACTCAGCTTCAGGAGGCTTGTCGGTTCTTTGGAGTGGCCAACCGAGAGAGCTGGGAAAACGTCTGGCGGGCTCCCCTTGCTTCGTTCCGGAAGTCGAAGGCTTTCGAGAGCGACGACGGGGCCATTGCCGCATGGTTGCGACTGGGCGAACTAGATGCGGCCGATATCGCCTGCGAACCGTTTGACGCCCGCAAATTTCGCTCGGCGTTGCAAGAGATCCGATCGCTGACAATTCTTCCCATAAGTGAGGCCATACCTGCTCTCGTTTCCCTCTGCGCTGCGGCGGGAGTTGCGGTGGTGTTCGTCCCAGAGATCAAAGGGACCCGCGCAAGCGGAGCTGCCCGTTGGGTAACGCCAACAAAGGCGGTCATTCAGCTCAGCCTTCGTCACAAGACAGATGACCACCTCTGGTTCTCCTTCTTTCATGAGGCCGGTCACGTTTTGCTCCACAGCAAGAAGGAGACCTTCATCACCGGCGATCCGTCGGCCGATGCCGCCGAAGAGGAGGCGAATGACTTCTCGGCCAACCATCTGATCCCAAAAAGGTTGGAGCCCGAGCTGCTGTCACTCGACAGCGACGAGGAGATCGTCGCATTCGCGAAGAGGATCGGCATCGCACCCGGGATCGTCGTTGGCCGCCTCCAGAAGGAAGACGTGCTGGACTGGAGCCAGGAAACCATCACGAGCGTCGATTCACCTTCTCGGAGAGCTAGGCCCACGGCGGGTCGCTGGCTGTGTCACGTCGTCGCTCTCCGGGGGGTCGCTCACCGGCCGGCTCAGCCACCGGCGGAGGATATATACTTCCCCGTAGAACGATAGTTCCCTGGCACAGGGAAGTATGGGTATACTGAGAACTATGGTGGCCAGCGACCAGCTCACGAAACGGGTACGGCGGGTCCTTGCGGCTGCCCTGCC
>JBEKLQ010000077.1:0-19662 GCA_050010115.1 Acidimicrobiales bacterium | reverse complement strand
GTCGGGTGGCGCCACCACCGCCTCGGTCGCGATTGCCTGCATGGCGATCGTCGTCCACGGGTTTTCCTCGGGCTTGACCCATACCGACGAGCAGAGACGTCCGCCCGGCTTGAGCACACGCGCGAACTCGGCCGTCGCCTTGCCCATGTCGGGGAAGAACATGTACCCAAAACGCACCGAAACGCTATCGAATGTGGCGTCGTTGAACGGCAGATCATCGGCGCTGCACACCTTCGTCTCGATATTGGCGACCCCTTGCGCCCTGGCTCGTCGCGCGGCTACGTCCAGCATCTCCGCTACGAGGTCGGTCAGCACGACGCGTCCCTTCGGCGACAGTCTCGCGATACTCAAACCCGGCTCACCCGTGCCCGCGGCAATGTCGAGATGCTGATGATCTTCAGCGATGTCGAGACGTTCGATAATGGCTGCGCCGACCGGGCCCAGCTGCTCCATGATGACCGAGTCCCACTTCTCCCAGCCCGCAGAGAGCCCGGCCCACGTCGCTCGCTGAACGTCTCGGATCTCATCGGCGCTCGGCATCGGCCCTCCCGCTATCGATGCATCCACGGAACACGAAGGCACTCCTTGGCGGCAGTACATAATGCCCGATCCGCGCTCGCTCCGCCCTGGATCACGCAGTGGCGCGAGGCGAGCAGACGGTTCCGGTGCGGCTCCCTGACTTGGAAAGGGCGGCCCGTTACTGATGCGCGTCACCGAAAGCCCAGAGGCGGCGTCTTGGTCGGTACTCGCTCGTAGTCCACGCGGTTCCAGGTTCAGGTCCTCGTCCAACCGCGTCGAGGACGTGTCCTCACGCCCACACGCCGAAGCGCTTTTCCGATCGTGTCAGGGGCGACAAGGAAACGGAAGTTGAACGCATGACCATGCTGGCAGAAACCGTCGACATCGTCATCGGAGTCGACACCCACAAGCACACCCACACTGCTGCGTTGGTGACCTCGACGGGAGCGTTGTTGGAGGAGCGCACCGTGACGACCGATCCGAGAGGGTACGCAGAGATCCTTGGGCTCGCCTGCGCCCGCGGAACTCATCGAGCGTGGGCGATCGAAGGCACCGGCAGTTACGGAGCTGGGCTCACACGGTTCCTCGAGGAGCGAGGTGAGCAGGTGATCGAGCTCGATCGGCCGTGGCGGGCCAAGCGCCGGGACGGGGCGAAGTCCGACTCGATCGACGCCGCCCGTGCCGCCCGCGATGCCCTCAGTCGCGCGAAACTCTCTGCGCCTCGCTCGGGCGCTCAGCGCGCTGGCCTGGCGGTGCTCCTTGCGACTCGCCGCTCCGCGTTTCCGTGGCAATCGAGGCGCCAACGAGCCCGACCGGCGCTGCGGCGGGGCAGAGATGACCAATCGCTGGAGGCGGATCAGTGCGTCCTGCGCTCCTCATGGGCCGTCCGGTCCGGTTGCACTCACCCGTCCTGGCGCGCCACCCCGTCGGCAGCATCCTTCACGGATTGGATGTCGAGCTTCTTCATGGTCAACATGGCCTGCATGGCCCGACTCGCCCGCTCGGGGTCCGGGTCACCGAGCAACGAAGGAAGTTCGGTCGGCACGATCTGCCAGCGGAGGCCGAAGCGATCCTTCAGCCACCCACAGGCGATCTCCTCACCACCGTCGGTGAGCGCTCCCAGTAGTGGTCGACCTCCTCGTCAGTGGCGCAATCGACCATGAACGAGACCGACTCGTCGAAGCCGTAGTGCACGGGACCGCCGTTCAGTGCTACGACTCGTTCCCGTCCAGCTCGAAGTGGATGGTCATCACCGTGCCGGCCAGTCCCGGACCACCCTCTCCGTGACGGCAACTTGAAGGATTCGGGAGTTTGGAAAGACCGACAGGTAGAACGCGACGGCCTCCTCGGCCTGGTCGTCGAACGACAGGAATGGGGTGATTTTCGTCACTGCGCCAACTCCTATCCCTGAAGTAGCCCATCGGCTGAGAGAACTTCTACCGCAGGACTGAGCGTGCTTCCGGTGCCCACCCACGCATCCAGCCCGCGCTGGTCACGACCTACGCAGGCGAGGTGCGGAACTTGAATTGTGCCCCCAGCGGATCCCTAACCGTCGCCAGTCGCCCGTACGGCGTGTCCTGCCCGGCCTCCACGACCGCTCCACCGAGCTCACGGACCCTGGCGACAGCGCCATCGACGTCATCGACTTCCCAGTAGATCGACCAGCACGCCGGTTCCCCGTTCTGCAGCAGCGACGTGGCGTCACCGATGCCGGCAAGCTCGCCGCCACCTTGTGGATCGACCATTGTCGAATACCGGAAGTCATCGACGTCGGCGACGACGTTGATGTCCCAGTGGAACACCGATCGATAGAACTCAACGGCACCGGAATAGTCGCGGGTCAAGAGTTCGAACCAGCTGGGCGCCCCGTGCTCGTTCAGGACCGTGAAACCGGGAAAGGTTCCGGGCTCCCAGGCTCCGAGGTCGGCACCTGTCGGGTCGACGAGGATCGACTGGATGCCGAGATCGGCGACCGGCATAGCCGGCACGGCGATCTGGGCGCCCGATTCGGTCACCAACGCCAGCGTCTCGTTCATGTCGCTCGTCGAAAGGTAGATCCGCCAGCGGTTGCTGGCCGGCATGTCGCCCATCGGGCCCATGCCTCCAGCTACAGGAACACCGTCGCGAGCGAACATGAAGTAGCCCCCGAACTCGGGGCTCGGCTCCAGAGCCTCCCAGCCGAACAGATCGGCATAAAACGATCGGGCCACTTCGACGTCGGAGGTCCAGAGGTCTGTCCAACATGGCGCACCGACAGTGCTACCGCTGCGAATGGTCATCGGACGTCCTCCTCAGGTCTCCGTCAGTCCGGCACAATCGAAAGTGAGAAGCCGCCTGACCGGGTCCGCCGAATCTACCTTGACTCCCACCGGCGCACAGGTCAGCACACGCCTTCTTGCTGGTGCGAGGATGGCATGAAAGGGATGAAGGGAGATACCTGCCATGGCAACTGACCCAGCAGTGATGGAGCAGCTCGCCGGACAGCTTCGCGCTGCACTCCAGGCGGCCGATCTCCTCGGCTACCGGGAACTTCTCGATCCCAACGTCACCTGGGGAGCGCCGGACGATACGAACCCCGGTTGTCGAAACCGTGACCAAGTACTTGCCTGGTACCGACGCGGTCGAGCGAACGGGGTCCGGGCGGTCGTCACTGAAACGGGCGTGTTCGGTGACAAGATCCTCGTCGGTCTTCGCGTGTTCGACGAATGTTCTCGGTCGGAGGGTGGTGACCCGACAGAACGCTGGCAGATCCTGACTATCAGAGGTGGGCTCGTCGCTGACATCCGGGGATTCGAGGAGCGGACCGCGGCGATGTCACGTCTGAGTTGAGACGCTCTCGTTGATCAGGGGCGCCTTGGGCCTCGACCGTCGGGCGTTCAGGTGGAGACTGTGTGACGTGGAGAAGACATTTCGGGCCACGATGCAGAAGCTCCGTTTTCGACGCACTGGGGCGCTCGGGGCGGACTCAGGGTTATCCCCGATTATCACATCACCCGATGAGCTGGGATGATTCGCGGGTGAGAGATCGACTGGACAGCTATACGGCCTACAGCGTCGGTTGTGCAATCGTCTGGGCCGTCATCTTGGTGGCCCTCGCGGCTGCGGGCAAGAAGGACAAGTTGCGCACCATCCTGCCTGGTTGCGGGGGCTGGTGGATGGGGTGGACTTCGGCCACGATCGCTCGGTATGGCTACCCTCCACCGAAGTCTCGACCCCCGTGGAAGCGGAATCGTGAAGGCTGATCCCCGCCATTCTCGCGGACGTGCAATGTGGCCATCAGAGCTTGGCTGATTGCCCCGATCTGCACCTGCGTTTATCGATCGATCGTTGATCCCTGTCGTGGAGCCTGCGTGTGTGACGCCGTGGTTGGGGTACTCGAGGGCGACGGCAAGGGGTGCGGCGCCGAGCCTCGCCACCATCAGCCGGGACGACGCCCAGATCGTCCATCTGGCATAACGAATCGGGCGCTCACGTGAGCTGACGGACGGGCGTCGTGCTCGCGGGAGTTGTCTGCCATCGACCGGCACATCGGTGCCAGGGGATCCGGGGCGGAACGCTCTGCCCGCTTCTGGGCAATCGATCTTCACGTCCACACGCCTGCATCGCACGGCGGCGCATTGCGGCCGACCAAGCCGAGCTGAAGCTCAAGTGCGCCGCTAGGGCAGGATTTCCAGGTACCCGTCCGTTCCATTGACGCGGATCCGCTGCCGATCCGGGATCAGCCGGGTGGCATGTTCCACCCCCACGACGGCCGGCAAGCCGTACTCCCGTGCGATCACTGCGCCGTGGGTCATCAGGCCCCCGACCTCCGTCACCAGGCCCGTGATCGCGACGAACAGGGGCGACCAGCTGGGGTCCGTGTGAGCCGTGACCAGGATGTCGCCCGGTTCGACATCGGCCTCCGCCATGTCCAGGATGACTCGCGCCCGCCCCTCGACGGTCCCGGCAGAAACCGGCAAGCCGACCAGCGCACCGGTCGGCAAGTCGTCGCGTCGGTACGCACCGGCGACGACCTCGCCATCCGACGTGAGCACCCGGGGTGGCGTGAGCGCTTGATACGACCTGAACGCGTCCTTTCGCCGACGGATGAACTCGTCATCCACCTGGTTCGTGCGCACGACGTCGTGAAGTTCCTGGAAGGTCAGGAAGAAGATGTCTTCCTTCTCACAAAGCACGTCGGCCTGCACGAGGCGCTCGGCCTCGTCCAGCAAGGCATGCTTGTACACGAAGTAGCGACTGACCATGCTGTACTTCGGATACTCCCGGTATCCGATGAAGGTCCGGACGCGGTCGATCATCCGTTTGGTTTCTTCGGCCTTCCGCTCCCCGTCTGGCAAGGCTCGCAAGCGCTCCAGCAGTTCTTGTTCCTTCTTCCACGCCTCCTGCCTCCCTTGCTCGAAGCGTCGCTCGCCGGCGCCCGGCGCGAAGTTCTTGATGTTGCCGAGGATCACGGGCACGAGCGTGATGGGGCGTTCGCTCCAACGCGGCCTCGTGATGTCGATCTCGCCGACGCAGCGCATGCCGTACTTGTCGAGGTAGGTCTGAATGGCGTCTCGGGCTTCCCGCCCGCCTTCGAGAGTGGGCAGCTCGTCCAGGAAGCCCTCGTCCTCGACGTGCTGCAGGAAAGCCACCACGTCCGGATGCGGGCGGATCACGTCCGCGACGTCCAGAAGCGCCAGACCCATCTCTGACGTGACGTTGTGGGGGACCGACTGCGTGAGCGTGTCGGCCGCGTTCTTCTCGCCCACCCACCCCTGCAGCTGCTCGTTGAGCCACCAGGTGGCCTCCATCGACGCCCTGATCACCTGGAGGCTCTGTGGATCGAACAGGATCCGCTTCAGCTCCTGGACGTCCGCCAGGATGAAGTCGAGCAGCGCGGATCCGGACTTCGTCCGGATGTCGCCCTTCAACGTGGCGATGGAGGCCTGGCTGCGCTTTATCAGCTCGGCGACGATGGCCGGATCGGTCTCGATCCGGGCTGGCGCGCCGTCACCCGGCGTCACGCCTGGACCCTCGTCCGGGAGCGTCGGGATGAAGTCGCCGCGTTCGAGGATGGTCTGCAGCGCGTCCCCGATCAGCGGATCGGACTTCCCTAGGACCTCCAGGAGGCCGGCGCGACTCGTTGGCGGACCCAGCGCCTGAGCGACGTCGACGAACAGCCGCCCGCCGGCCTCGGACATCGGCCGGAGGGCTGTCAGCTGCCACAGGGAGAGCCCCAGGGGCTTCATGGGGTCGGTCATCATCTGCTGATGACCGACGGAGACGTAGACGTGGTTCTCTCGGTCGCTGGCCGCGGGGATGGGGAACAGCGTGGTGATCGGCCGGCTCTGGACGATCTGGAAGCCATCGTCGACCAGGCACCATTCGATGTCCTGGGGGTGGCCGAAGTGCTGCTCGATCTGCTGGCCCAGCTGCGCGAGCCGCACGACCTGCGCATCTGACAACGCCGGCTGCTCCTGCCGCTCCGGCTCGATCGGCTCTTTCTGTGTTCCGCCAGCCGGCAAGGCGTGGATGGACAGCCGCTTGCTCCCGACTGCCCTGGAGACGACTTCGCCGTCCCGCACCTTGTAGACGTCCCCGTTCGCCAGGCCGGAGACCAGCGCCTCGCCGAGGCCGAAGGTGGCCTCCACGCAGGTGACCTTCCGGTTCGACGTGACGGGATCGGCCGTGAAGAGGACGCCAGCCGCCTCTGGGAACACCATCTGCTGCACGACCACGGCCATGTGGACCTTCCGATGGTCGAACCCGTTCCGCAGGCGGTAGGTCACGGCCCGCTCGGTGAACAGCGAGGCCCAGCACCGGCTGACGTGCTGGAGGATCGCCGCCGGCCCCACGACGTTCAGGTACGTGTCCTGCTGGCCTGCGAAGGAGGCCGCCGGCAAGTCCTCCGCCGTCGCGCTCGATCGGACGGCGTAGGCGGCTCGCTCGCCGAGCCGGGCGAGTGAGCGGGTGATCGCCGTCGCCAGATCGTCAGGGATGACGATCGCTTCGAGGGTCCGTCGGATCTCCGCGCTGAGCGTGCGGATGGCCTCCCGGTCGTCCGGGTTCAGACGCGACAGCCGATCGAGCCGATCGTCGATCGATGGCGCGTCCTCCATGATCCGCCGGAAGGCGTCCGTCGCCACGCAGAAGCCAGCCGGCACGCAGATGCCTTCGATGCGCGAAAGCTCCCCTAGGTGCGCGCCCTTGCCGCCAACAACCGCGACCTGCGTCTGGTCGATCTCCCGGAGACACAGCACGTCGCTGCCCATCCGTTCACCTTCCCCTTCAGCCCCGTCGGGCCTCTCTCGCCTTCTCGTCTGCGGCCGGTGACCCTTGCCCGGCGACCCGAGGCTTGGCGCAAGCCGCCGGGGCGTGTCGCGCCGGGCCCGCCGGGCATCAAGTCATCGCGGTCCACCGCCACACGGTACGGCGCCTGGCGTGAGAGCAGTGCCGTGGGTCAGGCGTCGTCACAGGCAGGACCAGACGATGACCGAACATCCCGTCTGGATGGACGTTCGCCTCCTAGGTCGCCATGGCCGAGCAGCACCGATCGACGATTCCGGTGTGCGGCAATCAGCCGTTCGATGTCAGCGGGTTCGAGGCGGATCTGGGTCTGGCGATTTGCGACCGCGAGCTGCCTGACGCCCTCATCGTCGAGGTCTCTTCGGCCCCCCAGATCGCGAACTCCCGTTGCATCACTAAACAATGCCCGGCGGGAAGAGCGGAGTGCGCGAGCGTCTTCTCGGCGCATTCACGAGGCAGCCGGTGTGGCGTCAAAGCGCCGGGCTCGGCACCCTCGCCGGGCCCATGTTCCACGGGGGAAACATGCCTACTTTGATCGGTCACCACGACGTGAAGGACAAGGATCATTGGCTGGCCTCACCGAGGCGAGAAGAATTCTTTGGGCCGCTCGGTATCACCAACATCCGGACGTTCGTCGACCCGCAGAACCCGACCCATGTTGCCTTGCTCATGGACGTTCCCGACATGGACACTTTCACGGCCGCCATGCAGGCTGAGGGGGCGGCGGAGGCGATGGAGCATGACGGCGTCTTGCCCGAAACCCTCGTGATCCTCGTGGAGGCTTAGCTCCTCAAGCGTCGGGTCGGCTCACAAATAGCAGCGCCAAAGCCTTCCCGTCAGGGTCCGTAGGCCGTGATCCTCGGGGCGCCCTCGAGGCGGAAAGAACCTCGAATTGCGCGTCATGGCACATGACGAGGTTGCGGTTGTCGCTCGGTGACGAGCTGGAGTGGTACGTAGCCAAGATATGAGCGGATTTCACGATTGCCACCCTCGGCGAGGGCGGGGCTGTACGCCCGCTTTTCGCAGGGTCAGGGCTACCGTTCCCGGGTCGCCTGACATCTCGGCGCCAATGGTGGCCAATGAGGAACCCGACCGGTACGCGGCTACGACGTCTTGGACGAGCTCAGGTGGGATGCGTCGCTGCTGTCGAGGGACGCCCTGGCGGTCGAGTATCTCCGAGCACGAACCCAGAGTGCACGTTTACCCGCCGGACGAGGCGCTCGAACGCGCGCGCCCGCTCCCGCTGCCTGAGGACCTCGTGATCGAAGACGTCCCCGACGACGAGTGGGCGGCGTTCCTGGAGGCGCTGGCTGAAGCATGAGCGAAGCCCGTCGGCTGGGCGTCGTCGTGGACACGATGGTGGTCAGCTGGCTGTTCGACGAACGCCCGAATCCACTCGCGGACCACTATCGAGCTCTCATCGGCCCGGCTCCGGTGATTCTTGCGTTCCAGACCGTGATGGAACTGCGGTTCGGGGCGATCCGGGCAGCCCGAGTGGGGCGAGTTCCGACGCCGCCGCCTCGAGAGCCGAATCGCCCGGTTGACCGTCGTCCAGCCCGACGATCAGATGATCACCGTGTGCGCCGAGTTGAGGGCCGTCTGCCAGCGGACAGGCCATACCCTCGGCGACAGGATCCACGACGGTGACAGATGGATCCCCGCAGCCGCCATGCGGCTTGGGCTCCCGCTCGTCTCAGACGACGGTGTCTTCAGGGACGTCCGGACCTCGAGCTGATCACTCTCGCCCAAGGTTGATCAGGACGCGCACGGCTCGTCGCTCGTTCCGCCAAGGTTGCGCGCTCCGCACCGTCGCTCTGTGTCCAGTGAGATCACGTTGTCCAATGGAACAAGGCTGCTCGAGATAGAGCAATCTGTCGCGGTCCCGATCGTGGAGCGCGGCCGTCGACCGGCGCCTAGTACGACGTGTCTTCCACGACGGTCAGGTCGACGAACTCGGGAGGGCCGTCGAAGATCTCCGCCATGGTCGCCCTCACTGCTTGTAGTCCTTCCTGGCGTCGCGGATCCTGCTCACGCGCGCGAGCCTTCTCCTCACTCTCGAAGATGACAAAGTTGTACACCCGACTCGGGTCCTTCTGGTCTTGCATGGCCATCGTCCGCAGTAGGCCTGTACCTGGTTGTTCGACTGCCCGCAACTGCTCGTACAGTCGCGGCAGATCCCCTTCCTTCCCCGGCTTCAGACGCATCGTGATGAGCTGTGCCCACATGTCAGAATCCTCCCTCTGCCAATCAACACGGGTTTCTAGCGGCGGCTACGTCGACAGCTCTGCTAGCTACCGAGCGGGACGCCTGTCCGTGGTCCCCCCTTGGGTTCTGATCTGGTCGGGCCTAACCTACCCTTCGCAGACCTGGGCTGCTCGGTACTCCGGAGACATGATGCGGTGGCGTCCCGTTGCTCGACCCTCCTCATGGGAGCACCGATCCGGCGCCGCTCGAAGCCGGCGGTCCGGCGCAGTCCGAGGTCGTGACTTAGCCGAGCGTTCCGAGAGCAGCGCGTTCGGTATCGGGCGACTGGTCAGTAGATAGCACGCCGAGCAGTCGTTTCGTACTCTCGTGGGTTGTCGCTTCGTCCAATGGGCGAAGCGGCCCATAGGTTGTTCGGGCGCGCTCGCGGCTGTTCGCACCCTCAACATGACGGACGTGGGCAACGGCCTCGGGCCTGGTGATACGCGGCGCGTTCGCCCTTCACTTCCTCCGCGTCTTCGGGGACATCCTCAACGGTCCTGCCAATGCGCGCCTCGGCACTCAGTAGCGTGGACTCGTGGACGAGGCGCAGATCGACGAGCTCGGGCGGCCAATGCCGCCGCAAGAAGCAGGGGAGGCTGCGACGCTGCTGGGCTTAACGTGCCCCCACAGACATAGCTCTACATAGGTAGACATAAGACGTCTAGATAGAGAGAAGAACGCTCGACCGGCAGAGGCGGAAGCTTGTACCGCTGGTGCCCGTCGACGCCGGTCAATCCGGTCGCTCGACGACATTGAGGGCTACTCCAACCCCGTGAAGAGCGCGGATCCGTTCTGGCTGGATCGTGTTATTCCCAGACCATTAGGCGGGTTGGTCCCGAACTGGTGGCCTGTTATCGCCAACGGGGTCATCCAAGACCCCGGCAGGGCGCCCACTGAGCCCGTGCTGTTGGCGCTGCGCAGGCGCCTTGCACGACGTCAGAAAAAGTGATATCATTTTAATATCAGTTTACAAAGGCCAATCTCCAGGAGGGATCATGAGCCAGTCTGTCCAGCCGTACCGCGACCCCGAGGCGACTCCGGTCGGCCACTCGGGAACCCGCGTCGAGATCCGTGAGCGGCAAGCGTGGGCCATCAGCGGTTGGCTCGGCGTTCTCGTCGTCGCCGCCTGCATCGCCGCCGTGGTCTTGCTCGCCCAGCACAAAGACACGGCCATCGCCATCGTGCCGGTCCTGGTGGCCGTTGTCATCTTGGCCTCGCTGGTCATCGTGAAGCCCGGCGAGACCAGGGTTGTGCGATTTTTCGGCAGCTACGTCGGCACCGTACGTCGAACCGGCCTGTCCTGGATCCTGCCACTCAGCGACCGGCGGAACGTGAGCATTCGGGTCAGGAACTTCGAGACGAACCACCTGAAGGTCAACGACGCTGACGGCAATCCCGTGGAGATCGCCTCCATTGTCGTCTGGCAGGTTGGCGACACTTCGCGTGCTCTCTACGCAGTCGATGACTACCTCAATTTCGTGCGGGTCCAGGCCGAGTCAGCGTTACGGCATGTTGCGACCACGCATCCATACGACGACCCCGCAGAGAAGGGCATCTCACTGCGCGGCTCGACCGACATCGTCGCTGGCGAGCTCGCCGAGGAGGTGGCCCAGCGCGTCGCCATCGCCGGGGTGGAGATCGTCGAGGTGCGCATCAGCCATCTTGCTTACGCGTCGGAGATCGCCCAGGCCATGCTGCGCCGACAGCAGGCCAACGCCGTCGTCGCCGCCCGCTCTCGTATCGTCGACGGCGCGGTCGGGATGGTTGAGCTGGCGCTCGACCGGCTGAGGGAGCGCGACATCGTCGACCTTGACGAGGAGCGCAAAGCGGCGATGGTGAGCAATCTGATGGTCGTACTTTGCAGTGACCAACCGGCTTCGCCAGTAGTCAACACCGGCACTCTCTACTCGTGATCCGTGAATGACCGCAAGCAGGTACTGCTGCGGATAGATCCCGCTGTCCATGACGCCCTGGCCCGGTGGGCTGCCGATGAGTTCCGCAGCCTCAATGCCCACGTCGAGATGCTGCTGCGCCGGGCCCTCGACGACGCCGGGCGAATGCCTAAGAGGGCTGGGCCCTTGCCCAAGCGGGGCCGGCCACCCACCGCTTGACCCGACATGTCCGAGCTGCCGACGGCCAGGCCACCGCCCGTCTACTTGACCAGCACGCCATCGCCAGCCTGTCGGATGCAGCGCCAGGAGCCCCTTGTTCCAGCTGCAACCGCTTGAGATGATGAGACCAAGCAGTCGAGTCTCAGGTCGAGCAAAGGGAGATCGAGATGGCAAAGGAAGTCACATGTCCGCCCTGCGGCGAGGTGATTCGCGCCGACGACGACGACGAGCTCGTCGCCACGGTGCAGAGCCACGCCAAGGAGCAGCACGGCGGCGATCTCGATCGCGAGCACATCCTCACGTCAGCTCGCGAGGTTTAGCCCGCAGATCGTCCGGCTACAGCTACACGGAGCGTTGAAATGCGATCTTTCGACCTCAGCCGAGCCCGATAGGCCCGAACGCGGCGCTGGCGCCGACACGCTCTCGCCCATGGTGAGCTCGGGCGAGGTCGATTGGCTGCCTCGATCATCGCAGTGAATCAGCGCGCCATCGACCAAGCGCGCCGGTTCCGGACGCGACAAGCTGAACGTTCATGGACATGCCGACCGTCGTCGACGCAGCGCATCGGATACGCAACGGCCGAGAGTCGGCCGAAAGCCTCACCCGGCGGTGCCTCGATTCCGTCGCGAATGCCGATGCCGACCTGAACGCGTTCGTTCATCTCGATGCCGAGCGGGCCCTGGCCGCGGCCACGGCTGTCGACGCGGCCGTGCGGGCCGGGCGACGCGATGAGCTCGGCCCACTGGCCGGAGTGCCGTTCGGTGTGAAGGATCTCGAGGATTGCGCCGGTATGCCCACGACGCGCGGGTCGCGATGGTTCGCGAACGGCCCCGTCAAGACTGTCGACTCGATCCATGTGGCCCGGCTGCGGGCGGCCGGCGCCATCCCGATCGGCAAGACCGCCACACCGGAGTTCGGGGCGTGGGCCTACACCGCCAGTCCATTGCTCGGCGTGACCCGCAACCCGTGGGACCTCAGCCGCACGCCTGGCGGATCGAGCGGCGGATCGAGCGCCGCGGTGTCGTCGGGCATGGTCCCGTTCTGCACTGCGAGCGATGGGGGTGGCTCGATCCGCACGCCGGCCGCCTTCACTGGCCTGGTCGGTCTGCGAGCGACCTACGGGCGCATTCCGACGTTCGGTGACACGCACCTGGCGCAGAACGCGGTGGTGGGGTGCGTGACCACCACGGTGTCTGACACCGCACTGCTGCTCGACGTGATGGCCGGGCCCGACGGGCGTGATCGCACGTGCCTGCCGCCACCGACTGGCAGCTACCTGGACGGGCTTGGACGGCTCGACCTGTCGGGGCTGCGCGTGGCGTGGTCGAGCGACCTGGGGTTCGCGGTGGTCGACCCGGAGGTGGCCGCCGTCTGCGAGCAGGCCGCCCGGGCATTCGCCTCGGCTACCGGTGCCGTCATGGTCGACCGACCGGTCGTGCTCGGCGACTACACGCTCACCTACGCGTACGTGGAAGGCGTCGACAAGTTTGTCGGCATCGACCGCACCCTGTGGGAGACCCGCCTCGACGAACTCGACCCACTCAGCATGCCGGCCTGGGAACATCTCAGTCGCAACACGCTGCCGGACGCCGCCTCGGTCGAGTCCGCTCGCCGGGATTTGGTCACCGAGATCGCAACGGTGTTCGACGACGTCGACCTGCTGCTGACTCCGATGGCCTCCGTGGCCCCGTTCGCCGCCGAAGGGCCAATGCCCACCGACATCGACGGCGTCGAGGTGCACGGTGGCATGTCGGTGGTCCTCGGGTTCCTGGCCAGCCTCGTGAACCTGCCCGCAATCAGTGTTCCTGGCGGGCTGACCTCCGGTGGGCTCCCGGTCGGCCTCCAAGTGATCGGGCCGCGCTTTCGTGAAGACCTGGTGCTGGCGGCGGCGGCTCGATACGAGTCGGCACACCCCTGGCCGCGCCACTGTCCGAATCGGGGGATGTCTCCCTGACCCCACCAGTCCTCGACGACCTCATCGCGTCAGCCTTCGGCGCTCACCTCGACCCCGAACTCACGAAGTAGCTCCTGGGAATACGTTATGCGTCCCGTCAGCTCCCTCGGATCCCGTGAGCAGAGGAGGACCGCCGCTTCTGCCATTACCCCGACCGGCTCATGGAGCTCTTTCGGGACACGTTTGTCCAGTTCGTGATACATCACGCCCGGCGTGACGACGAGGCCTGAGGGCGACAAGGCATTGATGGCAATCCCGTCGTCGTACAACTCCGAAGCCAGACCCGTAGTGAAGCGCTCGAGGGCCGCCTTGCACATTCCATAGACCGTGCCTCCGCCTTGGCGATATGGCGGTCCTTGCGGATGGATGGCGGCAGGAGACGAGATGTTCAGGATCCAACCGGAACCAGACGACCGCATCCCCGGGACCACGAGCTGGGAGAGCTGAAATGGCGCGAGCACCTGGACGTCGAACATCAGTTGCCAGCGCCGGAGGTCGAAGTCACTCACCGATGCGAAGTAGGTAATAGCCGCGTTGTTCACGAGCACGTCAATAGGCCCGAGCTCCTCACTGACGGTCTTTACGACTCGTTCCCGATCTTCGGCGCGGCTCAGATCCGCCGGGACTGCGATCGCGGTCCCATTTGAATCGCGAATCGACCGAACGGTGCTCGTGATGCTTCCGGCGAAACGGTGATCTCCTTCCTCCACCGTTCTTGCCGTCACACCAACGGCCGCGCCCTCCAGGGCGAAACGCTTTGCGATTGCCTCACCGATGCCCCGACTGGCCCCCGTCACGAGCACCACCCGACCGGAGAGGAGTCGATCTGAGGCCATGTGTTTGGTCACTCCGTTCACGAGCTCGTCTGGCGGGAGCTTATCTACGACAACCGCGGCCTCGAAGATCCAGCGCTGGCCCGACGCACGGAGCTACGCCGGTCGACCGCCTCACGAATCGCGACCGACCACGTTGACGTGAGTCCGCGGCCCTGAAGTCCCTACCCGGTCGGGCGCAGATATTGCTGCCGTTGGGGCACGGCGATTGGCTCCTGGGGCGTATCCCCGTCCTCGAGGCTCACCTGAGCGTCGAGGACGGTCATCTGACCCTCCTGCAGAGGGTTCCCGGCGTCCACGCCTGGCTGCTGACCCAGTTGCCTTAAGCCTGACTCTCACCGATTGTTGCGATTGGCGATGCCAACGGATACCGGTTCCGAGCCGCGGGTAGCCTCGGGGCACGACCCTGGAGTCTCATGTGGTCGATCACCGGTCACGGTTGATCCCTTACCGAGCCGCCAGGTCCTTGTCCAGTAACCCCCACCCGAACCGACGAACGCGGGCGGTCTGGCTCAGCGCTGCCGGAACACCGGCTCCCGATGCTCGATGAATGCCTTGACCGCCTCTCGATGATCCGCGGTCGTTCCGGTGTGCATGTGATGCGCAGCCTCCATGTCGAGGCACTCGCCGAGCTCGCCGTGGACTGCGCGATTGAGGTTCTCCTTCATGTAGCGGTAGGCGATGGATGGCCCCGCAGCGAGGCACCGCGCCCGCTCGAGTGCCTCCCTCTCGAGGTCCTCAGGGGCAAAGACCGCGTTCACGATGCCTAGCCGTTCGCCCTCTTCTGCGGTGATGCGCTCGGAGAAGAAGTAGAGCTCCCGCGCTTTCGCTGCGCCGACGAGTCTCGTGAGGAACCACGTCCCCCCGTAGTCACCCGCGAAGCCGACGCGAGCGAAGGCGGTGGTCAAGATGACACCTGACGCCGCGTACCGGAGATCGCAGGCGAGAGCGAGAGACAGGCCTGCGCCCGCGACCGGACCCCCGATGACCGCGATCGTCGGCTTCGGCATGCTCCACAGCCGCCCGGCCGTCTCCCGTTGATTGACCCGTTGACGATGGACTGCAGCGTCATATGACGGCGGTCGGCTACCGGTATCTCCACCGCCGCCTTCGGCGCCCGCCATGCCCTTCACATCGCCTCCGGCACAAAAGGCCCCACCGGCGCCGGTGAGGACGACGCATCGGACGTCGTCGTCGAT
This sequence comes from Acidimicrobiales bacterium, assembly GCA_050010115.1. Classification (GTDB taxonomy): domain Bacteria; phylum Actinomycetota; class Acidimicrobiia; order Acidimicrobiales; family Bog-793; genus JAKACA01. The sequence goes on along the minus strand of JBEKLQ010000077.1, from coordinate 4,517 downwards.
CTCGAATCGGGCGAGCAACCTCGCCAGTGCGTTGAGCATCGGCGTGCTCAGCGCATTGCGTCGTTCCGGCCGATTGAAGGTGAGGATCGCGACACCGTCATCGATGCGTGCGAGGAGGTCTCCGGTCCCGGGGTCCAGTTCTGTCACGTGACCTCCTCAGTCGCGGCGGTGGCCGGCGGAGCCACCGTGAAACGCATGCCCCCGATCTCGGTCGAGACGGTCGCCGGCATTCCGTCAACGGGGCAGAGCGCAAGACCGCATCCGACGATCGCCTCGCGCCTGCGGTCGGAGTTCGCCACGAACGCGATGACCTGTCGGGCATCGGGGAGCATGATCGAGGAGCCGTCGACTTGCACGTCGGGACCCAGCACGTCCGCCCACTTCGCTGCGGCAGCGGGAGGATCCGCTACTGCGACCTCGAGCGACGTGACCCCTCCGAGCCGGGCGGCCGCCGTCGAGCTGCCGCGCCACGCCGGTCCGGCCCAGTGCCAGGACTCGGGCGGGTCGGCCCAGTCCAGTGAGACGATCGCTCCGGGCACGTCGCGGGGATCGAGATGTGTCCCTGAGATGTCCTCCAGGTCCGCCTGCCACACGATTCGGATGCCCAGCTCGGCGGCCCGGCGCCGCGGAGCCTCCCGGTCGGCGAACTGGAAGATCGCCATGTAGCCGCCATCCATTCCTCGACGCTCGAGATAGCGATGTCCGGCGGACTCCTCAGTGAGCGGGGTGACCACCTCGATGAAGCAGTCGCCCGCGGCAAGGACCCGGTTCTCCAAGCCGAAGTGAGCGACCCCCTCGTCCTTGAAGCCGGAGGTGAGCCCGAGCTCGGCCTCGAGGCGGCCCGTTACTGCGGGCAGGTCCCGCGTGATGAGGACGACCTGGCGGAGCCGGACGGGCGTGACCACGCCCCGGACGCTACCTGGGATCGCTCGTGCGTTCTTCCACGGGGTTTGAAAGCCTCTCACAAGGTCTACCGCTGCTGTCGATTGGATGACAGCATTAGTCGTCGCCTGACGACCCAGGCCGAGCCAGCTACACGGTCGCTTCCCCGACCGCGTCCGCCACCTCGTCGGCAAGCCAATTCGATCGCCAGCGGGCCCGCTCGTAGCGTCGATCTGCAGGCGAAGACCCATCAGCCGCCAGCCGACGCTCGGACGAAGGAGCAGTGGAGTGGGTTAGAGAACCAACACAAGCTGGTCGCGCAGCGGCCCCAGTAGTCCTCGCTCTGGCTTCGGCGTAGGCAAGCGTGGCCTTTTCGCGGTCGTCGTAGCGCTCCGAGTTCTCGAAGTTCAAGAGATCGTCGTGGCGTTCCTCCACCAGCCCGAAGGCGCGGGCCTTCTCTGTGCCCTGATCGCCGAGCTCTCTGGTCGAGGCGTCCCCTCGCGGGCGCAACGGCGCATCTCCTCCTGCATGTCCGGCGTCATCTCGTCGGGGGCCACATAGCTGATCCGCTGCTGCCTTGTTCCCATACCAATTCGCTTTCTCGGTGCCGCCGGCCGTGGCGCCTGGGGCCCTGTCGTCATTCCGGACCGGCGTAGGTCCCGGCGGTGGCCGGGAACATCGCTCTCACGATCCGGAAATTCGAGATATCCACTGTCGCGTCCATGTGCAGGTAGACAGACGCGTCGCGGAAGTACTTCTCGATGCCGACTTCCAGCATCGATCCATACCCGCCGTGCAGCTCCATGGCGTGCTGACAGACGCGAAGGATCTCCTCGGCCGCGAAGACCTTCACCATGTCCGAGAGCTGGTCCGCGTCTCGGCGGCGCTCGTCCACCGCCCGGGCCGCCCGGCGGAGGAAGGAAGCGACCGCCTCGAGCTTCGTCGCCATCTCCGCGATTCGGATGGCGACCGCCTGGTGCTTGATCAGCGGGCGGCCACCTTGAACTCGTTCGTGGACGAAGTCGACCGTGTCCTCGAACGCCGCCACGCCGATGCCGATGTTCTTCGCGGCCTGCATGATCTTGCCGGGACGGAAGTAGACACCGGCCTTGCCGAGGGCGTCGCCGTATGCGAGCAGATGGTCCTCGGAGACACGGCAGCCGTCGAGGACGATCTCGCCGTTGTTCATGTACCGGCCGCCGATCGTCTCGTTGCACCGCGTGACCTCGAGACCCGGGGTGTCGCGGGGCACGAGGAAGCTGCTGGTGCCCTGGAGCATCCCTCGCGCGTCGTCAGTGTTGGCATAGACGACGTAGAGACTCGCGTCGTAGCCGTTGCTGATGAACTGCTTCCGTCCGGTAATGGTCCAGTGCCCGCCACGGAGCTCGGCTCTCGTGTCCATATTCGCCTCTGGCGCGTTGTAAGGCAGCCAGCGGTCCGACGCACCCCGGGGCTCGGTCAGACAGTGTGCCATGAGAAACCCAGGATCTGCCATGTAGCGGGCGAACCACTCGTCCTTGAGGGGTTTCGCAGCGAGCTCGCGAAGGAGGACAGCGATCTTCCAGTTCTGGACGAGCTTGTCGGCGACGCCGACGTCACCCCGGGCAAGCTCCGCTGCGATAAGCGCGAAGGTCTGCGCCTCCGTCTCGCGTTCGAGGGTGACACCGCCGTATTCTTCGGGGATACCGAGACTGCGAAGACCGGCGCGGTCCGCTTCCCTCAAGATCTCGGGAGGCAGCCGCTCATCGGGCTCGAACAGCCACTCCCGCTCCCGATTGGCCCTGATAAACGGCTTGAGGACCTGGTCGACGTAGCGTCGGCACGTCTGGCGCATGTCGGACTGCTCAGGCGAGAGGGTGCCGTCGTCGAGGTCGAACGTGCCGACCACCTCGCTCAGCCCATCCTCGGGCGCACGGTGACCACGATGCGGTCCGCCGACGGGAGCGCGGCATCCTCGAGCTCGGCGGCGGCCGGGAGGGGGATGTGGGGGGTCGTGATCCGGACGATCGGTCCGTCGAGGTCGTAGAAGCACTCGTCCACGACGATTGAGGCGATCTCGGCGCCCCATCTGCGCAGCCGAGGGTTCTCTTCGACGGTGAACAGCCGCCCGGTCGCGCTCACGGTCTCGAGCACGGTACGCGTGTCGAGCGGAACGAGGCATCGCAGATCGACGACGGTGCACCTCACCGCGTCGCCGTCGAGCCGATCGGCAGCGTCGAGGGCCTTCACGACCGTCGCTCCGAGCGCACGATCGTCGCGTCGCTGTACATGATCTCGGTGATCGGGCGGAGACCCGTCGTCCGGCCCGGCGCCCCCAACAGCGGCGAGTCGCTCATAACAGGTGCTGGATTCGGGTTACGTCGGCTGCAGCTTCCACAATCGATTGCATAGTCCTTGGAGCCTCCGCCGTCAACGCTCTGTCGCGGTCGGTAGCGTGCTGCCGTGGCCGCTTCGAGGGTTACATGAGGAGGCGCAATCGCTCAGGCACCGGCCCATGGGTACTCACGCCCATCACCTTGGCGGTCTCGTCCACCGGCAGATCCGCCACGTAGTGCAGCGTGATCGCTTCTCGGTGACGTCGTGGAAGTTCCGCGAGTGAAGAACGCAGCATCTCTCGGTCGACGAACTCCTCGTCGGGACGAACGTGGGTGGCGATGCGGGCCTGCTCACTCGTTGCCCAACGGCGGAGCGAGAGCACGCTGCGCCCGCCGGAGGAGTGCGCAGAGAGCGCGAGGTTCGTGACGACGCGGAACACCCAGGCCCGCCGGTAATCCTGTGTGCCGAGCTTGTCCCAACGTGCATAGGCGCGCGCGAGTGCTTCGGCGGCCAGGTAGATGGGGTCCGCTTCGAGACCCCACCGTCATCGGGTGGCAGTGCGAACTTCAGTCCGGCACGGTAGGGCGCTCGCCGTCGAGGAGATCGACGCACTCGTCGAAGGTGCACGGGCGCGCGAGCAAGTACCCCTGCGCGTACTGGCATCCGAGGTCACGCAGTGCCGCGAGTTGCTCGGTGGTCTCGACGCCCTCCGCGACCACGCGGAGACCGAGCGCGTCACCGATCGCGATCATCGCCGCCACGAGCGTGGCGTCATAGGTGTCAGTGTCCAGGCCGGCGACGAAGGACCTGTCGATCTTGAGCTCGTCGACCGGGAACCGGCGCAGGTAGGCAAGCGACGAGTAGCCGGTGCCGAAGTCGTCGATCGACAAGCGTGCCCCGATGGCCTGCAGCCGGTGGAGCGCGGTGGAGAAGTAGTCGATGTCCCCCATCAGCACGGACTCGGTGATCTCGAGGCGGAGCAGCTTTGGCTCGATGCTCGTCGCTGCGATCAGTTGCTCCAGGGCCTGGGTGAACGTGCGAGACCGGAGTTGCACGGCGGAGACGTTGACCGACAGCGTGCAGGCCGCCAGTCGGGGGCCTGCACGGCTCCAGCGTGCGAGCAAAGCGCAGGCCCGTTCGAGCACCCATTCGCCGATCGGGACGATGAGCCCGCACTCCTCGGCAATCGGGACGAAGTCGGCCGGGCTGATCGTTCCCCGCTCCGGGTCGTGCCACCGCAGGAGCGCTTCGGCGCCGACGAAGCGCTCCTCTGCGATCGACCACACGGGCTGGAAGACGAGCGCGAGCTCGTCGTTGTC
>JBEKLQ010000076.1:0-19271 GCA_050010115.1 Acidimicrobiales bacterium | reverse complement strand
ATCGCGAGGTGTTCGGGGTTCGTGCGGACCTCGCCGAGCGGTACTTGGTGGGCCCGCCAGGTGCCTTCGACCTGCAGGCCGTCCACCTCCTTCGGTCCCGTCCAGCCCTTCGGGCTCCGCAACACGATCATCGGCCAGCGCGGCCGATCTGTCTTTCCGCCCTCCCGCGCGGCCCGCTGGATCCCCACGATCTCCTCCACGACTGCGTCGAGGGTCGCCGCCATCTTCTGGTGCATCGACGCCGGCTCATCGCCCGCGACGACATGCACCCCGTAGCCGTAGCCCTCGAACAAGGCGACGAGCTCCTCGTCGGGGATCCGGGCGAGCACGGTCGGATTGGCGATCTTGTAGCCGTTCAGGTGCAACACGGGAAGGACGGCGCCGTCGTGGGTTGGGTCGAGGAACTTGTTGGAGTGCCAGCTGGCGGCGAGCGGGCCGGTCTCCGCCTCGCCATCTCCGATTACGCAACACACGATCAGGTCGGGGTTGTCGAATGCCGCACCGTAGGCGTGCGCAAGGGAGTAACCGAGCTCACCGCCCTCGTTGATCGACCCGGGCGTCTCCGGTGCGGCATGACTCGGGATTCCCCCGGGAAACGAGAACTGGCGGAAAAGCCGGCGGAGTCCCGCCTCGTCCCGGCTTACGTGCGGGTACAGCTCCGTATACGTTCCCTCGAGGTAGGTGTTTGCGACCACGCCCGGGCCTCCGTGGCCGGGACCGGTGACAAAGATCATGTTCAAGTCCCACGCGCGAATCACGCGGTTCAGGTGCGCGTAGACGAAGTTCAGGCCGGGCGTCGTACCCCAGTGACCGAGCAGGCGGGCTTTGACGTGCTCGGCCTGGAGCGGCTGGCTGAGCAACGGGTTGTCGAGAAGATAGATCTGGCCCACGGACAAGTAGTTGGCAGCCCGCCAATAGCCGTCAAGGAGCCGGACGTCCTCGTCTGACAGGCGTGCGCCTGTTGCAGGAGTCGTCACCTGTCCGCTCGTCGTTCTCGCCACCACCCACCTCCGGTCACGGTCCCTTGCTCTGCAAGATCAGCGCCCGCGCTAGCCGCCTGCGTGCAGGCGGCTAGGCCCCACCTGGCGCTTCAGCGTAGATGTGCCGCCAACCTGTCGCGTAGGCTCCCGGACATGCGGAGCCCTCTTGGAGCCCTCGGCAGCTGATCATCTTCGGCTCTGGCGGACCCGGCGAACCAGTTCGATCATTCATCGGACGGCTTGTTGACGGTTCTGGTCCGCGAAGCCTGAGCCTTGGACCCTCGTCGGGTTTGCTCCTCTTGCATGGCAAAGGTGATGAAGCGATGCGCCCGGCGGCGGATCCGCCGCTCCAGCCGTTCGGCATGGCTGGAGGCGATCCGGGGAGTCCGGGCATGGGGGGCACGGTAGAAACGAGTCTTCGCCAGCTCGACCAGCAACAGGTATACAACGACCATCCCGAACAGCAGTAGGAAGAAGGTCGTGGGCAGCGGCGTGAAGCCCAGCAGCTTGGCCAGCCCCGTGTAGGGCAGGATCGCGCCGACCAGGGCGGCTCCGGTCGGGACGAACAACATGGGCAGGCTGGGTCGGCTCTTCACGAAAGGCATCCGCCGGGTCCGGATCACGTAAATCACGAGGGTCTGGGTGGCGATCGACTCGACGAACCAACCGGTCCTGAACTCGCTGTGGCCGGCGTGGAGCAACGAAAGCATCACCCAGAAAGTGACGAAGTCGAAGACCGAGCTCACTGGACCGAACACAGCCATGAAGTTCCGGATGAACTTCATGTCCCACGCCGCCGGTCGGGCTAAGGCCTCAGGGTCCACCCGGTCGGTCGGGATCACCAGCTGACCGGTGTTGTAGAGCAGGTTGTTGAGGAGGATCTGGGTCGGCAGCATCGGCAGGAATGTCAGGAACACCGAGGCTCCAGCCGCACTGAACATGTTGCCGAAGTTCGACGACGTGGACATGAGGACGTACTTCATGGTGTTGGCGAAGATGCGGCGGCCCTCCATCACCCCTTCGGCCAGCACCCCGAGATCCTTGTCGAGCAGCACCACGTCGGCGGCGTCCTTGGCCACGTCGGTTCCCGAGTCCACCGAAATCCCGACATCGGCGTGGTGGAGCGCCACGGCGTCGTTTACCCCATCTCCGAGGAACGCCACGTCCTTTCCGCTGCGGCGGGCCACTTTGATGATCCGCGACTTCTGATCGGGGCTGATCCGAGCGAACACCGTCGTTGTCGGGATGGCCGCTTCGAGGTGGTCGTCGTCAAGCGACTCCACCTCGGCACCGCTGAGGACGCCCGCGCAGGCGACCCCGATCTCCGAGCACACCTTCGCTGCCACCAGGCCGTTGTCCCCCGTGATGATCTTGACCTCGACCCCCAGCCGTTCGAGCTGGGCGATGGAGGATCCGGCGTCGACCTTCGGGCGATCGGCGAAGGTCAGGAACCCGACGAGCGCCAACCCCTGCTCGTCCTTGGCGGTGACCGCCTCCATGCCCTCGGCCGGGCGGGAGGCAACGGCCACCACACGGGCTCCTTCGGAGAACAGCGACTCCAGCGCCGGCCGAGCGCCGCTGGGGACGTCTGCGCAGCGGTCCAGCACCACCTCGGGTGCGCCCTTGGTGATCAAGAACGGCTGGCCCGCAGGGTCCGTCACCAACACCGAGGCCAGCTGTCGCTCGTGGTCGAAGGGAAGGACGCCCAGCCGCTCATAGCCAGCGAACGTGGCGGCGATCTCCTCTCCCGCAGCTGCCCCGGGAGCCGACCACAGGGCCTGGTCCAATGCGTTTCCCCCGACCGGTCCCTTCTCGGTGAGCGTCGCCTCGTTGCACACCAGCCCCAGCAGCAGCGGGCGGTCGCTCGTCTGCCCGTCGGCGTCGAGTGCCCGCTCGAAGGTGATGAGCCCTTCGGTGAGGGTGCCCGTCTTGTCGGTGAAGAGGATCTCGATGTTGCCCAGGTCCTCGATGGCGACCAGCCGCTTCACCAGTACCTTCTTCGCCACGAGGGCCTTGGAGCCGGCCGACAGGCTCACGGTCACGATGGCCGGCATCATCTCGGGGGCGATACCCACGGCGATCGCCAGCGAGAAGAGCAGGGCTTCGATGAGGGGTCGTGACAGCGCCACGTTGACGATGAAGATGAACGCCGTCAGCACGGCGGCGACCTCGAACAAGAAGCGCGAGAAACGCGACAGACCCACCTCGAACGCAGTCTGGCCCTGCGTCTCGGCCAGGCCCGCGGCGATCTGCCCGAAGGCGGTGCTGGCTCCGATCCGAACGACAACGCCAAGGCCCGACCCCTCGTGCACGATCGTCCCCATGAAGGCGCATCCCGGCTGGTCCAGCCCTTGGCGGTCGGAGATGGGCGCCACCGACTTGGCTACCGGCATCGACTCGCCGGTCAGCAGGCCTTCGTCGCACTCGAGTTCGTCGACCTTCAGCAAGCGGAGGTCAGCCGGCACGAGAGCGCCGATGCGGAGCGACACCACGTCGCCGGGCACGAGGTTCGTCACCGGGACCCGGCACGCCCGTCCGTCCCTCAGGACCTCGGCCTCGTGCCGGATCTTGCCGCGGAGGGAGGCCATCGCCACCTCCGCCCGGTACTCGTTGACGAAGCCCAGACCGACGCTGAGGGCGACTATCACCGCGATGATCACCGCATTGGTGCCACCGCCGGTCAGCCCCGACACCAGCGCCGCCCCGAGCAGGAGGAGCAGGATCGGGTTGCGGATCTGACGGAAGAGGACGGTGGTGGCACGCACCCGATGCGTACCGAGCGCGTTCGGCCCGAACTGTCGTAACCGCTCCGCCGCATCGTCGGACGAGAGCCCATCGGGGCCACTCCCGAGGCGCGAGAGCACTTCGTCGGGCGAGAGACGGGCGGCATCGGCCAGGTCCAACTCCCCGAACGGGGCGCGCGCGACGTCTACCACGGGAGCAGCTTCACTGCTGGAGCTCGCGGTCGCAAGGGCCAGTTGATCTGACGGACTTCAGCGGCAAGCCAGCCTCTGTTGACAATCAGGGGCACGAGTAGTCTCCAATTCGACTACTTCGCTCCACCGTGCGGCGAGCGATCTATCAAGGGGGGCAGTCGTGTCACGACGCATCTGGATGGTGGTTACGGCGTCAGCCCTGGTCGCCACGATCACCGTGGCTGGGGCGGGCGGCGCCCTGGGTGCCAGCCGCATCCTTCACACGACCCACGGCACCCGCAGCGCGCTCCGTGCCCGTGGGCGGAAGACGGCGTGCCACCTTTGGGCGGTCGTCAACTCCGACGGAAGCCTCGCCCGGTCGGGCTGCAGCGGTACGACGTCCCACACCAGCATCGACGCCGGCGACACGAACTATGACGTGTTGTTCACCAAGAGCGTCAAGGCTTGCGCATTCAACGCCACTGTCGGCTCCTCGGCCAGTAGCGGGACAGTTCCTCCTGGGCTCGTTGCCGCCACCAGCGACGTCGGCGTTGTCGGCGAAGGCGACAGTCCGGACGGCGTCTTCATCGAGGCGTTCAACTCGAGCGGAACCCCGACGCCGGAGGGGTTCCACCTCTCGGTCACCTGCGGACATCCGAAGAGCCCAGCGTGCGACACCTGGGCGAATGTGAAGTCCAGCGGAAAGCTCGTCAGGTCCGGTTGTACGGGCACGACCTCCACGGGCACCGGCGGCAGCTATGACGTGGTGTTCACAACGAATGTTCAGAGCTGTGCGTATCAGGCCACGATCGGAACGAGTCACCACACCGACACTTCGCCCAAGGACTTCGTCGCCGTGGCCGGCGACCCTGCAAACGGCGATGGAGTGTTCGTCGAGACGTTCAACTCGAGCGGCGTCGAGACGCCCGAGTACTTCCAGCTCTCGGTCACCTGCGGACATCCGAAGAGCCCGGCCTGCGACACCTGGGCCGTCGTCAACTCCGACGCCAGCCTCGCGAGCACAGGCTGCTCCGGCGCGAGCTCCACCACCGCCGGCCGGATCGGCACCTACGACGTGGTGTTCACGAAGAACGTGACCGACTGCGCCTACACCGCCACGATCGGCTCGGCTGGTAGTTCCGGCAGCGTCGCTCCCGGCTTTGTTGCCGTTGTCGGCGAGGGTGGGAATGCGGACGGCGTCTACGTCGAGACGTTCAACTCGAGCGGCGTCGAGACGCAGGAGGGTTTCCATCTGACCGTTGTCTGCTGACAACTTCGCCCGGGTCACGTGTCCTTGTCAGCTTGACGATGCTGCCGGCACCGCAAGCGCTCTCGGTCTCCGGACTGCTGAGGGATAACGTCGGCCCCGCCGTGGGCCGTCTCATGCGTGCAGGCGAGGGTGTGCCAGGCGGTCGGTCGACCGGAGGGTCGCATGGGCGATTAGCCTAGGCTCCGGCTGATGCCGGGTTCTCTGTTGGGTAATAGCGTCCGCCGCCTCGAAGATCCAGATCTGCTCCTCGGACGCGGCACCTTCGTCGGCAACCTGCAGTTCGAGGGCCTCGCGCGGGCCGTCTTCGTGCGCTCGCCTTTCGCCCACGCCATCATCCGATCGGTCGACACCGACGCGGCGCGGGTAGCCGGCGGGGTGCTCGCCGTATACACGGCCGGTGACTTGGGGATCGTGCCGTTTCACGGGTTCCTCGTCCTCAACCCCGAGTGTGCACGGCCAGCTCTGGCGGACGGAAAGGTTCGATTCGTCGGCGAACCCGTCGTCATGGTGATCGCCGAGAACGAGGCGGCCGCGATCGACGCGGCGGAACTGGTCGTCGTGGACTACGAACCGCTCGAAGCGGTCGTGGACCCCGAGGCAGCCCTCGCTGACGACGCCCCCCTCCAGTTCGAGCAGCTCGGGACGAACCTCGTGGCTGGCACGGCGGATCCGCCCGACCCTGATCCGCTCGCCGGAGCGGTCACTGTCGTCCGGGCTCAGCTGGAGAATCAGCGGCTGGCCGTGGTGCCCATGGAAGGCGACGCCATCGCCGTCGTTCCCGGCGACGATGGCGAGGGTCACGACCTCACGGTGTACGTCTCGACCCAGATGCCGCACGGGTTCGCCGAAGCCGTCGCTCGCAACCTGGGTGTCGACCTGGCCAGGCTGCGGGTCGTCGCCCCGCACGTCGGCGGGGCGTTCGGGAGCAAGGCGGGACTCGGAGCCGAGCACGCGGCCGTCATCGTCGGTGCGCAGCAGCTCGGACAGGCGGTGATGTGGGTACAGACCCGGTCCGAGAACCTTGTCGCTACGCCACATGGGCGGGGCCAGAGGCAGTGGATTGAGATGGGTTTCGATGGTGACGGGCGGATCACCGGTATGCACTGCCGGGTTCTTGCTGACGCGGGCGCTTACGCCGGCTTCGGCGGAGCCCTCGCCCTCGGCCCCACCAGAATGATGGCCCAGGGTGTCTATGACATCCCGGCCATCCGCTTCGACGTGGCCGTGGCGGTCACCAACACGACACCAATGGGGGCCTTCCGGGGGGCGGGCCGGCCCGAAGCCGCCGAGCTCCTGGAGCGGATGATGGATCTCGCGGCTGTCGAGCTGGGCATCGACCCCGTCGATCTGCGCAGGCGCAATCTGCTTCCGGCGTTCAGCCAACCGTTCACGACCGTGATGGGGACGACCTACGACGTCGGCGACTACGAGAAGGCGCTCGATGAGGCTCTCCGCCTCGCCGGCTACGAAGAGCTGCGGGCCAAGCAGGCGGCGCGGCGGGCTTCAGGTGACCGCCTGCAGCTCGGGATCGGTGTCGCCGTCTACGTCGAGGTGACTGCAGGGGCCGGAGGCGAGTTCGCCGCCCTCGAGGTGCACCGGGACGGGACGGCCACCATCCGGGTGGGCACGTCCGGTCATGGTCAGGGCCACGCCACGTCTTTCTCGATGATCGCGTCGGACACGCTCGGAATCCCGCTTCAGGACATCCGGTTCGTGCAGTCCGATACCGCCACGGTGCCGAGAGGCGGCGGGACGGGAGGCTCGCGCTCTCTCCAGCTCGCCGGCAGCGCCGTGCTCGGAGCCTCCGAGCGGGTACTCGCACAGGCGCGGGCGTTGGTGGCGACCGAGCTGGAGGCGAGTACCGACGACATCGTCATCCACGACGGCGGGCGACTCGGTGTAGCCGGAGTCCCTTCGAGCGCTCTGTCGTGGGCGGAGGTAGCGGTCCTGGCCCACAAGGCGCCACCGGCGGGCGAGGATCCGGACACCGGCAACGCCGGCGGCTCTCTGGCAGCCGAGCTGGACTTCGAGCAAGACGGGGCGACCTTCCCGTTCGGTGCCCACGTGTCGGTCGTCGAGGTCGACACCGAGACCGGGATGGTGCGCCCTCTCCGCCACATCGCGGTCGACGACTGCGGACGGATTGTCAACCCGCTGCTCGTCACCGGCCAGCAGCACGGCGGGATCGCCCAAGGCATCTCCCAGGCGCTGTGGGAGGAGATCGTCTACGACACGGCGGGTAACCCGCTCACTGCCACCCTGGCCGACTACTCAATGCCGAGCGCGGCAGAATTCCCCTCGTTCGAGACGGCGAACACGGAGACGCCTACGTTTCGAAACCCTCTCGGTGCCAAAGGGATCGGTGAGTCGGGCACGATCGGATCCACGCCGGCCGTACACAATGCAGTCGTCGACGCTCTCGCCCATCTCGGGGTGCGCCACATCCCCATGCCGTGTACGCCGGAACGGGTGTGGCGGGCGATTACGGCGGCGGCCGAGGGCGGCCCGGGTGCGGCCGCCGGTGGCCGAACGCTCTGGCGTGATCCGCCGCGCATCTTCGACCGGCTTCCCGTGGCGGGCGAAGGAGCGGCGCGATCTGAGGCGGCCGACGCCGAGATCTGAGATTTCGTCCGTCCAGCCGCTACTGGGGTCCATGATGCTCCTCGGTGGAGTGGCGACTTGATCCGTGGTCGCTGCACCCATGGCGACCGTTGCCGTGCACAAGCCGGTGACCAGGGCGTTTGCAGCGGAGGAGGTGGGATTTGAACCCACGGACCCTTGCAGGTCACACGATTTCCAATCCCATCAAGCTCGTCTGAGGGCGTCCGACGTCGGGCCATTCCCGCAGGTCAAGCGGGTGCGTTGTCTGGCGAAGTCCGGATCAATCCGACTGAGTCCATCGGCTTGGTGGTCAGTAAGGTGGTCAAAGCTTCACGCTGCGTGATTCGCCACTCGTAGTGGTGCGTCAAGCGTTGCAGACAGCGTATCCGAGCTTCACGCGAGGGCTTCGCCGGCACGAGCTTCGGCCGCACTGCGAGGCGTGCGCCGGCGTGAAGGGCAGGGCCACCATCGAGATCGAGCACCCGCCCGGCGAGGAGGTCCAGTGGGACTGGGACGAGCTGCCGGAGGCTCCATGGGGAGAAGACACCCACCTGCTCCTCGGCTCGCTGCCGTGCTCGGGCAAGTTCAGCGCTTCCTTGACACCGCCGACAGCGCCGACGGCGGGACCTCGATGTCCGGTTCATTGCCCGCTCATCCGATTTGGGGTCATACTGAGCGACGAAGGGCTGATCGCCGGCCCCGCTGCCGGCGCGAACTACACCCGAGGGGGATGCAGTGGCGCGACGACTTGGCAGCTTCGGAGGTCCGCAGACCCGGCGACTGGTTGCGGCACTTGCCGTGGCGGGCGGGCTCCTTGCCGGAGTCGTGGCCTTGCCCACGACGGCTCTGGCAGTCTCGCCGGCGGCTTGGACCTCGCGGGCAGCCATCCCGTCGGCCGAGACGCACGCGCAGGCGCCGGCGCTGGCGGCGTACGACGGTCTCCTGTATGCGGTGTGGGCGGGACAGTCGAGCCCGTACCACCTCTGGTACTCGGCCTACAACGGGACGAGCTGGACGGCTCAAGCTGAGATCCCATCGGCGATTACGAACTATGAGACCGGTGCGTCCTTGGCCGTGTACGACAGCAAGCTGTACGTCATGTGGCAAGGTGCGTCGGGGTACAACATCTGGTACTCGACGTTCAACGGCTCGAGCTGGACTGCCCAGACGGAGACGACGTTCCAGGACTTCAACAGCTCGATCGCCGGCCTGGCGGTCTACAACGGCGACCTGTATCTCTCGTGGCTCAATTTCTCCTACGGAATCAATTACTCAGACTTCAACGGCTCGACGTGGTCGGCGGTGGCGACGGTTCCCTCCGCCCAGAGCACGAACTTCGAGAGCTCCGATGTGCCGCTCGCCGTGCTCGGCTCGGACCTCTTCGTGTCGTGGGAGTCGAGCGCGAGTGCGCTCATGTACTCGTTCTTCAACGGGACCGTCTGGTCGACTCCGGCGAGCATCGGCCCGCTCTCCGACGCCGGACCGGCGCTCGCAACCAAGGGCTCGAAGCTCTACGCGAGCTTCATGAACTACTCGACCCTGAAGGTCAGCTACGCCGTCTACAACGGCACGGCGTGGAAACCCGCGAAGAACATTCCCGGCACGTCTTACCACGTCCAAACCGGACCAGGCATCGCCCTCTACAACGGGTCGATCTACGTGGCCTGGCTGCCGACCTTCGACCCGTCACCCATCGACTACGTCTCGACGACCTGACTTGATCACCGGGCCGTCATGACCGCGTTCCGGTTTGCCGGGCGGGGCGCTCTCGTGACCGGCGGCGCATCCGGTATCGGGCGAGCCACGGCGCTCCGACTGGCGAGCGAGGGGGCGGCGGTGCTTGCCGTCGACCTCACACCGAACTGCTCGCGACACTTGCCCGGGACGCTCCTCGCGGTCCCGGCGCCGGCCAGGTCGTCCCGCACGGGGGCGACGTCGCGTCCGAGGAGGGGGCCAGGCGCCTCGTGGCCGAAGCGGTGGAGACGCTCGGGTCGCTCGACTCGCCCGCCAGCCTCGACGTCGTCGTCAATGCGGCCGGGGTTCTTTCCTTCGCCCACAGCCACGAGCACACGCTCGAGGACTGGAACCGGGTGATCGGCATCACCTGACGGGCACGTTCCTCGTCTGCCGATCTGCCCTGCCGCATCTGCTGGAGAGTCGGGGCAACATCGTGAACGTGGCGTCGACGGCTGCCCACCGGGGCCAGCCCTGGGCGGCTGCCTACGGCGCCTCGAAGGGCGGCGTGCTGGCGCTCACGCGGACGCTTGCCGTCGAGTACGGGGCGCAAGGCATCCGGGTCAACAGCATCAGCCCGGGGGCGATCGACACGCCGATCACGGCTGCGTTTCGCTTGCCGGAGGGCGCCGACATCAAGCTCATCAACCGGGTCATGCCCATCGGTCCGTTCGGATCGCCCGAAGGGGTGGCGGCCGCCGTCGCCTACATGGCCTCAGACGAGGCCTCTCACCTGAACAGGGCCGACGTCGTCGTGGACGGCGCCACCCTGGCCTGAGGCTTCGGCGCGCCTGGCCTCACAAGGCCGTAGGCCGCAGCAGGTCCGAGTGCCGGGCGGCGATCATGCGGCGGATGCCGTCTCGCCACTCGACCTTGGCCGGCCCGACGAGGGCGTGCAGCCGGGTGACGTCCGGCACCACGCTCCCGATCATGTCCGGGTTCTCGGCGAAGGTGACCTCGATGCCGGTGAGCTCGGTCATGTAGGCGCACCATTGCTCGATGCTGACAGTGTCCGGTCCAGCCCAGTTCACGATCGTCGCCGGCACCGACGCCACTTCCAGCAGGGCAGGGACCATGGCGACGATGTCGTCGAGATGGATCGGGTTGTAGACGTTGGGTCGCTCGGGATGCAGTTCGATCGTGGCGCCCGCACGCATCATCTCGAAGTGGACGTAAGGAAACCCGACCCGGTCCCCATTAGGGAACATTGAGACGCGCAATGGTCGTGGGCAGCCCGAGCGCCCGCGCCATGGTCCGGGCAACCGCTTCGGCGGCGATCTTGGTGATGGAGTACGTCTCCATGATCCCGCGGTGGTTGTCGCCGAGGGGGTCAGACTCCTTCCGGGGGCTCGGGCCGGCGTGCTGTAAGACGGCCGTCGAGGAGCAGTGCAGGTAGGCGGCCGCTGCGGCGTAGCGCTGCATGAGGAGGCCGACGCCTTCGGCATTGGCGGTGATGGCGGCATCCCAGTCGGCGGTCTGGGCGACGGCGAAGTTCATGACGTAGTCGACGCCGTCGGGCAGGGCGGCGAATCCGCCGGTGCCGGCGGCGAGATCGAACGTCATGCACTCCACGCCGGCCGCCTCCAGGCGCCTCAGCGCCTTCGGGTTGGAGAAACGGGCCACGGCGATGACCTCGTTGTCGCCCGCCAGCGCCTTGGCGACCGGCTCACCGACCGAGGAGGTGGCGCCGGCGAGGAGAATGCGCTTCCCGTGCAACTCAAGCAAGCGTCGATCTCCCATCGGTCGACCACCAGTCACCGGTGAGGCGCAGCCCCTTGACCGACGAGCGTGGCAGTACCTCCTCGTAGGTGCGACGGTACCCGGTCTCTGCGATGAGCCACGTGTCCTCCAGCTTCAGGTACCGGTCGCGGTAGAAGCCGGGGCCCTGAATGTTGACGTCGAGGTCGGTCCGGATCACGACGTCTTCCATCGCCCAGACCCCGACCGCCGAATCGGGCCCAGTGAGGTCGATCTCCGGATGGTGCACCCGGTGGCTCGAGAGCATCGCGAGCGAGTCCATAGCGGTTCGCATGAACTCGACGATCGCCTGCCGGCCCTCGTAGCTGTAGGCGCCCCCGGAGTACTCCGCCTTGGCATCGGAGATGAAGCAGCTGGCGAGCTCGTCCCAGAGCTTCTGGTCCAGGCACCGCATGTACCGGTACTTGAGGCGCTTGATCGCCTCGATCTCGATCTCGATCTCGACCAGGTCATCAGGGCTCATGGTTGCTCCTCGCAGCCTCTGGTCGCAGCCTCTGTTCGCAGCCTCTGACAGCCGCCTCAGCGTGCTGGTTCCGGGGGATCCTCCGGTCATCTTTGCCGAGCTCGTTCAGCTCCGGCGAACCCAGGAGTCCTCGGGCGATCGATGCGGCGGAACGCAGCTACGTGAGCGGCACCACGACGGGGGCGCTCTCAGCGCTCTGCCCGCCGGTCCAGTTCACCCGCACCGGCGTCTCGGTGTAGACCCAGGTGCCGGGCGGCACCGAGTCCTCGGTGCAGGAGGTCGTCGTGACCACGCCGCTGCATCCGGCCCCCACGGTGGCGGTTCCACCCGTGGCGGCGTTGTAGCGGTTGACGATGTAGCCGGACACGTCGGTGCCGTTGGAGAGGGTCGAGGGTGCCCAGCTGACCGTGACTTGGTTGCGGATGACGGTGGCGCCAGGCGTTGCGCCCGTCGGCATCACCGAGGCGGCGCCGGCTGCACCGCCGGCACCCTGCGTGGCCCAGGCGGCACCTGCCCCGGAGGCAGGCGACAATGCCAGGGAGACGATGACGGCGCCCGCGGTGGCCAACGTCGCCAGCCGGTTCCTCGTCGCCATCCGGGTCCGGAGGCGTTGCAGTGTTCTCATGGCATGGTCCCCTGGCCGGAGTAGGTGAAGGGAAAGACCGCCGCCTGGCAAGCATCCGGGGCCGCGTGCAACAAGGTGGCTTTGACCTTCACCTTGGCGGTCTTCTTGGCGCCGACGGCGAGCTGGCCGGTGAAGGACGTCACTTTCATGTACTTGGCGAGGCACGCCGAGGTCGGGTTTCCTACGGTTGTCGTGATCGAGGTCACGGTGATGGAAGAGGTCTCCGTGTTGGTTACGGAGAGCACGAGGGAACGAGCCTTGCCCGGGTAGAGATCCCCAACGCTGCCGCTGATCGTGAACGAAGCGGCCGTGGCAGGGTGGTCGAGTCGGGCGATGCCGGGGGCAAGCGAGCTCCCATAGCCGGCGAGCCGCATCTCGACCGGTGCGCCGGCCGACCGGGCCGACCCCGAGGCGCAGACGGCCACCAGCACGACGGCTGCCAGCCAGGCGACAGGACGCCCTCGCCGGCGGAGTTGTGTCAATGAGGATGGTCGAATGCGCATCGGGATCGATCCTGAGTTCGGTTCGCGTCTCGTCGGCTTATTGCTGAGCGCCGGTGAGCGTGACGGGGATCGTGAAGGCCACGCCCTGGCACCCGTTCCCTGCTGCGTGGGCGAGGTCGAGGACGCCGTTGACCTGAACGTCTGTCGCCGTCAGGCCGGCGCCGATGCTGATGCTCACCGTCGTCGGGGCGCCGGCGTCCAAGCTGATGTTCGTGCTAGCACAGGTCGAGACGTCCGTAGACGTCGGGGTCCCGTAAGCGATCGACGTGACCGTGACGGCGTAGGGGTTGGGGTTCTGGATGTTCAGAAAGATCGGACCCGCAGGCCCGCCGGGGTAGATGCTCGCCCCGGCTCCGGCCGGCGTCACCGGAGTGACGACCAGCGACTGCGCCACGGTGGCGGCTCCGGCCCCGGAACCGGTTCCGGACGCCGACCAGGCGGCGTAAGCGACCCCGCTGCCGACGCAGATGGCTGCGATCCCGGCGGCGAGGCCGATGAACATTTTTCTTGACTTCATGACGATCCTTCCTGATGGTTTGCGTGGAATGTGTTGGTGCGGGCCGATCGACGCGACTGCCCGGCGTACGGGACTGCGTCGACGGCCATGAGGTTCGTCAGCTTGCTGTCAGCGATGTGCAACAAGATCGGTACCTCCGCCTCTTCGATCTCGAGGGCGACGGCGATCACGTGATCGCTGAGGCCTTCGTCCCGCAACCGGATCGCTACCGCATGGAGGTCCGGCAGCTGCCGGACAGCGGAAGATCGGTCCACTCGTCGAAGGGTAAGCACGGCGACGACCGAAATCTTCAGTACTCCCTACTCAGATTCGCAGGGCCGTCTACTCAGTTCCGGCGGAGAGCGCCTCGACGAGACCGGCCCGGTCGGTGACGCCGAGCTTGACGTAGGCGTGGTATAGGTGATTCTCCACTGTGCGAGCGGAGAGGTACGTGCGGTCGGCGATCTCCTTGTTGGAGTGCCCGCGGGCAGCGAGAGTTGCGATCTCCCGCTCGCGTTTGGTCAGCCGTGTCGGCTTGATCACCCCTGGTGCGAGCGACAGCTTTGCGCCCTCGCAGTGGCTGGCGTAACCCGACGCCACTCGGAGGGCCGCTTTCGTCCCCCTTGACTGGTGGCGCTTGTCGAGGATCCGAGCCGCCGCCGTGGCGGCTTCGGAGGCAAGCCACCAGGCGGTCATGGCGGCGAAGCGCTCTGCGACGGCGAGCAGTGCCTCGGGTTCGCCGTCAGCGAGCGCCCTCGCATGGTCAGCGAGGCAGCGCACCAGCTCGCTGTCGGTCCTGGGCACGAGCTCGGCCAAGCGATCCGCCGCCGTCGCCGATGGTTGAAGCCGGATCCAGGCGTCGAGCGCCCAGGCTTCGTCGATCACCATCCCCGCCTCGCGAGCCCAGTCAGCCGCTTCGCGGGCCCCTTCGAGGGCGGCGGCTGTCCGGCCCGCCAGGCGGTGCAGCTCGATCTCGGCCAGATGGCACGACATCTGATAGTTCCGGACGATGGGCTGGCTGTCCCGGGCTTCGTCGAGCGCCCGGTCGGCCCCCTCCTCGTCGCCGCTCAAAGCTCTCGCCCTGGCCAACGCGGTAAGGGCCCACGGCCGGTAGCCGACCGGGTCCTGTTCCGCCAGAAGTCCGACGGAATCGAGGAGGATTCGCCCGGCACTCGACGGCCGGCCTTGCCGGAGGAGGATCTCACCGAGCAGCACGCCGAAGATGCCCGTGGCGACGAGGAGCTCGCGTTCGAGTGCCACGTTGCGCAGCCACTCGGCGAGCTCGCGGCCTTCCTCCAGCCGGCCCGTCATCGAGAAGGCTCCGGCCTTCGAGAAGAGCAGCATCGCCATCGAGAGCGACGGGCCGGCGCTCTGCGCGACCGGCAGGGCCCGGTCAATGTGTTCCAGCGCTTCGGCGCAGCGGCCGAGGTAGCACAAGGACGCGGCCGCCGCCGGCGCCGCTGGGCCGGCGCCGGGCTCGACGGACATGGCGGCGGCGGCTTGGGTGGCGTAAGCGAGTGCGAGCGCCGGCCGCGCCGTGTTGAGGGCGATGCCGGCGAGCTCCTCATAGACGTCGGCGACGAGCGAAGGGTCGCCGCCGCCGTCGGCGTCCGCGATCGCCTGCAACAGGCACTCGTTGGCGGAGGCGACGTCAAAACGCCCCCAAAAGCGCAGCCAGGCGAGGGCGAGCGCCAGACGCAGCCGGTCGTCGAGATCGACGGCTTTCGACGCCACGTCGGCCAGGACCGCCTCAGCCGCGTCGACGGATCCGGTCCACGCCAGCGTCCAGGCCAACGCCACGCCCTCGGTCACTCCGCCAGCCCGTTCGTAGGCGGCTCGCGCGAGATTGATCGCTCGCTCGTGGTCCTCCGGGACCACCGGGGTCGTGTCGGCGGGGACAGCATCAGGCAGGATCTCGTGCAACCTGCCGGCGATGGCGTGGCCGATGCCGAAGAGCGAAGTGTCGGCGGCGAGGGCGAGCGTTATGGCGTCCACGTCGAGGCCCGATTCGAGCGACCAGCACACCAGGCGCACGTTGTCGACGACCCGGCGAGCGCCCGTGGACTGCACGGCGTCAACGAGGTTGCGCCGGAGCGCCCGCTGCCGCAGCGCCGGCATCTGCGAGCGGAGCACCTCGGAATGCACCCGGTGGGCGATCGCCACCTCATGGCGGCGCCCGCTCCGCTCGATCGTCACGAGGGCGTGCTCCTCGAGGCGGCTGACGGCTTGCTCGGAAGTGAGGTTCGTCACGAGATCGAGCGGCAGCGACCCGGCGAGCGAGAGCATCTCCATGGTCGTCAACTCGTCCGGGTCGAGCCGTCCGAATCGGGACGCCACGATCTCCTGCAGCCGGGACCCCGTCGCCCACTCGCCCCGCCACCGCCATTCACCCTCGACCAGCGTGAGGGCGCCCGTCTCCAGGCTCGCCAGCACTACCTCACGGAGGTAAAGGGGATTCCCGCCGGACGTCTGCCAGATCCGATTGGCGCTGCTGTCCTGCACGCTCCCGGCGAGGGCGAGCGACAGCAGCCGAGCCGCCTCGGGGAGCGAGAGGCTCTGCAGCTCGATGCGCTCCGCCAGTCCGTCCTTCCAGAGGTCGACGAGGGCTGGCTGAGGGCTGCTCCCGGATCTTGCGGTGGCGACCAGGAGGATCGAGCCGTCGGCGACCAACTGATGGAGCAGCCCGGCCGAGAATTCGTCGAACGACTGACAGTCGTCTGCGAGCACGAGCAACCCTCTTCCGGAGCGCATCTCCACGAGCGCCCGCCGAACGGCGTCGGTGAGCTCGGCGAGCTCGGTCGTGCTCGGAACGCTCAACACGCCGCGCAGCGGGCCGAGCGGCACGGCCGACATGCCGGCACTGCCTCGCGTCGTCAGCGTCGCCCAGCCTTCCTCAGCTGCCTCCTCCATGGCGGACTGGGCGAGCCGTGACTTCCCGACGCCGGCAGGGCCGTTGATGACGGCGCTCAAGGGCGGCCTGGCGTGCCGCATCTCGCGCAGCAGCTCGAGCTCCTCGGCCCGCCCGATGAGCGGCCAGTCGCCTCCTTTGATCCGGCTCCGCAACGCTGTCCTCCGAGTGCAACGTGGTACGGGCGCTCCATGGCGCCTCCGCATGCTTACACGCGAAGGACACTCGTCGGCTCAACCGCGCTGTGCCGGGCTGACGAGCGCTTGCTTCCAGCGGAGGAGGTGGGATTTGAACCCACGGACCCTTGCAGGTCACACGATTTCCAATCCCATCAAGGTCGTCTGAGGGCGTCCGAGGTCGGGCCATTCCCGCAGGTCAAGCGGGTGCGTTGTCTGACGAAGTCCGGATCAATCCGACTGAGTCCATCGGCTTGGTGGTCAGTTAGGTGGTCAAAGCTTCACGCTGCGTGATTCGCCACTCGTAGTGGTGCGTCGAGCCTTGCGGGCCAGCGCGACTTGCTCGAACGCGTAGGTGCGGCCCTCTCCGGCGAGGCAGACGCGGAGGTGTTGAACCATCGGCGCCAGGTGAAGTCCGGCTCGCTGGCGACTCCCATCGCCGTCAGTTGGGGCCTCTTGCGGCTTGCCCGAGCCGTTCGTCCGCTCACGGGTCGAGGCGGGCCGCTTAGTCGAGAACCTCGGCCTTATCAGTGCTGTGCCGCCCACTGCCGCCACCTGGTCGATTTGGCAATAGTGCAGGTCATCTGGCCTTTGTACATGACCCTTCGTGACCGTCGAGGACCCTCTGCCACCGACGTTCGTGGTGCAGATGTGGTGCAACGGGGTTCCTCCGCGGGCCACGTTGAGTGGCGAAGCCGGTGCCCCCCGACAGCCCCGACCCTCCACCAAGCGTTCACCTTTCAGACCATCGCACGGCTGCGACGCGATCTCCCTCAGGAGATCCATGAGATCGTCATCGCCTGGGTCGAGCAGGCAGATACGATTCTCGCTGACACGGGCCTCCAGACGCCAGGTGCTGAGCCGCCCTGACCAAGCACGCTGACGGGCAACTGCTTCGCGTTCGGCCGCCTTGAGAACTCGGCGGATGCGCTGCACGAGCAAGGACCGCGGCGACTGCAGCCGGGTAGGACCATGGCTACTCGCATAACACCGACTACGAGCGCTACCGGTCGAATGGGACGTCGTCGTTATGCGCTCGCTAGCTCCATTTCGAGGCCGTGTCGCTTCGGCAAATCCACGGCAACACCTGGCACTCAATTCGACTCTCCAGGTTGCGCTCCGAGCCACGAAGTATCCAGAAGGATCTCAACCACCCGGGCTCGAATTTGCTCCTCGTCAATCCCGAGCTGGACTGAACGAGTCTGGCCTACCGTGGGGCTCCTCGTAGCCCGCTGCGGCGGAGGTGGCAACGTCGTCGTCGATCAGCGCGTGGGAGTAGATGTCAAGTAGCGCCAACGTGATGAGGCGGTCTCCTTCGGGCCCGAACATGTCCGTGCCGAGGGCGCGGGACACATGCTCGTGGAGAAGCGGGATGCCGATCTTCATGGCGGTGACGAGCGCAGCGCGGATCCTTCGATCGACTGCGGGCGTGTCCCTGCGCGAATCGTCGGCGCGTGCAAGCCACTGTTCGGTCATCGTCACGATCTCGTCGAAGATCGGCCCCACGGTGGGAGACCCGTCTGCGAGGGAGCGCGCCACGTAGCGGCCGAACTCCTTTGATGCCTGCTGGGTCTGTGGCGTCGCGCCGGGATCCTCGAGGACCTGAGCATTGGCGCGGTGCAGCATCTCGAAAACGTAGTGGTCGCACGCCTCCCGCAGGGCTTCCTTTGATCCGTAGTGGTGGCGGAGCAGTCCGGGGGAGACACCAGCCGTCTTCGCGATCGCGCGGATCGTCGCACGGTCGTATCCGTCACGGGCGAAGTGCTCGAGGGCCGCTTCACGGATCCGTGCCCGCGCGGTCAGATCCTCGAGCGCCACGGACCGCTCGTTGATCAGGATGCCCGCAGGAGCAGAGGGATTTGCTCGCTCGGTGGTCATGCTCCCTGCAGGTCCCGTCGCCTGAAAGCCAGCCCCCCGACGAGCGCTGCGGCAACCCCGACGGCGGTCATGATGCCGTTCGCCTCCCAGTTTGGTGGCACGCCGGGAGCCGACGCCATGTGGTGGAACACCGAGGTGTCGAGCACCCAGTGGCTGATGGTACCGAAGCCACCCACGATGACGATGAGCAGCGACCAACCCAGCGCGGCGTAGACCACGATCGACGCAGCCCGAGGCCGTATGCCGAAGGCAAGCATGCCGATCCCCAAGATGACGATCGCCGGTGGCACGAGGTTGACGCCAGCCCCGACCAGGCCCGTGAAGCTCAATCCTGCGTGCTGGCTAGCGGCTCCGAACCAGGCGAAGACGCCGGCCGCGACACCGCTCAGCACCAAGACGACGAGCGCCACGAGGAGCCTCCCGCCGAGCCACGCGGCACGGGAGACCGGCCGGACCACGAAGTGGTCGAGCATGCCCCCTAACTCCTCGGCGCGCGCCGCGGTGACCTGGCCGGCGGCTACGAAGCCGATCAGGATCGCCTCGATGAGGAAGTACACGCCAAGCACCGCGTCGGTTCCTGTGCCAGTCGCTCCGAGCTTGGAGAACACCTCTTTGACCGAGCCCGAAACCGTCGCTCCGGTTGATTTCGCGATGACCCCGTAGAGGAATGCCGAGAGGTCGATGGCCACCCACCAGCCGATGACCGTGGCCCGCATCAGGCGAATCGAAAGTCCACTCGGACCGAAGAGCAGCCCGAGGTGGGCCGGTGCGTGTGCCCGGTCCGCCACGATGCTCGCCCCCGCGTCGCGAGTGCCGGCGAGGTGCACCGCGACAACAGCCAGCGCCGCGATGAAGGCGACGATTGGTAGCAGGGCGAGCGGCCGGGGCGAGGCGAGAGGTCGGAGCTCCTCCACCCAGCCGAGTGGTGAGGTCCAGATCAGCCCGTGGAGGCCGACCCCTGCGT
>JBEKLQ010000075.1:0-21036 GCA_050010115.1 Acidimicrobiales bacterium | reverse complement strand
CAATACTCATAAGTTACGGAGGAGCAATGACCCGCACAGCTTCGGCAATCTGCCGTAATGGGCGGGGCCAGGAACGGTGAACGGGGCGTTTCACCCCGTACTTGCTCATCTTCCGCTTCACGACCCGTGCCGCCGAGCGCAGCCGGCGCTCCGGCAATACCTCGGCACAGATCTCGGCGAGCACAGTCGGCATGGCAATAGCGATGAGCAGCGTGGTGGTGCCGATGCCGGCGCGGACGCTGCGGCGGGCAGCATGCAGCGATCGAGTGAAACTGAGCCGGTCAGGGTCAAGACCCTGCTCTGAAGCGGCGGTCGCCATGAGCGCGCGGATGGCGTAGTGGGTACAGAGGTAGCCCCAAACCTCCTGGCGCACGCCGTCGGGTGTCTTTGACCGCAGCACGACGCGCGGGCCGCGCTGGTGCGTCTTCAGCTCGTCGAGCACGCTCTCGAACTCCCAGCGCTCGGCATACAGCGCCGCCAGTTCGGCCGCAGGGGCGGCGTCAGGGTCGCGGATCGTGGTCACGAGTCGGTAGCGGTCCTTTGCCTGCGGCCGGCCAGGGTCATC
Organism: Acidimicrobiales bacterium; assembly: GCA_050010115.1. Lineage (GTDB taxonomy): Bacteria > Actinomycetota > Acidimicrobiia > Acidimicrobiales > Bog-793 > JAKACA01. The sequence continues at coordinate 20,471 of JBEKLQ010000075.1, read as the reverse complement.
AAGGCCATACTCGACGACGCGGACACTGATCACGTCCTTGCGGGCACGCCTGTCGGGGTTGGCGACGATCTCGGATCGGAACGAGCCGTCGGCGAAGCGCTCGAGCACGGGCAGTATCGCGTTGTCCTTGACACGCCAGCACAGGTCCGCACCGGTCGCGGCGAAGCTGGAGAACAGCGGGTGACTGGTGAACCCACGGTCCGCCAGCACTAGCATGCCCGCGCCCAGGGACCCGATCAGCTCGCGGGCGAGCGTCGCTTCGCCCGTCGAGTACGGGCCGAAGCTTGCCGCGAACATCGTGTGCGTGCCGCACTCGGCGAGCGCCACCAGGCGCAGCTGTGGGAAGGCGCCGGTCCCGCCCTCGCGCCGGCTCGAGCCCGGGCGCCCGAACACCTCCTCGTTCTCCGGCGTATCGGCGAGGTCCAAGCAGGATCCGTCCATGCTCACGAGGCGCCACTGACGGTAGAACGCACCGGGAGTGCCGGGCTGTGCGAGCGGCACGCAGGCGCGGGAGAAGAGCGCAGCGAGCGGATCTGGCCCGAGGCGGGTCCGTGCTTGGGAGATGGCCGGCTGGCTCGGCACCGACCAGGTCTGGCGCCAGCCCGACTGCCAGGACAGCCCCTCGACCAGGCTGCGCATCACCTCCTCGTAGCCAGCTTGGCTGAACAGCGCCATGGCCAGGACGTAATAGACCACGAGCCGAGCCGGCAGGAGGCGGTGCCGCTCCTCCTGGCGGCCCGTCTCGGCGAGAACAGCGTCGACCAACTGGGGAGGAAACGTACGAGTGAGCACCCCGACGAGTGAGCACCCCGAGCGCGATGTGATCGGCTAGGCGCTGGTCATCCTGCGGCTTGACCCACCCTGCCCGTGGCACACTTCGAAGAATACCACAGGTGTAGTTCTAACTTATGAGTATTGGGCTTAGGCGGGCTTAGGCGTCTACGACCTCGCCAACGACGAGGGATGGACTCGGTCGGTGAAGCGGGTCGCCACCGCCGAGACGATCAGGCGCTCTTGCCCGTCACCGCGCGGTTCTCGTGGCCGTCAGCGCGCGGAACTCGATGACCATTGACAGCCCAGGTTACGGGGCACGTCGGGACGGCTTCGCGGGTTCCGGGCCGGTGTGCCGAGAGACGCCCCCAAGATGGCCTGGTCGGAGCCTAGCCGTCTCGGTAACCTGCTACCGCGCTAGCGCTTGAGCCCTCCGAATGAGCGCAGTACTATCAGCGTGAGAGCCTCCCACTGGGATCTGTCGTTATCAAGCCAGTCAATCGAGCCAGGGCAGCAGGACATACCTCCTTGAAGGGTCGGTGGCAAACCTGCAGCCGGCGCCTTGTGGGCTACGAAGGTGGGGCCAGGTTGAAAGACGCCCCCTCGACGGCGTTGCGCTTGCGACCGGATGTCGCCCGGCTCCGGTCCGGGTTCGCCGTCGACGCCTTCTCGGCCAGGTCCTCGATAGCCGTCCCGCGTGGGGTCATGCGACCACCGGGCTGGTTACCGAGCAGCAAGGCGCTAGCCTGTGTACCGAAGCCTTGGCAGAATGCCCCGAGGCGTCGAGCGCGCGGATAGGCGCAGCACAAGGGGACGAGGGAGCTGGTACAGGAGTGTGTGGGATAGCCGGTTGTGCCTCCGTAGGCCGCGAGGCTGATCTCGGCACGGGCGTGCTAGCCGCGCTGCGTCATCGGGGGCCCGACAACGCCGGCTTTCTCCACAAGGACGGCACCTCCGGCTCATGGACGCTCGCCCATACCAGACTCTCGATCGTCGACCTCTCTGAAGCTGCGAACCAGCCGCTCGCGAACGAGGACGAGACGCTCTTCTTGTCGTACAACGGAGAGATCTATAACTCGCCTGAGCTCCGGCGCCATTGCGAGAAGAGCGGACACCGATTTCGCTCCCATTCCGACGGCGAGGTGATCCTCCATCTTTGGGAGATGGAAGGCCCGTCCGGGCTCGCACGGCTCAACGGAATCTTCGCGATCGCGTTGGCCGACAGCCGAACTGGGGAGGTTGTGTTGGCGCGCGATCCGATGGGAGTAAAGCCGCTCTTCCTTTCCTACATGGACTCGACGCTCTGGTTTGCCTCCGAACTCGAGGCCTTAAAGGTGGCTGGGGCTCCGATAGGGTCAATGGACCCCGTCGCGCTCGCGCAATTCCTCTCCTTCTTATGGGTTCCCGATCCCCGGACCCCGTACTCGGGATGCCGCTCCATCCTTCCCGGGCATGTCGTCAGATGGTCGAACGGAACTATCGAGGACTCTGTCTTCGTTGACGTGATCGGCGAGTCCACGCAGCAAGAGGACCTTTTCGGAGTGGACCTGGTCGAACAAGGGGCCCAGCTCATCCGGGAAGCAATGTCCCGCCAGCTTCTTTCCGATGTCCCTATCGGGATTATGGCCTCGGGTGGGATCGACAGCAGTCTGCTGTGGTGGGCAGCCAGGGGCAAGGTCGACAGGGCCATCACGATCGACTGGTCCCACGAAGTCCGCGATGAAGGCCTGGCAGAGGACACGCATGCCGTCGGGCTCCTTGGCGAGAGCCTCGGAACCCCCGTCCACTATCTGCCGGGGAGCGATACGCCCTTCAACACCCTGCCCTCCTCGGGTGACCTCTTCGCGGACCCTGCTTTCCAGCTGACGCGCAGGATCGCGTCGTATGCGCACGACGAGGGCCTGAAGGTGCTGGTGTCAGGACACGGTGGCGACGAGCTGTTCGGAGGCTACAGGCGCCACCTCATCGCCCCGCTGCTTGGCCGCGGGCACTTCGGAGCTGCCGGACGCTCCCTGGCGAACCTCTTGCAGGGGGTGCCGGGCCGCAACGTGTCGGTCGAGTACCTTGCTCGGCTGGCACGAGCGGTAGGAGAGAGCGACGAGCTGTCCGGGTACATGCAGCTCTGCATGTACAGCACGGCTGCGGAGCGAGCCCGCGTGCTCGACTGCACGGAGGCCGAGGTATCGAACGATGTCGTATGCCAGCGCCACCGCGAGGTGTTTGAGCGACTACCCCGGCGATGGTCACGGTTGCGCCGAGTTCGGGCGCTGGACTTGGCTGTCTATCTGCCCGGCCTGGGTCTTGCCTATACGGATCGCGGCGGCATGGAGCACTCGGTCGAGATCCGTGTACCGTTGCTAGACCTCGACCTGGTGCGCTGGGGTCTACGGCTCCCGGATGAGGCTCTGGTGCGCCACAGGACTGGGAAGTGGTTGCTTCGGGAGCTTGCGACCCGGGAGTTGCCGGATCTCATTGGCGCCCGCCCTAAGCGAGGATTCGGCGTGCCGACCCACATGCTTCGAACCGGAACCGGCTCCGGAGGCCAACGCGGTTTTAGACAAGGGGCGTACTTCGGACTGGCGGAGCAACTTCTCGGCGAATTCATTTCAAGATGAGCGACTTCTTATTCCACCGGCGGACGCGACGACCCAGCGCTAGGGAATATGCCGTGAGCGCCATAGGGGAACCGCGGGCGGGCGGCCCTCGTGGTCACGTTATTTGGGTCAACCAATACGCTATTCCGCCCGGATATCCCGGAGGCACCCGCCACTACGACCTTGCATCGACGCTCAGGTCTCTCGGGTGGGAAGTGGAGATTGTCGCCAGCGACCTTTCGCTCATTACCCGGACATATGGGCATCGATCACACAGATACGACGTGCGGGCCGCTCACGACACCCTTGATGGCGTTTCCTTCACTTATCTATGGGCATGGTCATACCAACATAACGATTGGCGGCGGCTGCTCTCCATGTCGCTGTTCGGCGCCTCGGTAGCAGGCCTACTCACCTTCCGCCGTCTTCGACGCCGTACGGTCTTTATCGGGTCATCGCCCCACCTTTTCGCTGCGTTTGGGACCTGGCTGGCATCCGTGGTTCGCCGGCGGTTCTTCGTCTTCGAAGTGCGAGACCTGTGGCCCGAGTCGTATGCTGAGGTGAGCGGAGGCGACGAGGAGAGCATTCCTTACCGGGTGATGCGATGGATGGCTGACGTCATGTATCGACGCGCCGACGCCGTCATTGTGCTGGCTGAGGGCAATCGCGAGCACGTTGCTGCCCGAGGTGCTGATCCGGCCAAGATCTTCTACATCCCCAATGGTGTCAATCTTCAGGATTTTGCCGAGCCGACAAGTGACGTTGTGCGTTGCCAGGACGCCGTGCGCTTCATCTACACGGGTGCGCATGGACCGGCGAACGGGCTCGGCGTGGTGGTCCGAGCGTGCGCCGCTTTGGAGCGAGACGGTGTCGACGACATCGAAGTGATCCTGGTAGGGGATGGGCCGGCGAAAGTCGAGCTGACTTCGATGGTTAAGCAGCTGGGTCTAGGCAATCTCGAACTGTGTGATCCCGTTCCCAAGAGCGAGATACCCGAGTTGCTCGGGAGTGCCGATGTCGGGCTTATGGTTCTTGCTCCGGTAGAACTCTTCAGCTATGGGGTCAGCCCGAACAAGCTGTTTGACTATCTAGCAGCCAATCTCCCTGTACTGACCAATGTTCCGGGCCTAGTGGCGGAGATCGTCCGGATGGCGGGTGCCGGGTTTGCCTGCGATGCAGGTGATCCGGAAGCACTGGCTGCGGGTATGCGGACCATGGCGTCCGAGGTTCGTGCCGATCCGGTGCGCTTCCGCAACGGGCGCACCTACGTCGAGCGACACTTCGATCGGCAAGTGCTCGCCGGCCAACTCGACGAACTACTCCAGGGGGTCCTGGCCACCCGGCGTTGACACCGCATGCCTGGCCGCTTCGGAGGTCCCTGCCACGACCACTGATCGCCATTGCTGGACATCGGATGCGTCGAGGAGTGATTCTCCTGTGGGGGCGAACACCGCCACTGCAGTGCCGTCATTCGCACAACCCACTTGCACAACGGCAACTGGCTCCAGTGTGGCGTAGGTGGGCGACGCCCAGCCTGACGTGGGATCGTCCCTCGACGCTGGACCGTTTCGATATGTCGTCTCCGCACCTCCGAAAAACTGGCCTATAAACCTGTCACCTTCGGCGATGAGCACGTCGCCGATGCGGGTGAACGTGGTCCCATCGGGGAGGTTCCATCGGACCGTACCAGCCGAGGGGCGAAGCAGGTCCGCCACGACGTAGCGGTCACCGTGTTGTGCGACGAGGCGCCGGACGGTAACGGAAGGAGCATTGGGCATCGTAAGCTCGACGATTACCACGTGTGCGTCACCGTCCTCAGCCCGGGCGACGACGGTGGGTTCGGGCCAATCGAGCCAGAAGAATCGCCCGCGCCTTCGAGCTTGTGACGCGCCAGAAGGAAGTGGCACGTTATGCACGACATCGGCGGCAAGCGCGTTCTGCCATGGCGTCGGAGCGGTGTAGCGGTACGTTCCGAGGTCCATTGCAACGTTCTGGCCTCCGATCCAAACATCAAGGTGTAGCTGATCGGCATGGGAGAGCCGATGACGAAGCGGTCCGGCACGCAGCATTGCCCTGCTCGCTGGGCCCTGAAACACGTGGTAGGCGCTCGGGCCGGTGGGAGGATCGGGTGCTGTGAACGTCTCGCTTGCCGAGGGTTGCAGGCCGAACCACTGCGCTTCTTCGTCCCATGTGCCAGCCGGCAGTGGGGATTGCATGCCCGCCGCGGCGGCCGCGTGAGCCAGCAGGGGCCGAAAGTCTCCGATCGGATGGCCGGTCAATCGAAAGACAAGCGCTCCGTCATTCGATCCAAGGTTCGGGAGCCGGCCGGTGCTCTCGTCCATCAGGCTACCCAGCAGGCGGACGTTGTTCGCGAAAGTCGAGCCGAGGTCGCATGGCAACGGGTGTCCGGTTCGTTCGGCCACGAACCGGACCCACAGCAACGCATGGAGCGCCAGACGCTGGTAGGTGAACGAATGCTGAGCATAGGAGCCATCGCCACCGAATTGGTCGACCACGGCTTCACGGAGAGCTCGTCCAGCGATCCGTTCGATCTGCTGTCCTCTCGGAAGGCCAGGCGAAATGGCTGCCGCAGACCACAAGAACGCCGCCTCGACGAGGTAGTGGTTGTTGCGTTGCGAAGCGGCATAGCCGAGTGTCATCCGCACCCGTGCGACCGATGTCGCCACCAGGTCGTCGAGGGTCGATCGCCGACGTTCGGTGGTCGACGGATGCGGTTCGAGGACTCCGCCAGCGAAGAGCAGCGCGATTCCTCGCAGCGCAACCTCTTGGCCGTTCATCCAATGGATTCCAAGGAATGGTGGGTTCCGGAGTGCGAAGTCCTCGATCGCTTCCCACATCGACTCGGCCGCCCGATCATCGTCGGCGATGACCAGTGCCCGTGCACACGTGGCCAGCCACCCCATTCGTCCCACTTCCCACGCATCCTTGACATCGATGCCCATGCTTGCATCCGACAAGGTTGACCAATGCACATCGTCGGGCAGTGTCCGGCCGGTTGTGGGATCTACGTGCCATCGCGGGGGCCATCCAATCGAAGAGACCGCTCCGCCGTAGAGGGCGAGGTTGCCGCCTAGCAGTTCGTCGACAGCCGCCACAGCGCAGCCGGCCCGATCGTCGTCTGCCCTGAGATCCACGGCAGAGGCGTCGACCACCAAGGTCCGTTGGAGGGAGGGCCCCTGACGAGGGACACGTCGTTCCCGGGCGACGAGTAGTCCACCGCGTCGATCGATCTCGTAGATCGTCCGGCGAATGATGCCTCGCACGCCGTAGCTCCTTGCAGCCGAGCGAGCTAGCGCCGCAAGTTCCTGGGGGGGAGGATTCACCTTTCGGCGGCGAGAAGTGTCGCTGCCGTCACTTCAGCGATGTCCATAAAGGGGATTGGGTACGGGGATCGATGTTGCACGGCTTGCACGAACGCTCTTACGCCGACGGCATGTCCTTTGTCCTGACGCAGCAGTCGGATGGGACGTGCCCCACCGAAGCCGAACGCTCGCATGGAGAGAAAGTTGCTATTGGCGAGCACTCTGCTGCCTCCGAATACCGTCACTTGCTCCTTGGGGTAGCGCTTCGAACCATTCGTCAGATAGTTGATCGATGAGATCGAACCGTCGTCGTGCTGGAGGGTCACAACGGCCGAGTCGGACGGCCCTGGCCCACCAAGCCAGGCAGTCCATACCGCCGTGATCTCCGAGCCGGTCAGGTGCCGTGCCAAGTCGATGAAGTGACACCCCTCCCCGATTATCCTCCCGCCGCCGATGAGGGGATCCTGGGTCCAGTGCTCGGCCGGAATCCCACCGGCGTTCACGGTGATCGTCACGACTTTGGGAACTGCCACCCCGCGCAGCAACTCGACCATGCGCACGGTAATCGGCGCGAACCGACGGTTGAACCCAATGCCGACGATGGGCGCCCCGCCGTCGGCCCCGGCATGCTCCCAGGCGGCGACGACCCGTTCGAGTCCTTGCGTGTCGATAGCAAGGGGCTTCTCGACGAACACATGCTTACCCGCCTCCAACGCCCGCGCTACCAGATCGGCATGACTGTCATGACGAGTAGCCACCACGATGGCGTCGATGTCGTCGTCTTCGAGGAGGCTACCGGCGTCGGGAACCAACCGACCGATACCGAAGCGGCTCATCGCAGCAGCAGCAGATGCACCACTACCGACCAATGCGGCCAACTCGGCACCAGCGCTATGCAGCGCCGGCAGCAAGACGGTGCTGGCAAACTGACCGGCTCCGATCACGCCGATGCGTGCGTGAATTGGCATGCGCGTGATCGCTACCGGTTCGGACGGGGACGATTCGGAAGCCGACGGCCGCGCGAGGGAAGAGACGCGGGGTTCCGATCGTCCGTAATCAAGGATGATTCCCAGGGCGGCGGAATTGTTCGTCAACGTCTCGTAAGCTTTCTTGGCCTCGGTGAAGAGAAAGCGATGGGTGATCAGCGGATTCACATCCAGCCGCTTCGAATCCAGCATGTCGAGGACTGCCTCGAGGTTGCGTCCAGCCGTCCAACGGACATAACCCGCCGGGTAGTCCCTGGCCTTCTCTTCGTAGATCGGGTCGTATCGACCGGGTCCGTACGCACAAGAGACCTGGAACGAGAGTTCTTTCTCGTAGAAGTCGGCACGCTGCAGATCGAGCCCAGTGACACCCACCAGGATGATCCGGCCACGCTTGCGACACATATGAGCCGCCTGTCGTACCGGCTCGGATGACGGGGTCGACGCGGTCAGAATCACGCCGTCGACGCCGCGTCCACGGCTGAGATGCAGTGCCGTCTCGACAACACTGCCGTCGGAGCGAACGGTTTGGGCTCCGAGCCGTTCCGCTAGCGCCAGGCGATCCGGGTTGGGATCGACGCCGATCACCGCGCACCCGCTGGCTCTGAGCAACTGCACTGCCAACAGCCCAATTAGGCCCAGTCCGGTAACGACGAAGGTCTCACCCAGATCCGGTGCTGCCAGGCGAACTCCCTGGAGTGCCACCGCTCCCAGAGTCGCAAAGGCGGCCTCCTCTGCCGAGACACCGATCGGTACCTGGGCACAGAGGGTCTGAGGCACCGAGACGAGTTCGGCATGTGGGCCGTTGGACGCGACAAGATCACCGATCGAAAGTCCGGTCACGCCATCGCCGAGTCCCACCACTTCGCCGCAACAGGCGTATCCCAGGGACACTGGTTCGTCGAGGCGAGCGCGAACTGTGTCCACCGTGGTCAGCAGACCATCAGTTCTGACCTTGTCGGCCAGCTGCCGGACCCGCTCAGGCTGTTGGCGCGCCTTTCCCAACATGCCAGCGGCGGCGAACTCGACAAGCATGCGCTCTGTTCCGGAGGACACCACCGAGGCCCGGTTGGCCAACAAGACGTGCCCGGGGCGTAGACGTTGCGGTGAGGTCTCGACTATCTCAGGCGTTGACGCCCGCAACTGCTGAATGATCTGACGCACCGCTCACTCCTTCGTGGACTCCCGGCACCGCTTGCTAGCTTGAGAATACGGGGCCTGGATCACGTGTCGATAGTCGGGGGTGTGCCCCTGGGTCGCCGAGCACCGGGCACTCCGAGAACCGTGCTTTCCTCTTGTACTTCGCCCGAGTCGGTAAGCACGACCGATGCCTGGGCCTCAAGCCTCAGGAAGTCGAGGTAGCCGCGGGCGGTTTCCGCACGGCGGAACCGCTCAGGGATGGTTTCGACGCCGATGGGGTCATGTTGGGCGGCGCGCAGTACCGAATCAGCCGACATCAGACGGTCACGAATGTAGTCAACGAGTCGATGACGAAATTCAAATCGGCGTCCGAGAGCCCGCTCCCGCTCGGCAGGCAGAGTCCGGAGTCGAAAAGAGACTCGGATGTTCCGTCAACTATCCGCGGTGCGTCCCGAAACACCGGTTGGAGGTGTAGCGGTTTCCATGTTGGTCGGGATTCGATGTCAAGTTCCGCAAGACGGAGCCGGATGTCTTCCGAGGTCACCTTCGAAAGTGTGGGATTCACTGTAATACATGTCAGCCAATAGTTTGGCGTGCCATAATCGGCGATGGGAAGAAAGGAAACGCCGGGAGTCGTCTCGAGTGCCCGCCGATATGTCAAGTTGACATGTCGTCGTCGTGCGATCCGGTCCTCGAGCGATGCCAACTGACCACGTCCAAAGGCTGCAAGTATATTCGAAAGGCGGTAGTTGTAGCCGATCTCGTTATGTTCGTAATAGGGATATGGTCCGCGAGCCTGGGTGGCTAAGTGACGTGCACGGCTGGCAAGTGTCTGATCGTGACAGAGCAGCATACCTCCTCCGCTGCAGGTGATGATCTTGTTGCCGTTAAAGGACATCACGCCACAGATTCCGAACGACCCCGCACGTTGTCCGCGATATGTTGCTCCAAGTGCCTCGGCAGCATCTTCCACGACTGGGATACCGTACTCTGCAAACAATGGTAAGAGGCGGTCGTAGTCTGCGCACTGCCCGTACAGATCGACGACAATTGCTGCCTTGGGAAGCGTTCCGTGTCTCGCACGTCGGCCCAACTCCTCTGCGACAAGGTCAGGAGACATGTTCCAAGTGAGGGCATCACAGTCAATGAACACGGGAGTCGCACCTACGTAAGCCACCGCGTTGGCGGTGGCGGCAAAGGTGAACGTCGACACGAAGACGCTGTGTCCGGTAGTGATCCCCAGCTCAAGCATGGCCAGATGGAGAGCCGCCGTTCCGCTTGTGAGCCCGACCGCTGCGTGGACACCGGTGGCTATGGCAACTTCTCGTTCGAACGCATCGAGGTCTGGGCCGACTGGTGCTACCCAGTTGGAATCGAGCGCGGCGTTGACCAGTTCACGCTCGAGCTGACGAACGTCCGGCGGCGAAAGGTAGATGCGACCCATCAGTCGATGCTGAGTTCATTGTTGTCGTGGTTGGGACGAAGCGGTGCCATGGTTTCCGTATCTTGACTTCCGATACCTTCTCGTTTCACCACTACGAGAATCGTGCGAAAGATGATTCGGAGATCAAGACGTAAGGAGTGGTTGTCGACATACCACACATCCATGGCAAGTCGCTCGTCCCAACCGACGGCGTTACGTCCGCTTACTTGAGCCCATCCGGTTACTCCGGGCCGACAGTCATGCCGACGCTTCTCTAGCTCGGTATATCTCGGGAGGTATTCGAGCGGAAGAGGACGCGGACCGACAAGGGACATATCCCCGATGAGCACGTTCCAGAACTCCGGAATCTCGTCGAGGCTGGTCGTGCGTAGCCATCTTCCGATCGGCGTGATCCGCTCGTCGTCAGGAAGCATGCGCCCGCCGTGATCGCGAGCGTCGGCCATCGTGCGGAATTTCCTGATGGAAAACGACTTGCCGTGGAGCCCTGCGCGGTCCTGGCAGAAAAGCACCGGACGACCTTGCGATCTTCTCAGCAGCAGGGAGATCACGAGCATCAGAGGAGCCGCGACGATCAGAGCGGCCGCCGCTCCGAGAACATCGACGATCCGTTTCACGGCCACTATTATGTCGTACCTTGCGTTCCGCACGTCAGCGGAGTCCTTCCCGTCGAAGCTGCCCATCCTCACCTGGTGTACAGCGACTCAACCGTGCCATCCACCTCTGCACTAGGTTGAGGCACAGCAAGTCGCGCTGCTTGCGAGATGTTTCGGGGTGGTGCGGGATGGGCTTCGATCACTCAGGCGTCCAGACGCGGCAAGAGAGTGGGCTACAGAAGGGCCGAACCGAACGAGGTTGTGAGGGTGGAAACCGTGGCCGAACGGATCGTGATTGTCGGAGCTGGAGGTCACGGTCGTGAGATCGTGGCATTGACTGCAGCGTGCAACCGTGCTGCGGAGCGGCCAATCTACGACGTCGTCGGAGTGGTTGACGACGGAGTGCCGGACCTCCCGAGACTGGAAAGACTCTCGGTGCCGCTGATCGGCGCCGTGGAATCGGTCGGCAACCTTGACGCGCGATACGTCATAGGAATAGGGAGCCCTTCGGTCCGGCGTGCCGTCGACAAGCGACTGGCGGCGCTCGGCGCGTCGGCCGCCGCTCCGATTGTCCACCCGTTGGCGTGGGTCGGGCTGGACGTCGAATTGGCACCCGGCGTCATAGTGTGCGCTGGAGCGACCGTCACGACAAACGTTCGTCTCGGTCGTCACACGCACGTTAACATTCAGTCTGCAATCGCGCACGACTGCCGCATCGGGGAGTACGTGACCGTCGCCCCGCTGACGGCGATCAGCGGCAACGTGACCCTCGAGGACGAGGTCGAGCTAGGGACGGGGGTATCCGTTATCCCGGGCGTGACCATCGGCCGGGGCGCGATGGTCGGGGCCGGTGCTGTGGTGACCCGAGACATCGCACCGGGAACGGTGGCCGTCGGCATACCCGCCCGACCGCGACCAAGCTGACCTGAGTCCGTGGGAGCGGGCCATCAGCGAAACACCGTGCCGGTGGTTGCGGCTGTTGCTGGCGCACCCGACGAGGCTGAGGCCGAATGGCGCCCGTCAGTTCCGCCTATGGGCTCGAGTTGGCAGCGATGCTGCAACCACGAGACCAGGTGTTCCGGACGTCCATCTAATTGCAATACGGTTTCCCATCCGCGCGCGATCGCCGGCACCAGTACGTGGGAGATGAGCGGGTGGTGGGGCCGCACGTCCACCTCGCCGGTCCCGAGCAGGTCCTCGTGGAGCTTCTCCCCGGGTCGGAGCCCGGTGTAGACAATCTCCACCGGTCGCGTGGCCTGGGCTACGAGTTGGCGCGCCACGTCGGCGATCCGTACCGGTTCGCCCATGTCGAGGACGAGCGCCTCGCCGTTGTCGCCGATGGCGCCGGCCTGGATCACCAGCTGCACGGCCTCCTCGACGGTCATGAAGTACCGGGTCACCTCGGGATGGGTGACGGTGACCGGGCCGCCGGACTCGATCTGCTGACGGAACGTGGTCAGCACCGACCCCCGGCTGCCCAGCACGTTGCCGAACCGCACGCTCAGATACGCCCCGTTCCCGTAATTGCCCGCTTCCGCTGTCAGCCGCTCGGCCACCCGCTTCGAGTAGCCGAGCACGCTGGTCGGGTTGGCCGCCTTGTCGGTCGAGATGTTGATGAACTTCGCCACCCCGACCCGCTTGGCCGCGTCGATGAGGTTCTGCGTCCCGAACACGTTCGTCTTGACTGCCTCGGCCGGCCACATCTCGAGCAGGGGCAGGTGCTTGAGGGCCGCCGCATGGAACACGACCTCGGGACGGTGCTCGGCGAACACCGCGGCCAGGGCTGATTCGTCCCGGATGTCGCACACCACGAGCGAGCGCGAGTCGAGCATGGCCCTACCCTCGATCGACAGTTGCACCTCGTGCAGCCCCGACTCGTCCCGGTCGAGCATGATGAGATCCGCCGGGGCGAAGCGGATGATCTGGCGGCACAGCTCCGAGCCGATGGACCCGCCAGCCCCGGTGACCAGCACCCGCCGACCCTGCAGGTATCCGGCGATCTCCTCGACCCTGGTGTCGATGGTGCGCCGGCCCAGCAGGTCCTCGTTGGTCACCGGCCGGATGTCGCCGATCCCGATGGCCGGCGAGAACAGCTGCGACACCGGGGGCAGGGTCAGCACCGACAACCCCACCTCGCCGGCCTGTTGGGCCACCTCCCGGATGATCTCGGACCCGGCCGACGGGATGGCGATGATGACCACGGTGGCGCCGGTGGCCGTCGCCACCCGCCCGAGATCGGTGCCCCGCCCAGCCACCCGCAGGTGGCGGATCCGCAGGTTCTGCTTGTCCGGGTCGTCGTCGAGCAGTGCCACCGCCCGGTACGGGCTCGCCGGGTCGGACAGCAGTGCCTCCAGCACCTGTCGACCCCCGACACCTGCTCCGTAGACGATCACCGGCTCCGCCATCGCCGAGCGCGTGCGACGCTCCCACGCCATCCGCCACGCCCCCCGGTAGCCCGCAACGACGACGAAGACCCCGGCCCCCGAGACCACCACCGCGCTGATGGGAACGGTATGGCGACGGAGCACAAGCTCATAGGCGAGAAGGACGCTCGTGGTGCCGGCGACCGTGCAGGCCAGAGCCACAGCCTCTTCGAAGCTACCGACCTTCCACTTCGTGCGGTAGAGGACGGTTCCGTAGCCCAGCGCGACCTGGGAGACCGCGGCGATGACCACCACGACCGCGAACTGGCCGAGCCTGATCTGTGGTGTCCGCAGGTCGAAGCGGAGCAGCGACAGCACGTAGAGCAGCATCGCCCACGTCAGGGCGTCGACCGTCGGCAACAGCACCGGCCGGCACCGCCGAAGCCACCGGTACATCCGTCCCATGCTGTCTGCATCGGCCGCATGTCTTCGCCATGCCTCGGTTATGAGGTCCTCCGTTCGTCCGGTGCCATGGGCAGCGCCGGCCCCACGCCAATCGGCTGAGCGTTCCTGCCGTTGACGGATGCCCTGGTGGGTGCGTGCTTGCCCTTGCGTTTGACGGACGACTTGATGGATGCGTGCGTGCCGTTGCCGTTGCCGTTGCCATTGGCGGCCACGCCGACGGTCGTGTACGTGCCGTACCCGTAGCGCTTGCCGTACCCGTAGCCGTACCCGGTCGACTTCGTAACCTCATTCAGCACCACGCCGATGGTCGTGGCCTGAACGAGGGACAGCGCCTCGGTCGCCCGGCGCAGTTCCTTGCCCCGGGTCTGCCCAGCGGCCACCACCAGCAACGTGGCGTCGACCGCCTGGGCCAGGATCACCGCGTCGGTGACGGGCAGCAACGGTGGGCTGTCGACGAGCACCAGATCGAACATCCTGCCCAGCCGCTCGAGCACCCCGACCAACTGGTGGTGAGTCAGCACGCCGGTCGGGTCCGACGTCCGCTCCCCCGTGGCCAGCAGCGAGAGCCCGTCGATGTCCGGCACCGGCTGGAGCGCCTCCTCGAGTGAGCATTGGCCGAGCAGCACGGTGGTCATGCCGACCCGTTCGTCCAGCTTGAAGAACTGACCGAGGCGGGGTTGGCGCAAGTCGCACGAGACGATAGCCACCCGCTCCCCGGCGGTAGCCAGCACGATGCCCAGATTGGCCACCGTCGAGCTCTTCCCTTCGTCCTCGCCCGGACTGGTCACCAGGATCACCTTGGCTTGGGCGTCCAGGGCGGCGAACTGCAGCGAGGTCCGCAGCGAGCGGAAGGCCTCGCCGGCCACCGAGTTCGGCTGCGTCGCGGTGACGACGAACGCCTGCTTCTTCTTGCTCCACGAGCTCACCATCGGAACGAGTGCCAAGACCCGCGATCCGGGGGCGAGCCGCTCCACCTCTTCCTTCAGGTAGACGGTGTCGTCGACGTGCTCCACCACCAGGGCCAACCCGATCCCGAGCAGCAGTCCGAGGACGAACCCGAGGATGGCGTCGCGCAACGGTTTGGGTGAGCTCGGCGCGCTGGGCAGGGTGGCCGGGGTGACCAGCTCGACCCCGCCGGTATTTACCGCCCCGTTCACCTGGAGCTGGGCCAGCTGGTCCTTCAGAGCGGCCTCCTGGGTGAGCAGTGCGGTCACCTCGGCGGCCGACGCCGGGTTCGACTCGAGCGACTTGGCCTGGGCGCCGATCTTGTCGATCTGCTGGGTGAGCTGCGACTCGGCCGCGGCCAAACTGCTGATGGTGACCGATCGCTGCCAGGTGACGAAGGCGTTCGCATAGGCGTTTGCGATCAAGGCGGCCCGGGCCGGGCTGGCCGCGGTGGCGGTCACGGAGATGACGTTCGTCTGGCCCACCTCGGCAGCGCTGACGTTGGGCACGCTGCCCAGCTTCTTAGCGACCACCACCTTGACCGGGTAGCTGGTCACCAGCTGCAGCTCGGTGAGTACGTCGGTCTGAGTGATCGGTTGCGCCGCCCCGCTCGAGACGACCGAAGACGCGTCCGGTTGGACCAGCAGCTGTGCGTCGGCCGAGTAGGCCTTGGGCTGGGTGTGCGCATACCCGACCAAGGCCACCACGCCGAGCAGGGTGACGGCGATCACCCACCACTTCCGGCGCCGCAGGACCGCAACGTAGGAGCCGAGGGTGGGCTCGGGAGCTTCGTAGGGGTCAGTCATCTACTCACGATCTGTTCTGTCGTTCCGCGCGCAGCAAAACCGCCGCACCTGCTCGATGGAGAGCCGGTCCCGCAGTTCTGCAACCCCGACAGCGTACTCTGTCGGCTGGTCAGCCCCGCGGATAGGGATCGGTCAGCGATCCTCCAGGTCAGGGCGACAACTCGATGGTCACGGGGCCATCGCCTCGATCACGGCGCCCGGCAGCCCTTCGGCCCCCGGCGCCGGCACGAACCCGCCGGCGTCATCCTCCAACCGAGGCCGAGAACGACGTGTTGGACTCGAACTCGAACCGGGCTGCCGCCTCACGGCCCTCGTCGGTGAGCGAGAGCCCGGCGCTCGGGTTGCTGAAGCGGTCCCCCGCCGGCAGCTGCACGCCGACCTGCACCTCGTCGGGAGCCACCATCGGCTGCCGGCTCATCGTCAGGCGGTAGGGCGAGCCGGGTCGCAGGTGCCCAGTCAGCAGCACGGAGATCGTCGTCGTGCCGCCAGGCGGGATAGAGACGAAGGCGGAGTCGGCCCAGACCCCGAGCTCGCGGTTCGGGGCGAGCAGGAGTACCTTGCCGTCGATCGTCGCCCCGACGAAGGGCCACGGCGTGTAGATCGTGATGTAGCAGTGGTTCTCACCCGGCGTCTTCGTCAACTGCTGGCCGCCCCAGCCGATGACGTAGGGCGGCTGGCCCGTGGTCGGCGCGAGGTTGTGAAGGCTCACCGTCACCGTGGCGATGATCGCCCCTGTCTTGGGGACGTAGGAAAGCTGGTAGTCAATCGAGCGACGCAGGTACCAGTCGATCTTGTTCTCGCCGCTGTTCTGGGTGGTGATGGCGAGGAAGTCCGAGTTGGTGGGCGGCGAGAAGGCCCCGGCGGCGCCGATCTGGCGGAGCAGACCCTCGGTCGCCGGCGACGTGCTCGCGAGGAGGAGGTCCTTGTGGGCGAAGGCCGGGCTGAGATCCCGTATCAGGGTCGCGAGATCAGGCAGGTCGCCGTCGGTGAAGCGGTGCCAGACGGTCTTCGTGACGTCCCCGAGGAAGTTGGTCCTGGGCGTGCCGGTCAGCTTGTCGTACTGATCGTGCAGCAGGACGGCGACGGCGTTGTCCGCCGTAATCGGCTGTGGCCACGCCTTGACGACGATCGGGCCGGTCGCCTGCAGGAGGTCCGCCAAGGCGAACGGGTCGACGGAGATCACCCCGTTGACCGGGGCGCCACCCTCTTGGGGGTAGAGGCCCTCGATCACCTCGGCGACGGTCGGGAAGTCGGGTGACATCGGCACGTTCGCCCAGAACGAGGCGGGCTCGAACTGGCCATAGCGGGCCACGTAGTCGGCAGGGGCGATCAGCTTGCGCGTGGCCACATCGCCCCTCGACTCAAGCGACTGGGCCGTCCCGAACCGCGTGAGGTGGAGTGTCCCGTCATCGGCCGTCACGATGCCGTAGTTGCCGATAACGCCCCCGGAGGCGCGTGACTCCGCCTCGGTCTGGACGGCAAGGAAATAAGAGCGGGGCCCGTCGCCGCCGAGGAACTGCACGGCTGCGCTGACACCGGCGACGGCGACCTGATCCTCGTGGGTGGCGTTCGACACCTTCGTCACCGCCTCGTCGAGCCGGCTCGAGATCGGCGGCAGCAGCAGAGAGGACCGGGCGCCGGAGAGCTGCGCCTCGGCCTTGGCGAGGCTCGACTCGGCGCCGGTGAGGGCGGGCTCGAGCTGGCGGAGCATCGCTATGAGCGCCTGGCCGTGCGGCACGGCCTCGGTCGTGAGGGCCTCGTTGACGTGGAGGCCCGCCGAGCACACCTCGCCGCCGGCGCCCGCCACCGACCGCAGCGCGTTGAGCTGCTCGGAGACACCCGGGACGAGCACCGCGGGCTCGGTCCACCAGGCCGTGAGCACCGAGTGCGCCCGGGCGAAGTCCCCGGTGGCGCCATTGAGGTCCTGCACGGCGGCGTGCCGGTCACCCTGGTGGACGGCGTCGATCGCCTTCGACAGCTCGTCGACGCCGCTGCGGAGCGACCCCTGGCTGAGCAGAGCGGCAGCAGCCGCCAAGGCGGCGAACACGAGGATCAACCCGATGAGCGTGATCGGGATCAGCTTCCAGCCCCGGCGCCGCCGGCGCCGCCGGTGCCGCCGGGGCGGCCTGGCACTGGGATCAGCCGCCTCGGAATCCTTCGTGTCCTCGGCTGCCATGACCTCGCCAGGATAGGCGGCGGCGCCAAGTCGGATCGGCGCGCCCTCGGCAGCGCCCCACAGCGGCGCCCGCCTGGCCAGCGCGCAAGCAGCAAGGCTGCGGGGACCAGAGCACGCGCCTTCCAAGGGTGCCTTGACCGACAGGACGGTCGATGGGCTCGCCGGGCGGGCGTCGAGTTGCGACGATTACAGGACGATATGGGGCTCTACGGTTCAGCACATTTTGTGCCATAAGTGGCGCTCCCACGACGGGCCTGGGTCGTCGGACTTACGTGCGCTTGCAGATGAGGCGACGACGAGGCCACGCACAGTGTTCATGCGGCCACTCCCCGTCTTTTTCTGAGGCAACTCCATCAGCGCCTTATATAATGTTGTCATTGGATGGCGTAAGCCGAGGAAGAAGCGAGGACGGCAGTGGAACAAGACCTTTTCCCTCAAAAGAGTGGTGCGTCGTCGGTTACTAGTGAGTCATTGACCGGCAGAGTCCGGTCGGTGTTCCTGCGGACATTCGTGGCGTGTGTTACCGGCATATTCCTCGTGACTCTCGCGACCGCCGGGCAAGCGGCGGCATCAACCCGCTGGACACCGCCACCAACGTGCGCCAGCGCACCGAACATCTGTCCCGTCGTCACCCCGACCGAGGCAACGTTCACGATCCCTGCGGGCCCAGCCGCCAGCTGGGAACTGATACTGCACGACACGACGGGTTTGGTGGTGTTGAGTACTACGACGACCGTCTTCAACGGCCAGCTCAGTCTGCCGGTTCCGAACGTGCCCGGTTGCTCATTTCAGGCCGACGTTCACACTGGCCCCGTCGGCGGACCGACGACAACCCCCTACTCGGGACTAAGGACCTCTTTCAAGTACTGCGGTCACCCCGTCACGTGCCAGGAGTCCAGCTTCAACAGCACGAGTATCCCTGGAGGTGACTACATCTGGTTCAACGCCGCGGTCGAGGCGCGTGGCGTCGGGTCGAGTGGTGGGACGATCGAATGGACCAGCTCGGCGGTGAAGTTCAGTGTGGGCGGCACTCACTACACGGTGCCGCAGCCGAATGGAACCATCAACTTCTCGTCGTCGGTGACGACCGCGACCACTCAATTCAGTCCCTCTCAGAACAGGTGGATCATGACGGTTCCGCTGGGCTTCGGAGGCAACGTGTTCCTCACGGGTGTCCCCTTCGCCGTGCCGGCCGGAGGTCTTCCCGGTGGGATCAGCCCGGTCACCTGGACGGGAAGTTTCACGCTGACTGGGGTTTCTAGCGTTCAGTGGCAATGGGCCGCCGCCGTCTACACCAACCTGATAACCACGCCGACGGACTACTACCTACTCCGGGTCAAGCCGCTTCTCTCAACGACTCAGGATGCGTACCACAACTCGGACCAGGCGGGAACACCGGAGGCCTACAAGTCGTTCGTGACGGCTGGAGCGACAGGCAATGGGGGCACCAACTACACCGGGTTCTACTCGTCCGGACGCTCGTCCTGCTGTGGTGGCCGATAGGCGACGCGTTCGACACTGAGCCAGCATCCTCGCCTGGATCGATCGTGGTGGGGACCGCCCTAAGGGCGGTCCCCCGCATAGAACCCAGAGTGCGCTACTAACGCACTGGGTCCTGCCTCGGGTACGAGCGTCGAAGCGCGTCTTGTCGGGGTGCAGCTCCAAAGCCGATCTTCGCGAACCTCTCGCGAAGTTCGGCGAGGAGCCGCTGCGCATCAGATGGGGCACGACGTCAGACGCAGGATCGGCTCCTCCGCGGCCACTCACGCAGTGACAGGCCCGAAGCGATACCCGAACCGGCGGTCGGGACGAACTCGCCGAGGCCCTCATCGGAGTGGCAAGGTCGCTCTACCGGCGGACCTAGTGCTCGCCGAGGCCGGAGCGGTCGGCTGGTCCCGGCACAAGCTGATCAAGGGCTGCTGGGAGACCTCAGCCGCGGAGGTCTGGCCACCTCCCGAGGCGTTCAGCCAGGCACGGCCGATCGCGACCGGTGCGTCGCCCGAAGCCGGCTTCCAGCGCCGCAGCCAGTGGCGCAACTCACACGCTTGGACCAAGACGGCCACCGGTCCGTGAACAAGGGCGGCCACGTCAGGACAGCTCGCCGAGGGCGGCGGAAAAGATGCCCATAGTTTGTGAGATTGCCGCCCCAGTCGTCGCCCCCAGGACTCCGAGGCCATCCACGTACAGCTGGTTCTTTACCAGCATGGTCGCGAATCGCTCATTCTCGTGGCGGAGCCGGTTCAGATCCGCCAGCTCACCCCGGATGAGGATGAAGCCGTTGAGGTCTCCTCCGTGAGGCTCGAGGAGGAAGACCTCGAACGACTCGATCCCGCCTGCCTCCTGCAGCTCCCCAAAGAATTGGACGCTCTCGCCAAGAACGGCGAGAGCGCCAGCCTCGCGTCCGCGCGCCGGCCGGTTCCATCCGAGGAACAGCGCATAGTCCGACATGTTCGTCCCCTTCCCGTACCCGAACAGGCAGCAAGCGCGGAATCTAGTACCGCCTCCCCGGCCGCGCTCAGGAAAGCGGCTTGGATCTAAGCGGGCTGCGCCGCTCGCGAAAGCAAGCACTCGATCGCTGTGAGGTCAGAATGTGTCTCACCGACCCGGCGTTCGGGGTCACCCAAGACCAGCGGGAGGCCACGTCGTTCTGGGGCACTTCAGGGACCAGGCTGGCGGGTAGTTCGTGGGCGCCGGCATGACTTGATCGCCGCGCACGGTCCACGAGACGTTCCTTCGCCTGTCCCCACTTGATCCCGTAGTGGATCTCTGAACCGTGGAGCGAGGCCATGGACAACCAGTGGCTTCTGTCATCCCGAACACTTGACACGTGTCGATAACGGAATATATTGGAGCCGTGGCCCGCTCTTC
>JBEKLQ010000074.1:0-19995 GCA_050010115.1 Acidimicrobiales bacterium | reverse complement strand
CGCAGCCGGCGCAACCGGCGCATCCGGCGCAGTCGGGGCAGTCGGCGCAGTCGGCGCAGTCGGCGCAGTCGGCGCAGTCGGCGCAACCGGCGCAGTCGGACTCGCGTGGCCAGCCGCCCACACCCCAGCCGGCGTCGCCCTCTGTCGCCCTGCTCGTCGTCGACGTGCAGCGGGACTTTTGCGAGGATGGGTCCCTCGCGGTCGCTGGCGGCAACGCTGTGGCGTGGCGCATCGCCCAGCTGATCGACGCAGAGCGCCCCGCCTACGCGGCCGTGATCGCCAGCCGGGACCGGCACGTCAACCCTGGCACGCACTTCGCCCAGCACGGAGCCCTACCGGACTTCGAGACGTCTTGGCCCGTCCACTGCGTCCGCGGCAGCGAGGGGGCCGAGTTGCACCCGGCGATCGCTGCCGTTAACTGGGACTCGGTGTTCGACAAGGGGGCCGAGGAAGCGGCGTACTCCGCCTTCGAGGGTCAAGACGCCAGCGGCACAGCGCTTGCCACCTGGCTCCTCGACCACGGCATCGACCGGCTCGACGTCTGCGGCATCGCAACAGACCACTGCGTGAGAGCGACGGTCCTCGATGCCCTCCAGCTCGGCTTCCAGGTGCGGGTGCTCGTCGAGGCGACCGCCGGCGTCGCACCCGCGACGACCGAGCAGGCACTTCGTGCGATGGCGGAGGCCGGCGCCCAACTCGTGGGTGAGGACATCGTGGCTGGATCGGTTGCAGGCATGCTGGCCGAACAGCTCGCCTTCGACGAGCGGTGACCGACCTGCCGCCGGGCGGCGAACGGGCTGACGTCAACGGAACCGGGCACGCCGGGCCGCTGCAGGGGATCCTCGTCGCTGACTTCTCCCGGGTGGTGGCCGGGCCGTACGCCACGATGCTCCTCGGGGACCTCGGTGCCGACGTCATCAAGGTCGAGCGACCCGGCGCGGGCGACGACACACGCGGCTTCGGCCCGCCCTTCGTCGAGGGCCAGAGCTCTTACTACCTGAGCATCAACCGCAACAAGCGAGGCGTGGCTTGGGATCTCGGCACCGACGAAGGCCGGCGCAAGGCCCGGCTGCTGGCCGCGCGCGCCGACGTGGTGGTCGAGAACTTCCGCCCCGGCACGGCCGGCAAGTTCGGCATCGGCTACGACGAGATCGCCGAGGTGAATCCGAGAGTCGTGTACTGCTCGGTGTCGGGTTTCGGGACGTCGGGGGAGGGGGCGGCACTTCCCGGGTACGACTTCTTGGTCCAGGCAGTCGGCGGCTTGATGTCGGTCACCGGCGACCCCGGCGGCGAGCCGCGCAAGGTGGGCGTCGCCGTCGTGGACGTCCTCACCGCCCAGTTCGCCGTGAACGCGATCCTCGCTGCCCTCTTCGAGCGGGAACGGTCGGGCCGGGGCCAGCGGGTCGAGGTCCCGCTCCTTTCCGCGCTGCTCTCGGCATTGATCAACCAGGCGGCCACCTACCTCACGACGGGGCGCGTGCCCCAACCGATGGGTAACCGGCACCCGAGCATCGCCCCGTACGAGACGCTGCACGCGGCAGACCGCATGCTGGTCGTCGCGGTCGGCAACGACAGTCAGTTCGCCGCTCTCGCCGAGGTCCTCGGCGTCCCATGGATGGCCTCTCACGACCGCTTCCGATCCAACGCCGACCGGGTCGCCAACCGGACGGAGATGCTGGCGATCCTCCAGGCCCAGCTGCACCAGCGTCCGGCGGCGGAGTGGATCCCGCGGATGCAGGAGGCCGGCATCCCCTGCGGCCCCGTGAACGACATCGCCGAGGCATTCGCGCTGGCTGAGCAGGTAGGACTGGAGCCGGTGGTGCGGCTTCCTCGCTCCGGGGAGGCTCGCAATGCCGCGGCGGCCGAGGCGAGCGTGGAGGCCCAGGTCAGAAACCCGATGGGTTTCTCCCGCACACCCCCCACCTACCGGATCGCTCCTCCGTTGCTCGGGGAGCACACCGCCGAGGTGGAGGCTGAGCTCGGCCTCTGAGAGACCGCCGCCAGCTCGGGCACCTTCGATGAAAGTGTGATCCCCGCGTCAACCAATCACGCCGCCCCAGACGATTACTCCTTGATGTCGGCGTCGGCCACGGTGGAAACGAGGATCGAGATCGCGAACGGTGACCCGTTGGGGGGCGAGGGTGAGGCTTTCGAGCACTTCTTCGACCGGCTCCTGCCGAGGGCGGTGGCCCTTGCGACAGGACTGCTGAACGACCGCCCTGCCGCCGAGGATGCTGCCGTGGAGGCGCTCGCCCGGGCCTACGTCGAGTGGGACCGTGTCCGCACGCTGACCTATCGGGACGCCTGGGTACTCCGGGTCACGGCCAACGTCGCCTACGACCAGGTCCGCAAGGCCGGCCGTGAGCGCCGCTTCGAGACGCCGGCGCCGGCGCGGGACGAGATGGACACGGCGACTCTGCGGGTGACGCTCGTGCCGGCGCTCCGCAAGCTCTCCCGCCGCCAGCGTGAGGCGGTCGTGCTCACGCACATCGTGGGCCTCACGAACGAAGAGGTCGCCCTCGTGCTCGGGTGCACACCCGGCACCGTCAAGGTTCACGTGCACCGCGGCCTCGCCCGGTTGCGCACGGAGTTGGGAGACGAGGCCAGTTTCTTGCCTGTCCAGAAAGCCGAAACCCATGAACCCTCCTGACCTCACCCCACCCCTCGATCGAGATGCGATGCTCGGCAGGACCATGCAGAGGGCAGCGGTGCTCGCCATCGCCCGGCGCCGCCGGCGGCGTGCTGTCCAGGCCGTTACCGTGATGGCGCTGGTGGTGGTGCTGACGGCCACGTCGCTGACGGTGCTGGCGCTGCGGGGCGAGCGGCGTACGACGGTCCGGCCCGGGGCAACGACGAGCACGACGACCACCTCGGTCGTGAGCCCCGTCGTCCCGAAGGGCTGGGTGCCGGTCGACTACGGCGACATCCAGATCTCCGTGCCGGCCAACTGGAAGTTTGTCGACCCGCAGGCGTGTACGGACGGTACTCCTGACACTGTGTACGAGAACTTCAGCGGAGTTTTTTGTCCGGTAATTCGGCCCGGCCCGGGACCGTCGGTCGCCCTCGACGCGAGCTCGATCGTCGCCTCGCCCGGAGATCTCCTTACGATCAATGGCATCCACGTCCTCAAGATCGGCACCGACGAGTACCTCACCCTCGGAGTCCGGATCCAACTGACCGGCAGCGGGGCAGCAGCCATCCTCCAGACGCTGACGTACTCGCCACGTGACGTCGCCATCCGTGCGGGCAAGGCACCGCCGGTCCCCAAGTCCTGGAGCTGGATGACCGAGCCCGGCTGGCGTATCGCCGTGCCCGCTGCCTGGCTGGCCGCTGGCCGAAAGCTCGGGCCATTCAATGTGGAGAGTCCGGGCTGTAACGGACCGTTCCTCGTCTTGGCGCGGACGGGGCCTTTTGCCGTCGTCGACAGCGATTCGATCCTCGGTTGGGCCGAGAAGTGCTTGGCCCTTCCTCAGCCCACAAGTCCGCCGGACCCGGTCGATGGCTTGATCATCAACGTCAAGCCGACCGGTTCGTGGCCAGGCGGTACGCCGGTCTGCAGGGATCTCAACGGCTTGCGAGCCTGCATCGTCGGCGGGCACCCGGACGTCGACATCCTCTACGTGTGGGTTCACGCGCTTGGTGGGGCCCATCCGATGCTGCTCGAGATCGGGCTTGCCGGCACCGGCATGACCGCAAGGACGGTGCTGGACTCGCTGGAGGCGACCCATCTTGCGGCATGTCCGCCGAACACGTTGTGCACCGTGGCGAAATAGCCTCAACCCGCACGTAGGAGGTTGGCATGACGCCGCGCGTGAGTTCTGCGTCTGTGACGATTCCGGCGCCTGCTGAGGGCGGGTGTCGAGGCTCGGGCACCTCTGCCGACGGCTCAGCACCGAGCAAACGGCCTCGTCACCCAGAAAGACTCCTACGCCTGGTCAACCTCCGCCTGCTCCGCGAGCAGCGTGTCCAGCTTCAGATCTGCCTCCGAGTCGACTTCATCGAGCCACGCAGCGTTGTTCCGGGCAGCCCACTTGCGGTCGATGTAGCCGCTGATCATCGACTTCAGCTGCTCGGGGCGGCTCATCGCCATGTAGATGTGGCCGATCACCGCCACGGCGACGGCGAGGAAGCCGACATCGTGAACCAGCGTCGCACCCTGCTGCCAGGTGATCCAGGACGAAGGGGCGAAGCGCATCAGGACGCCGGTCACGAGCATCACGACCATCGAGCCGCCGAATAACGACGCCTCGGCCTTCTGGCCCCCATTGAACTTGCCGGCGGGCAAGGCCGATCGCCGCTCCTTCCGGTGGAACCAGTCCCAGTCCGCTCGTGTCCAGCGGTCGAATCGCCGCAGGTCGGCCACGAGGTGAGCACGCCACGGCCCGAGCACGCCGACGATGAGCGGCATCAGCAGGGCGAGCCCGCTGTAGACGTGAATGTTCTCGACGAGCGCCCGGTGCCCGACCCGCAGCATGATCGAAGGGATGTAGAGGATCGTGCCCGTCACGAGCAGCTCGAGCATCAGGATCGCCGTCGACCAGTGCACGACTCGCTCGGTCCGGTCGAATCGCTGGACCGGCCCTTGGTGCTTACGCCGCCTGCCAGCGGTCGCCGAGCCCACACTGGGCGCCGCATGCACAGCGGCGGCAACCGCGGCGGCAGTCGCGGCAGCCGCAGGAGCCGTCGCCGCCGCGGTCCCAGCCGCAGCAGCCGTCGCCGCCGCGGTCCCAGCCGCAGTCGAGGTCCGTGTGCGAACCCCGGTCGCTGGCGCCGGGTCCGTGCTCACGCTTGGCCGCCGATCCAGGCGTCGATCGGGTAGCCGTACTCCTCCCAATACCCGGTGATGATCTGGCTGCTGACCTCGATCCGGTCCAGCCACTTGATCGACTTGTAGCCGTACATCGGAGCGACGTAGAGGCGTACGGGCCCACCATGGTCCGGAGCGACGTCGTCCCCGATCATCCGATCGGCGACGAGCACGTCGGGCAGGTGCGCCTGGCTGAGGGTCAGCGACTCGGTGTAGACGCCGTCCCCGGAGTACAGGCTGACGGCCTTTCCGCCGCTCTTCACGCCGGCGGCCTCCAAGATGACCGACAGCTTCACGCCCTCCCAATGGACGTTCTGCACCCGCCAGCCCGTGACGCACTGGAAGTAATGGACGAGCTTGGTCCTCGGCATCGACCGTAGATCGTCGAGCGAGAGCTCGAGCGGGTGATCCACCAAACCGTCAACCCTAAGGCGGTAGGTCTCCGGCGAGATCGTCGGGATCGATCCGGTGACCGTGTAGATGCGGAAGTTGTCAGCCCCCGGGACGAGCGCCCCCAGGCCCCCAAGCTTGTTGCTGACAGAGGTGAGCGCACCGCCGATGGTGTTGTCGATCCTCGCCCCGAAGGCGATCCCCACAGCACCGAGCCCCGCCACGCCGAGGACCGCACGGCGCCCGACGTGAGTCGGCTGCGGCTTGTCCGAAGCAGTGTTCTCGTCGTACTTGCTCATCGAATGCCTCCCCCGCGTGTGTGCCGGGCGGCTGGGTGTTCAGTATCGCAGCAGTTCAGCGACGCCGTGACGCGCGGTGACGCCGGGGTCGACGCCTTTCAGTCTCTACTATCGGGGCCGCGTTACACCCGATCCCCCCGTTATCGTGTCTGCAGCCGAGCCAGGGCGTTGACGACGGCGGCAGCGACCGCCGAGCCGCCACGCTCGCCCACGTTCGAGATCGACGGGAGGGTGGCAAACGACCTCAGCCGTTCCTTCGACTCCGCCGCCCCCACGAAACCCACCGGCACCCCCACCACCAACGCCGGCCTCAGGCGTCCACCTTCCACGAGGTCGAGAAGCCGCTCGAGGGCGGTTGGGGCACAGCCGACGACGAACAGGGCGCCGTCCGGGTACCTGATTGCCGCCAATTCGATCGCGCGGGCGCTGAGCGTCAGTCCCGACGGCTCGGTAGTGGCGCGAGCCTCGGCGAGGAAGCACTCGGCACCCACGGCCCGGATCCCGGCCAGCACCATCTCGACGTCTGCGACAACCGGGCAGCCCTGCCGGAGCGCGGCCAGACCGGCTTCCACGGCACCATCGGTCAGCCGGAGGGAGTCGGCGAACTCGAGATCTGCCGTGGCGTGGATGACGCGCTCGATGATCGCCCGGGGCCCAGGCGGGAGGTGCGACAGGTCGATCCTGGCAGCCAGCCGCCGGTAGCTCTCGGCCTCGATCGGGTGGACACTGCCGGGGGCGTCGGCGTCGGCGTCGGCGTCGGCGTCGGCGTCATCGATATCGGTGAGGTGGTCGCCAGCTGGGGCGCCGGGCTGCGGGACACCGGTCATGCCAGTGCCCCCATTGTGAGAGCGATGGCGTCGCGGGGGCAGATCTCGACGCACTCACCGCAAGCGGTGCAGAGAGTCGAGATGACGAGCGGGCGGAAGGGCGCCGGTCGGAGAGCGTGCTCCGGGCAGGTGGCCAGGCAGGCCCCGCAGGCGGTGCACCGGCTGGTGATCTCGATCACGAGGTCGGCTCCGGCTCCGGCTCCGGCTCCGGCTCGCGGTGGTAACCGCGCGGCGTCACCATCCGACCCCCGACGACCCGGGTCGTGGAGGAACCGATGATCACACACGTCGTCATCCCTACCAGCTCCGGGTCGAGCTCGCCGAGCGTGGTGATGATCGTGGTCGCTCCTGCGCGTCCGGCGTCGGTGGCGATGCCGACCGGAGTGCCGGCGGGCCGGGTTACCAGCAGGAGGTCCCGGACCGCCGCCAGCTGCCAGTCCCGTGCCTTGGATCTCGGGTTGTAGATGGCCAGCACCAGGTCGGCTTCACGAGCGGCGATGACCCTCCGGACGATCAGCTCCCATGGTGTCAGCAGATCCGACAGCGAGATCACGAGATGGTCGTGACCGAGCGGGGCGCCGAGGAGCGCAGCCGCCGCCAGCGCTGCCGTCACTCCGGGCACGATCTCGATCGCGAACCCGAGGGACCCCGAGCCGGCGCCAGCACTGCCGTCCTGCGACCCGGCCTCCTCCAGCACGAGTGATGCCATGGCATACACACCGGGATCGCCCGAGCACACGACAGCGACGTGGGCACCGCCGGCTGCCCTCTCGACTGCCTCACGGGCTCGTTCGACCTCGGCCCCGATCGGGGAGCGGATCACTTCCTGCGCCGGCCGGAGCAGGTCGCGGCACTGCTCGACGTAGGGCGTGTAGCCGATCACGACCTCGGCGTTCCGTATCGCCCGGTCCGCCTCGGGTGTGCGGCTGGCGCGATCGCCGGGGCCAAGGCCGACGACCGCCAGGTGGCCAGCCGGGCGCGGCGAGCGGGCGAGGGCGACGGTGGCGTGGGCGGAGGCGAGTTTTGCGAACAGGAGCGTGGCTCCCGGCCCGGCGGCGAGCAGCGCCGCTGCCTCGGCCACGCTCGGAGTCCCTACGGCGGCCTGCACGACTCCCGACGGGTTCGGCACGGTGACGGCGGCGAGCTCCAGAGCCGTATAGGCGATCACCGGGAGACCGAGGACTTCCAGCGCCGGCTCGCCTGCCCGCCGGTCGATCGTGGCGACCGCTCGCACCGAGAGGCGGCTCAGGCCTGCGGTGGCCAGGGCGTCGTCGAGCAACCCGGCTACCTCGTCTGCTGGGGGAGCGGTCGATGCGCCGATCCCGGCGACGAGGCTCGGAGGTCGCAGGATCACGAGGCCGTTCGCATCGGCGGCTGGGGTGACTTCGTCGGTGACGATGATCCGGACTGCACTGTCGCCCTCGCAGGCGGCCGGTAGGTTCGCCAGCGTGTGCTGGAGCGGGCTGGGGAGTGGCCAATTGCGCGGGTTGTCCAGCGATACCGGCCGGCCATCGAGCAGCGCGGCGGTGACGGAGGCCACGTCACCCTCGGCGCAGAATCCGCTCAACTCGTCGATCGCCACCGTACCGGTGGCGTCGGTGGCGGTCGTCACGACCGGCTCAGCGCCGAGCAGTTGCGCCACCTCCCGGGCCAAGTCGTTCGCTTCCGCCGCGTGCCCGCCGAGCAACACGACCGCGTGCCGACCCGCGTCGTCGACGCACACGACCGCCGGGTCGTCAGCTTTGCCGGCGAGCAGCGGTGCGATGATCCGTACGCAGGCGCCTGTCGCCGCGATGAGGACGAACCCTTCCACATCCGCCCAACGCTTCCGCACCGTCGCCGCCAGCTGCCCGTGAGCCCGTTCGTACGGCAATCGGCTCGCCAGGGCGCGCCCAGCTTCGGTGACCGAGACCACGAGCACCGATCTGGGGCTCACGACGGCCCCCAGCAGACGAAGACCGGATCCAGCGCCACGAGACGGAGACTGCCATCTGGCAGCCGGCCGCCACGGTTCACCGACACCTGCACGAGGTGACCGAGCCGATCGGCCGCACCGAGCGCCCGCTCCAGTGTTGCGTAGGTGGCGACGACCCGACCGCCGGGCAACAGTCGCGCCCTCACGGCATCGAGCACCTCGAGACCCCCGCCGCCGACGAAGGCGCGGTGGGGGGAACCGAGCTCCGCCAGCGCGCCGGGCGCCTCCCCTTCGACCACCTCGACCACGACGCCGTGCCGATCGGCGTTCGCCCGGATCCGAGCTGCGTCGTCGGCGTTCCGCTCGACGGCGAACACGGTCATACCGGGAGCGAGCTGAGCGGCCTCGATGGCGATGCTGCCTGACCCGGCACCGACGTCCCACAGCACACCCGAGGGCGGGAGAGCGAGGCGGGCCAGCACGATCGCCCGGACCTCGGCTTTGGTGATCATGCCGTCGCGGTGCTCGAACTCAGCCTCGTCCCGCCCAAAACTGCCCGCCCCGCTCCCCGCCGACCACGCCACCGCCGCTGCCGGCGCCACGCCGTCACCGGAGATCAGCAGGACGACACTCAACGGAGGAAACGACCCTGACGCCAGCCACTCGAGACCGGGTCCCTCCGCCACTGACTCGGTCGGCAGCCCGAGGTCCGACACCACCACGACCCGGTCGAAGCGGGACCCGAGACTGGCGAGCTCCGCCCCGATCCGCTCGGGCGGCGAGTCGGGAGACGTCAGCACGGCGGCCTTTGTCGCACGGCGGACGGCCTCAAGCGCGAGCTCGAGCGGCCGGCCGTGTGCCGAGGCCACGACGGCGTCGTCCCACGGCAGCCCGACTCGTCCGAAGGCGGCGGCGACGCTTGACAGAGCCGGGCGAATGTCGAGCGCTGCCGCTCCGAACCGGTCGGCCAGCACCCGTCCGAGGCCGAAAAAGCCAGGATCCCCGCTCGCCAATACCGCCAACCGCTGGCCGTGTCCGCGAGCCGCCTCGACTGCGTCCAACATGGGCCCGAGATCGGCAGTGATCTCGATGCTGCGGCGTTCCGTAGCCAAGGCATCGAGGTGGCGCCTGCCGCCGACGATTACGTCGGCGGCCGCAAGCACCGCCGCCTCCGGTGGCGCCAAGGCGTCGAGCCCGGCGAACGGGACGCCGATGACGAGGATCCTCGGGAGCGCCGCTTCAGCCACGGGGGTCACATCGCGGGGGAGGCTCGCCTGCCCAGGCGACGACGCGCTCGCCCTCGAAGTCGGACATCCACACGTTCACGTCCAGCCGCCCGCCGGCGTGGGCGAGGGACGCCTCGCGGGCGCGTTCGCAGACGATCTCGAGCGGGCGCACCTCGCCGGCGGCGATTGCCACCTCGGCGAAGTGGCGAGCCGTCGCCGTCTCTGTCGCGGCCGCCACGACCGGTTCGCTCGCGCCCGCCTCTCGTGCGATCTCGGCCAGCCAGCCGGTGTCGACGTCGGTCCGGTGAAAGTGGGTCATCATGACGCCAGCCGAGAGTTTCGTCAGCTTGCCTGCCATGGCAACGAGGTAGATCAGCTCCACGTGCTTGGCGGCCGCCCGCCGGAGGGCGATCCCGGTGAAGTCACCGACCTCTACGAAACACACCGGGTCGAGATCCGGCAGCAGCGCCATCGCCAGGGTCTCGGAGCGATGGCCGGTCGCTAGAACGACTTGCCGCTCGCCTTGGGCGGCGCCAACGTCGATCTGCTGCACGACCGAAGCCCGGTAGGCGGCGGTGGAGAACGGCCGGACGATGCCCGTCGTGCCCAGGATCGAGATGCCGCCGATGATGCCGAGCCGATCATTCGTCGTCTCGGCTGCCATCTCGTCGCCGCCCGGCACCGAGAACGTCACGACGAGCGGACGATCCGTCACTTCGGCGAGGGCTTGGAGGATCATCCGGCGCGGCACGGGGTTGATGGCAGGCGCGCCGACGGGAAGACCGAGGCCTGGTTTGGTGACCACGCCGATGCCCGCGCCCGCCCGCAGCTCGGTAGCCGCGTCGGGTCCCGACCTCGTCGCCGGGCCGGACCCGGCCCTCGCCGCCGGGCCGGACCCGGCCCTCGCCGCCGGGCCGGACCGGGACGCCATGCGGGGTCCGGCCGGCCCATCGTCGGCGTAGCCCACTGTCGCCGTCATCCGGGCGCCGTGCGTGCAGTCGGGGTCGTCGCCGGCGTCCTTGACGACGACCGCCGCCGGCGACGCGGGACCTTCAGGAGCCTCGACCGCGAAGCTCACCCGCTCGCCACCCGGCAAGGCGACTTCCACCAGGTCGGGCACGGTCCCGGTCACGAGCCCTATGGCGGCAGCCTTGGCGGCAGCCGAAGCGCAGGTGCCGGTCGTCCAACCCTTCCGGAGACCCTTCCGGCGGGCGGCGACTTCGTCGCTCAGCTCGGGCTCGTAGGTCACTGTGGGCGCGAGCCGGTCCCCCGGCGTCCGGCGCCAACCGGCCGCCCCGCCGTGGTGCCGGGGAGTGAGCGCTTGCGGAAACTGTGCGCGAACCCGGGCGAGTACAGATGGCTCCGGGCGACCCCGGTGCCGGAATCACCAGTAGGCCGGAGCGCCTCGCCGACGATGACCAGCACGGTGCGCGTGTGCCCGGTGGCAACGATGGTGTCGGCGACTTCACCGACCGTGGTCATCACGACCTGTTCGTCCGGCCAGCTGGCCCGCACGACGACGGCGGCCGGCGTGGACTCGGTCCAGCCTGATCCGTCAGTGAGCAGCTCGTCCTGCAGCTCCCGGGGCCGTGCGCCCGACAGGAAGATCGCCGTGGTGGGGGCGATGGCGGAGAAGGCGGGGAGGGTTTCTTTGGGGGGCATCGAGGCCTTCGTGCGGCCGGCCAACCGGGTCACCACGACGCTCTGCGACACCTTCGGGATCGTCAGCTCCCGGCCGATGGCAGCCGCTGCTGCAGCAAGAGAGCTCACCCCCGGCACGATCTCGTACGGGCGGTCCTCCGCCATGCACCAGTCGATCTGCTCCTGGATCGCCCCGTACAGGGCGGGGTCGCCGGAGTGGAGGCGGACGACGTGATCGGTCGGGTGCGCCTGGTAGACGGCGAGCACGTCCTCGAGTGTCATCGTCTTGGAGTCGTGCACTTCGGCACCGCTGCGGGCGTGGGTGAGGAGTGCCTCGGGTACGAGCGAGGAGGCCCAGATGACGACGTCGGCTTGCGAGAGGCGTTCGGCTCCCCGGATCGTGATGAGGTCGGGCGCGCCAGGGCCGGCGCCGACGAAACTGATGAGGCCTGCGGGCAGCCCGCTCACTCCGGGTGGCTCCGGCGTTGCGGGGGGACGATGACGGTGACGAGGTAGGTGGCGCTGTGGTCCTGTCCGGCCATCGAGCCAAGACGCTCGCCGGGGAGGCCGAGGAGCTCGCCGAAGACGGCACCTTCCAGGCGGCCTGCGCGCTCGAGGGCGTCCCGGATCGCCGGGAGGTGGCGGCCACCTTTGTAGACGACGACGGCGGCGTCCCGATCGACGATGGCCTCCTCGAGATGCGCCGGACCGTCGAGGGCCGTCACGAGGCGCAGCGACTCGGTGCCATCGAGCAGGGCCACGCCCGAACGCGCCGCCAGCTCCTGGAACGCCGTGATGCCGGGGACCGTGCTGATTTCTAGGCCGGGCCGCAAGGCGTGCAGTACGCCGGTCAGGGCGGAGAACGTCGAGTAGATGTTCGGGTCGCCGAGGGTGACGAACGCCACCTGCTCGCCGGCATCCAGCGCCGGCAGGAGCTGTTCGGCCGCCGCCTGGTGCGACGTGGCCCGCTCCGACCCCATGTCGAAGACCAAACGCTCGATCGTGAGCTCAGGGGCAGCCTGCCGGATGATCGCCTCGGCCCGCCCGACCGCATCGGCGGCCACCGAGGGTGCTACGACGCGGTCCGCTGCCTTCAGGGTGTTGAGCGCCCTCAGAGTGAGCAGGTCAGGATCGCCGGGACCCACACCGACTCCGACCAAGCTGCCGGGCTGCAGTGCCATCCGCCTCACGCTAGGCGCTGCAGTCTGCCTCGGCGTCAGGGATGCGTCAGCGAGCTGCGGCCGCTCGCCAAGCCGCTGCCGCCGACACGAAACCCTCCGCCGGCCCCGGCTCCGCCCCCAGATGCATGTGCAGATAGGTGGCCAGCATCGAGGCGGTGGCATAACCCTCCAGCCACTGCTGCCGGTGGTTCGCCACCGAAAGCGCATCACCAGGTGGGTCGAGTCTGGAGTAGTGGAACTCGTGACCGCGCAGCGTCGTCCCGGCTGTGGCGACGGGGTTGTCGGTGCGGACCGTGGCGGTCCGGTAGCCGAGCGTCAACCGCTGCGTCATCGCTCCGGAGGCGGGGACGACGCCGCACAATGGCTTGCCGTCCAAGGACGCGGCCAGCCACAGCAGTCCCCCGCATTCCGCCCAGACGGGCATGCCGGCCCTCGCCGCCTGCGACACGTGGGCGAGCATCTCGCGATTGCCTGACAGCTCCTCGGCGTACACCTCCGGGAAACCCCCGCCCGCGTACAACCCGTCCGTCCCCTCGGGAAGCCCGGCGTCGTTGATGGGATCGACGGGAACGAGCTCTGCGCCGGCTTCCTCGAGCCGCTCGAGGTTGTCCGGGTAGACGAACGTGAACGCCGGGCCTCCGGCGACGGCGATCCTCGGCTGGCGGCCGCCGCCACCCCCGCCACCGCCGCCGCCACGGCCGCCGCCGCCTCCACCGCCGCCGGCGCCGCCACCACGGCCGCCGGCGCCGCCCCCGGCGGGCAGTGCGCGAGTCGCAGGCAGTGGCGGTGTATCGAGTGCCGGAGCAGTCGAGGCGAGCGTCATGATCTCGTCGAGCTCGATGAAGCGATCGATGGCGTCGGCCAGTGAGGCCAGAGTGGTCTGGATGTCGCCCGGTCGCTCGGCGACCGGCACGAGGCCGAGGTGACGGTCGCGCCAGACGAGCGCCGGGTCGCGCCGCAGGGCGCCGAGCACCCGAATGCCGGCATCGGCGAGCGGCTCCAACGATCTTCGAAGGCTGTCCTCGTGGGCGTCCGAGCCGACCTGGTTGAGGATCACCCCCCTTAAGTGCACCGATGGTGACCAGGAGGCGTACCCGTGGACGACGGCGGCGACCGACTGGCTCATGGCGGACGCGTCGACCACGAGGATCACCGGGGTGCTGGTGAGTACCGCGACCGCTGCGGTGCTCGCGAGCGGCAAACCGGGCGGAGTGCCGTCGACGTTCCCGGGCCGAGCGGGCTCGTGGGCGCCGTCGAACAGGCCCATCACGCCTTCGATCACGAGGACGTCGGTGCCGCTGCCGGCCCGCGCCGCCAGTGAACCGATGAGGCGGGCGGGGGAGAGGAAGGCGTCGAGGTTTCTGGAGGGGCGGCCGGTGGCGAGACGGTGGTAGCCGGGGTCGATGTAGTCAGGGCCCACCTTGGCTGCGCCGACGGTGAGACCCCTGCGGCGCAGCGCTGCCATGAGGCCGGTCGCGACGGTGGTCTTTCCGACTCCTGAGTGGGTGCCGGCGATGAGGATCCTGGGACCGAGGCGTGTCAGTACTCGATCCCCTTGCGGCCGGTGATGCCGCGGTCGTAGGCGTGCTTGATCTTGCGCATCTCGGTCACCGTGTCGGCGATCTCGACGATCTCGTCCGGCGCGTCCCGGCCCGTGAGGACGACGTTCGTCCGCGGGCTGCGCTCTCGGAGGCCGTCGACGACGTCGGCGACCGGGACCCAGCCGTACTTCATGGCGTAGGTGACCTCGTCGAGGATGAGCAGGTCGTACTCTCCGCTGCGCAGCTTTTCGCGGGCGACCTCCCAGGCGTGGCGGCCCTTGGCGGCCGTCTCGTCGAGGTCGGTCGACTCCCAGGTGAAACCGTCGCCCAGCGTGTGCCACTCGATCCCGAGATGGTCGGCGAGCTTCCGCTCGCCCGTCTTCCACTTGCCGCTCTTCACGAACTGCACGACGCCGACGGTCCACCCGCGTGCCCACCCACGCGCCATGACGCCGAAGGCGGCGGACGACTTGCCCTTACCGTGGCCGGTGTTGACGAGGATCAGGGACTCGCGGGGCACCCTGCGAACGGTAATCGGTGGCGCCCGGCAACTCGCGCCGCGTCGGTGTCGCGTGGCCGACACTTTCGCGGCGCGAGTGAGGGCCGCGTCGCCTCTCGGAACAGCCCGCCACCCTTGTGTGACCGCTACGGTTCGACCCATGCGCTATCGCCAACTGGGTCAGTCGGGCCTCACCGTCTCGGTCGTGGGGCTGGGAGCCAACAATTTCGGTGGGCGGCTCGATCTGGATCGGTCCCGGCCGGTCATCCAGGCTGCCCTGGACGCAGGCATCAACCTGATCGACACGTCGGACAGCTACGGAGCCATGGGCGGTTCCGAGACGATCATCGGCGAGGTCCTCTCGTCGAGCAGTCGGCGCGACGAAGCCGTGATCGCCACGAAGTTCGGCTCGGACATGGGCGGCTCGAACGGTCCCGACTGGGGCGCCCGTGCGAGCCGTCGCTACATCATGAAAGCGGTGGAGGCGTCGTTGCGCCGGCTCCGGACCGACTGGATCGACCTGTACCAGCTGCACCGTCCCGATGGGGTGACACCGCTCGAAGAAACCCTCTCCGCTCTGGACGACCTCGTCCGGTCGGGGAAGGTCCGCTACATCGGGTCGTCCAACCTGTCGGCCTGGCAGGTCGCCGACGCCGACTGGATCGCCCGAGAGGGGCAGCTCAACCGCTTCGTGTCGGCGCAGAACCACTACTCGTTGCTGCACCGTGGCATTGAGCTCGACCTCGTGGGTTGCTGCCTGGCACACGACGTCTCGGTGATCCCTTTCTTCCCGCTGGCGAGCGGAATGCTGACGGGGAAGTGGCGTGGCGGCGAGGAGCCGCCGGCGGGGAGTCGCTTGTCCGAGCCGTGGGGGAGGGCGATGGCGACGTCGAACAAGGCGAGTTTTGAGATCGTCGAGGGCTTGCGGGCCTTGGCTGACTCAGCTGGGGTGAGCCTCGTCTCGGTGGCGATCGGTGGGTTGGCCGCTCAGCCGGCGGTTGCGTCCGTGATCGCCGGCGCTACCTCTGCTGAGCAGGTGGCCGCTAATGCTGAGGCCGCAGATTGGCTCCCGAGCGCTGACGAACTCAAGCGGATCGACGAGATCACCGCCGGGAAGGCGGTCGCGTGACGACTCTCCAACGCCGATGTCACCGTTACTCGGGACAGTGCAGAGTTCAGGTGACAGCGGCGCCTAGAAACCCCTCGCGCCGCGCCGCCGGCCTAGTCGCCGAGCTCCCGCCGGCGCCGCGTGACGTAGTCCTCGAGCTCGGCGCGGATCGCCTCGTCGAGGGGCGGTAGTTCGTAGTTGTCGAGCGTCTTCTGGCATATCTCCGACGCCCGCGCCGCCGTGTCCAGCGCACCGTCGCGGTTCCACCGCTCGAAGTTCTTCGACGACGACAGTATCGGCCGGTAGAAACAAGTCCGGAAGCGCTCCATCGTGTGCTCGGCACCGAGGAAGTGCCCTCCATGGCCGACCTCGGTGTGGGCGCCGAAGGCCAGCGACTCCTCGTCGATCTCGAGCGGCGTGAACTCGACCCGCATCATCTTCAGCAGCTCGATGTCGACGATGAACTTCTCGTAGCCGCTGACGAGGCCGCCTTCGAGCCAGCCGGCGGCGTGCATGACGAAGTTCGTGCCGGCGAGGAACGTAGGCAGCAGCGTCATGAGCGCCTCGTAGCCGGCCTGGGCGT
The DNA here is from genome assembly GCA_050010115.1 of Acidimicrobiales bacterium. Taxonomy (GTDB): domain Bacteria; phylum Actinomycetota; class Acidimicrobiia; order Acidimicrobiales; family Bog-793; genus JAKACA01. The sequence goes on along the minus strand of JBEKLQ010000074.1, from coordinate 3,978 downwards.
CGGGCACCTGGCTCGAGGTCAGGCAGCCGCCCGACCGGAACGGCAATCCGAAATGCCGGGCGAGCTGCCCGGTGCAGAGCAGGCCGATGGCGGACTCCGGCGTCCCGAAGGTCGGCGACCCCGACTGCATGTCGATGTTCGACAAGAACGAGCCGAAGATGATCGGGCAACCCGGCGAGATCAGCTGCGACAAGGCGATGCCGGAGAGCGCCTCGGCGAGCTGCTGCACGAGGGCCGCCGGGATGGTCACCGGGGACATCGCTCCCATCAACAGGAACGGTGTCAAGACCACTGGCTGCCGGGCCCGGCTGTACTCGAACTGGGCGTCCAGCATGCGGTCGTCCCAGCGCAGTGGGGAGTTGCAGTTGATGAGCGAGATCGTCGCCGGCGTCGTCTCGATCGCCTCGCGGCCCCCGAACAGGATCTCGGTCATGGCGATCGTGTCGAGGGCGTTCGGGCCGGACACGACGTTGCCCATGTAGATCTTGTCCGTCAGGGTCTGCAGGGCGTAGATCATGTCGAGATGCCGTGAGTCGAGTGGGGCATCGTTCGGCTCGCAGATGACGCCGCCGGCCGAGTCGAGCTCGGAGAAGCTCTGCGACAACATGGCGAAGCGCCGGAAGTCCGACATGGTGGCCTCCCGGCGCAGGGCGCCCTCACGCACGAACGGCGGTCCGTAGACCCCGGAGAAGACCATCTGATCGCCGCCGATATGGACCGAGTTGGCGGGGTTGCGAGCCTGCACGTCGAACTCCCGGGGAGCGAGCGCCACTTGCTCGAGCACGAACTCCGGGTCCAGGAACACGACCTCGCCGTCGGTCCTCTGGCCGGCCTTGGCGAACAGCTCGACCGCTTCCGGCTTGGCAAACTGCACACCGATCTCCGACACGATGCGGCGCCAACCCCGGTCGAGGACCTCGATGGCGTCGGCCGACAAGATCTCGTAGCGGGGCATGCGGTTGCGAAACATCTCCACCTCGTGGGGTCGGTTTCTGGTAGCCTCAGTATCACATAGTAGAACTCAGTTCCGCAGCATGGAACACTGAGACACTTGAACGAGGATCGTGACCAGCCCAACCGGGACCCAGGCTGTCGACCGGGCGGCTCGCCTGCTCACCGAGATCGTCGACTCACCTGAGCCCGTGACGTTCTCCGAGCTCGCTGCCGCCACCGGTCTGGCGAAGAGCACGACGTCGCGCTTGCTTTTCGCTCTCGAACGGCACGATCTCGTCCGGCGGGACACGAGCGGCGGCTACCGGCCGGGCGACCTCTTCATCCGCCATGCCTGGAGGGGCGGGAGGGAGGCGGATCTCCTCGAGGTGGCGCAGCCCTTCCTCGCCCGCCTCGGAGAGCGGACGGGCGAGACCATCAACCTCGGTGTGACCAAGCGTGGCCTGGTCGAGCAGATCGCCCAGGTGGACAGCCGGTACGTCCTCGGCGGTACGAACTGGGTGGGCCGGGCCGTTCCGCTGCACTGCACCGCTCAGGGCAAGATCTTGCTCGCATACGGCGCGGCCGAGCTCCCGCCCGGGCGTCTCGAGCGCCTCACCCAGCACACGATCACGAACAAAGCGGTGCTGGCTGCCGAGCTCGAGGACGTGCGCCGGCGGTCGTTCGCCCTGACCGCCGAGGAGCTCGAGCCCGGGCTCGTCGCCCTCGCGGCACCCGTCTACCGGGACGGCGGCACTGTCGTTGCTGCCATCTCGGTGTCAGGCCCCGCCAACCGGCTCAACTCGGGACGGCTGGCGGACGTCGCCGCGGCGTGCATCGCCGAGGGGAACGCCCTCTCGGTCGTGCTGGGCCACCGCCCGCCGCAGGAGGGCGCCGCATGACCCGCCACACGGGCAGTCACGGCGGGACCGAGCTGACAGCAGCCCGCAGGACCGAACCAGAGGAGGTCGCATGAACGAACAAGAGTTGCTCGCCCAGCTCTACGACTTCACCCTTGTCGGCAACGCCCCCGAGGTCCTGCAGCTGACGAATGCCGGCCTCGACATGGGCATCACGCCCGAGTCGCTGCTGTTCGACGCCCTCATCCCTTCGCTCGAGGAGGTGGGCGCTCGCTTCGAGCGGGGGGACTTCTTCGTCCCCGAGATGCTCATCGCCGGCCGGGCCATGGCCGGCGCCCTCGAGCGCCTCCGGCCGCTGCTCGCCGAGACCGGCATCCAATCCGTCGGCAAGTTCGTGATGGGTACCGTGAAGGGCGATGTCCACGACATCGGCAAGAACCTCTGCAACATCATGCTGGAGGGCGCCGGCTTCCACGTCATCGATCTCGGCGTCCAGGTGTCGCCCGAGAAGTTCGTCGAGGCGGTGGTGGAGCATCAGCCGGACATCTTGGGTTTCTCGGCGTTCCTCACCACGACCATGCCGATGTTCAAGGCCAACATCAACGCCCTCGAGAAAGCCGGCTTGCGCGATCAGGTGATCGTGATGGTCGGGGGCGCACCTGTCACCCAGGAGTACGCGGATGCCGTCGGCGCCGACGGCTATGCGGCCGATGCTTCGGCCGCCGTGAGCCGTGCCAAAGACCTGCTGCAGCGGCGCCGCGCAGCGCTCCTGGCCTGACCCCCGAACAAGAAACCCGAGGTTCACCGCAAGTGCACACCGTCCTCCGCTCGCCCTCGAGAGAAGTCGTCATCGGCGACGACCAGCCGTTCTGTGTCATCGGCGAGCGGATCAACCCGACCGGCCGCAGGCTCTTCCAGGAGCAGTTGCGGGCTGGTGACCTGTCACGCATCGACCGCGACGTAGCCGAGCAGGTTGCCGGCGGTGCCATGGTCCTCGACGTCAACATGGGTGTGCCCCTCGCCGACGAGGTCGACCTCATGGTTCAAGCCATTCGCCGCATCCAGCGCCTGACCGACCTTCCGCTCGTGATCGACTCCTCCACCATCGAGGTGCTGGAGGCGGGCCTCGAGACGTACCAGGGCAAGGCGCTCGTGAACTCCGTGACCGCTGAGGACGAGCGGATGGAGGCGATCCTGCCTTTGGTGAAGCGTCACGGGGCGGCTGTGATCTGCCTGCCGAACGACGAGACCGAGATCCCCGAGCAGCCCGAGCGCCGGCTCGAGCTCACGCGCAAGATCGTCGAGGTGGCGACTGGTCAGTACGGCATCGCCATCGAGGATCTGGTCATCGACCCGCTGGCGATGCCGGTCGGCGCCGACACCGTGCTCGTGCGCCGGACGCTCGACACGATCTCGCTGATCTCGGAGGAATTCGGGGTCAACATGACGCTCGGCGCCTCGAACGTGTCGTTCGGGATGCCCGATCGGGAGGCCATCGGAGCAGCCTTCTTGCCCATGGCGATGAAGGTCGGTCTGACGAGCGCCATCGTGGACGCCCGCTCGCCCGGGATCGTGCGTGCCGTGAAGGCCGCTGACCTCCTGCTCGACCGCGATCCGTGGGGCGCCTCGTGGATCGCTCGCCACCGGGCTTCCCAGGCGTCACGGGAAGCTGCCGGAGCCGGCCACAACGAGCAGCGTGCCGACGGGGTGAGCTCCGGGTGACGACCGCCGCCGGAGCTGCCGCCGGAGCTGCCGCCGGAGCTGCCGCCGCCGGAGCTACCGCCGCCGGAGCCGCCGCCCAGGGCGTGGCCAGCCACGCCCTGGGAGCGCACGGTGTCGGGCGGGTCGATCTGCGTTTCGAGCCGAGTGGGCGGCAGGTGCGTGTCCCTCCGGGCGTCATGCTGTTCGATGCCGCCAGCTGGAACGGCATCGCCATCGACTCCACCTGCGGGGGTCATGGCACCTGCAAGAAGTGCAAGGTCCGCGTCCTGGACGGCAGTGCCCCGGTCACCTCGCTCGACACCCGGGCGTTCGTGCCCGACGAGCTCAGGCAGGGCTGGCGGTTGGCCTGCAGGGTCGAGGTGGCGTCGGACTTGCGTATCGATGTTCCGCCACTTGCCACGCGGCCCAAGGCTGCGACGGTGGGAGTCGGCCGCAAGGTCATCCTCCGCCCGGCGGTGCAGAAGCG
>JBEKLQ010000073.1:0-20631 GCA_050010115.1 Acidimicrobiales bacterium | reverse complement strand
AAGGGCCAAAGCGTGGTGATACCGATGATCCTCGACGCACCGGGCGCGGTCGTCACGACCTCGACCCGACCTGACAACCTGGCGGTCACCCTCGCGGCGTGCACGTCCCGCGGACCGGCGGCAGTGTTCGATCCGCAAGGTCTTGCCCACTGCCCATTGCGGCTCCCGGCGCTGCAGTGGTCCCTCGTTCGCGGCTGCGAGAGCCCGCGGACGGCGATGATCCGGGCCGAGGCCCTCGTGAGCGATTCCGGCCGGAATGGTGTTGAGAACGGCACGTTCTGGCGGCAACAGGCGCTCGCCGTGACCCGTTGCATGCTGCACGCCGGCGCCCTCGACTCTCGACTCTCGCCCACCGTCTGCCCTGTACCGCTGGTCGCACTCCGCCCCGGGAGCCAAGGAGGCGGTGTCGATCCTCACGTCGCACCCCGCGGCGACACCAGGTTGGGAGCGGGCGCTCGACGCCACGATCGCCTCCGACCAGCGCACGCGCGACGCCATCTGGGCGATGGTGGCGAACACGTTCGCCCCGCTCGCCGATCCTGCCGTGCTCGCTGCGGTTAGCCCGCCCTAACGCTGCCCTAACGCTGTTCGTTCCCTGCTCGCACTACCGCGTCCCCAGCCACGAAGCCGGCGTCCACGCGCGCTCTCACGCCAATACCAGAAGTCGGTCGAACGGGAAAGCTCAGCTTCCCTCTGTCCGTACGGTTACGGAGCCCCGCCGGTTCGAGCCCGGGCGTGACGGCGGCAAAGTTTGGTGGTCAGTTTGGTGGTCAAATCGCTTTCAGCATGCGACGATTAGCTGCAAATACAGCCACGACAAGTCTCTGACCAGGGAGTATGTGGCGGAGGAGGTGGGATTTGAACCCACGGACCCTTGCAGGTCACACGATTTCCAATCGTGCCGATTCGGCCGCTCTCGCACTCCTCCGAGCCGGCGCTGTGGGCACCGGCGGCGCCTCAGGGTATCGTGATGGCTCGGCGCTGCCGCGCGCAGTAGCCGGGTTCTGCGCAACTGGCGACCGTGAACCGAGTCAGGGCCGGAAGGCAGCAGCTCTCAGCGGACTTGCTGGTGTGCCGCAGGCGACCTGGCTGCTGCGCTCGGCAGCGCCGTCTTCGTCCCGCAGGCGACGGGCCGCCCGCAATCCGGCGCCCACGCCGGCGCCTGTGACGCCGAGGCTGGCGGTCGCCTCACGGCCGGTCAGGTACAGGTAGCCGTCGATGCTCCGGTAACCGACGTCGCCGGTGTCGAGCCATCCCGCTGGGTCCGCAGCCGGCAACGGCGCTCGATCCCGGCCCGAGAACCCGTACGCGAGGTAGTGCGAGACGACGGTCGCACCCCGCACTTGCACCCGACCGGTCTGGCCGAGAGGAACGACCTGGCCCTCGCCACTGATGATCCTGACGTCGACGCCTACCGGTAGGCCAACGGAACCGGGTCGCCGTCCCGCGATCTCGACCGGGTTGGAGGCGACTGGTCCGGCGGCCTCGGGGAGGCTGTAGCTCTCGAGGAGCGAGATGCCCGTCGCCTGCCAAAAACCCGAATGGGTCCCAATCGGCAACTCTGCCCCACTGACTCTGACGAAACGAACCCTGCGCTTCACGGCCGCGCCCGGCGCGCTCACGTCCGTCAGCGCCGAGACCATGGTCGGCACGAGATTCAGCCATGTGGCACCGCAGCGGTCGACGTCAGTCCAGGCGCTGCGCCGGTCGAAGCTCCCGACGACGATGGCTCCTCCGGATAGCAAGGCCGCGAGGATGCCGACGACCTGAGTGTCGATTCGGTGCAGCGGTGCCGGGCAGTAACCGACATCGTTCGGGCACAGGCGCAGGTGACGAACCGTGTTGGCCGCAGCGAGTAGGAGCTGGCCCTCCGTCAGCGGCACCAGCTTTGGTGCTCCCGTCGAGCCGCGGGTGGCCGTGACGAGGGTAGGGGCAACCGCTGTCGAGGCCGACGACTGGTCGGGCAGAGCCAAAGCGCTCGGATGCGCCGCACGCCCGCGCACCACTTGGGAGTGCCGTTCCTCGGCTCCGGAGCGGACCGGGCGGAGCTCGATCACCTCGCCGCCATCGCGAATCAAGTGAGTAAGGCCGAGGGTCGCCGTCGACCAGAGGAGCTCGGCGTCCGAGCTGGCCGGGTCCAGGGCAGCGATCGGGAGCCCGGCCGCCAACGCCGCCAGGTACTCCACACAGGCACCCACCGGCGCTGTCACTGCCAACCCCACCCGGAGCCCGGCCGCGCCGAGTCCCGAGCTTCGGAGACCGAAGCGACTCCGGAGCTTCCGGGCCGCGATCGCCACGTCGTGCCACGTGACCGCCCGGCCGTCGCGCACGTCGGTGAATGCAGGCCTATCTCCCATCGTCAGGGCTCGTTGGTTGACGAGGGCACCGATGGAGCCGGCCGGCGGCAGGGTCGGCCCTCGCCGGCGGGGGTTGCGGACGAGGCTCAACGGGGTTGGGGGGCTCAGCACAGCCATGTTCAGATCCTGACCTTGGAGGTTGATAGGAGCCGGGGAGAGCGCTGGGGCGGCACTTCTGATTTCCCGAGAGTTTCCTGGGAAGGCTTGCGGCGGGCGTCGCCCGCACGGCGAGAGCGCCACCGCCCTAATGTCGGCGCCGTGGCCGACCAGTTCCAATCGCTCTATCGGCGCTACCGGCCACAACGCTTTTCCGAGGTCCGGGGCCAGTCCCATGTCGTCCTCGGGTTGCGGAATGCTGCTCGCGAGGATCGCGTCAGCCATGCCTACCTGTTCTCGGGCCCTCGCGGAACGGGGAAGACCTCAACGGCCCGGATCCTGGCAAAAGCGCTGAACTGCGCGGATCCGCACGACGGCGAGCCCTGCGGCGTCTGCGGTTCGTGCGTCGAGATCACCCGCGGAGCATCGCTCGACGTCCACGAGCTGGATGCCGCGTCGAACAACGGGGTCGATGCCATGCGCGATCTCGTGGCACGGGCGTCACTGGCGACGCCGGGCAAGTGGAAGGTCTACATCGTCGACGAGGTCCACATGCTCTCGACGGCAGCCTCCAACGCCCTCTTGAAGACGCTCGAGGAGCCACCCGATCACGTCGTGTTCGTCCTGGCCACGACCGATCCTCAGAAAGTGCTCCCGACGATCAAGAGCCGCACCCAGCACTTCGAGTTTCATCTGATGGAGCCGGAAGTGCTCGCCGGACTGCTGGCTGATGTCGCCAAGGATGCCAACCTCGCTGTGCCAGACGAAGGTATCGAATCGGCGGTGCGGCGAGGTCACGGCTCTGCTCGCGATGCGCTGTCCGCCTTGGACCAGGTGGCGGCCGCCGGAGTCGTGGAGGAGGACGATCGGTGGGTGCGTGATCTGTTGCGGGCGATGGTCGAGCAGGACTCAGCGCTCGCACTGCGGACCGTTGCCGAAGCGATGGCTGCCGGCTTCGACGCCAACCGCTTGGCGAGTGAGCTGGTCGATGGGCTGAGGGATGTGTTTCTCGGGGTTGTCGCACCTGACTCGGCGCGCCTGTCGTCCTGGGCGTCGGCTGCGGGAGCGGACGGTCCACCCGCCCTCGGTCCTGCGCGATGTGTGCGGGCGCTCGAACTCGTCGGGACGGCGATTGTCGACATGCGAGAAGCGCTCGACGCTCGAACGACGTTCGAGGTCGCTCTCGTGCGCCTGACTCATCCCGACGTTGACGACAGCCCCGCGGCCGTGCTGGAGCGGTTGGAGCGACTGGAACGTCGCTTGCAGGAGTTGGCAGCTGGCAGAGCGGTGGCGTCTTCCGCCCCAGCTGCAGCTCCCCGTCCAGCGCCGCCGACGTCCGCCGTGCGCGCGGAGTCGCCACAGGCGGCGTCGGGACCACTGGAGCCGCCACCTGCCGGCCCGAGCCGAGGCCCTGGTCCCAGCTCGCCCGCTCTCGGCGCGTACTTGCCGAAGCCGGCCGCCGCCCCAGCAAGCGCCGCCGCCGCCCCAGCCATCGAGCCTTCAGCGGCCGAGCCGGTCGCCGCCACGCCGCCGGCGAGTCCAGCGCCATCGACGTCGCCCGCAACGCCATCCCCGGCCCCGGCTCAGTCCACGATCGGAGTTGGCACCCCAGCGCCAACGTCGGTGGCTGTACCAAGCCGGGATGACCTGGTGACCGCCTGGGGTGACCACGTCCTACACAAGCTCCGTCCGAGGGCGAGAGCGGTGTATGCCGTAGGGCGTTTCGTGGCCGTGGAGCAGGGCGACGCCGTGTTCGCCCTGCCGAACGCGGCTCACGTCGAACACGCGGACCCGCTGGTCAAGGAAGTCGCGGAGGCGCTCAGCAGCCACTTCAGTACCACGATCGGCCTCCGTCTCGTCACCGAAACCGATCTCGGTTCCCCGAACGCCGACCCGCCCGACCCGTCGGCTCCGGAAGGTCGTCCGGCCGGCGAGGCATCCCCGGCGTCGCCGGACGTGGAGCCGGCGCCGAGCCGTCAGGCTGCAAGAGCGGCGGCCGCCAAGGCCGCGGCCGCGCCGCCCAGCACCGCGGCACCGGCGGCTGCTCAGCTCGAGGACCCGGATGGCGAGGATGTGGATCTCGACGATCTGGAGCCGGGATCCGAAGCCGGGCATCACGACTCACGTTCATGGGCGGAGAACCGCCTGCTTGAAGAGTTCCCGGGAGCAGAGGAGGTCACTTGATGCCAGATATCGAGAACGAGGGTCCACGCGAGGTGTCGGTCTCCGAGAGCGCGGAACCGGATGAGGAGGGTGCGGCCGAGCTCGACCTCGGTGAGCTGCTGGAGCGGGTGGAGGTCGCTGCCGAGCAGCTCGAGTTGTCCGCCGAGGAGGCGCAGTTGGCTGTGCTCGAGGGATCAGCGGCCGGGGGTGCGGTGGTGATCGCCGTGAGTGGGGGTTTCGAGCCGTTGTCGATACACATCGACCCGTCGCTCGTCGATCCGCGAGATGTCGCGATGCTCGAAGACGCCGTGCTTGCCGCCTTGCGCGACGTGCTCGAACAGGTCGTCGACTTGCAAAGCGAGCTGGCGGGCGAGGCCGCTGAGGTCGATCTCTCGGCCTTGCTGGGGAGCCTCGGCAAGCTCCCGATGCTCGGTGGCCTGGGCCTCCCGGACTTCGGGAGCTTCACCAACCCTGAAGATCTCATTGCCGGCCTCGGGGGTGCGCTCGGTGGCGTGCTGAGCGGGGCGCTCGGTGGGCTCGGTAACAGCGGCTGGCCACCAGCCGGCGCTGAGGGCGAGCCGATCGACATCGACACGGCTGAGGGCGGGCACAGCAGCAGCGACGCGGAGACTGGCGACGAGGCCGGCGAAGGGTCCTGACCGGCGATGTTCGCAGGTCCCATCCAGGAGCTCGTCGACGAGCTCGGCCGGCTACCGGGAATCGGACCCAAGTCCGCCCAGCGGATCGCCTTCCACCTGCTCGAGGTCCCGAAGGAGGAGGCGCTCCGCCTCTCGGCGACGATCGCGGAGGTCAAGGACCGGATCCGGCTCTGCGAGCGTTGCTTCAACGTCGGCGAGGGCACCCTGTGCCGGATCTGCAGCGACACACGACGTGACTCGTCGATCGTCTGCGTCGTCGAGGACCCCCGCGACATCGTGGCCGTCGAGCGGACGAGGGAGTTTCACGGGACCTACCACGTGCTCGGCGGTGCCCTCAACCCGATCGAAGGCATCGGTCCGGATCAACTCCGCGTGCGGGATCTGCTGGGGCGGCTCGGTCCGGAAGGGATCGCCGAAGTCATCTTGTGCACGAACCCCAATCTCGAAGGCGAGGCGACGGCCATGTACCTTGCCCGGCTACTCAGCCCCCTCGGTGTGAAGGTCACGCGGATCGCCAGCGGCCTTCCGGTCGGCGGCGATCTCGAATACGCCGACGAGCTCACGCTCGGGAGGGCGCTGGTCGGCCGGCGCGAGATGAGTCACTGAGCCGGCGACCCGCGCCGGAAAGGTGTTCCCTGACGACAGTTTCGCCGCGCGCCTAAAGGTTTCAGGGGTCAGGCGCGCCAAGCGACTCAGGACGCGGGGCGAATCGCCCGGGCGGCTACGCCAAGGAGCGCAGGAGGGCGGCGTCCCCTTGGCCACCGCCTCCGCACAGTGCCACGGCGGCAAGGCCGCCGCCACGCCGGCGCAGCTCGTGCAGCACGGTCAAGGCCAGCCGGGCACCAGACATCCCGATCGGGTGGCCGAGGGCGATCGCCCCACCGTTGACGTTCGCCACGTCAGCCGAGATTCCGAGGTCGTCCATCGAGGCGACGCCCACGGCGGCGAACGCCTCGTTGATCTCGAACAGGTCGACGTCACCGAGCGACAGTTCTGCGTGCTCGAGCGCCTGGAGGATCGCCCGCGATGGCTGCGTCAGCAGCGAGGCGTCCGGCCCGGCGACCTGCCCGTAGCCGACGATCTCACCGAGGGGGGTCACTCCGAGCGCCTCCGCCCGTGCCCGGGACATGACGACGAGCGCAGCGCCGCCGTCGGAGATCTGGCTGGCGTTTCCTGCCGTGATCGTGCCCTCGTTGTCGAACGCCGGCCGCAGCTTGCCCAGCGACTCGACCGTGGTCTCGGGCCGCACGCCTTCGTCCACCTCGATGACGACCGGGTCACCCTTGCGCTGCGGCACCTTCACGGCGACGATCTCGTCCGCAAAGCGCCCCTCCTTGATGGCGGCGGCCGCACGCTCGTGGGACGTGGCGGCGAAGGCATCCTGGCGTTCCCGGGAGATCTCCGCCGCACGGCTGTAGCGCTCGGTCCCGGCACCCATGGCGATCTGGTCGAAGGCGCAGAACAAGCCGTCGTACATCATCGAGTCGACGACCTTCTGGTCCCCCGCTCGGTAGCCCGCCCGCGCCCCCGGCAGCAGGTACGGCGCCGCCGTCATCGACTCCATGCCACCGGCGATGACGATGTCGGCCTCACCCGCCTGGATCGCCTGGTCGGCGAGGTGCAGCGCACTGAGGCCGGAGAGGCACACCTTGTTGATCGTCGTGGCCGGAACGGTCATGGGGATGCCGCCCTTGACCGCCGCCTGGCGAGCGGTGATCTGCCCCTGGCCGGCCTGCAGCACCTGGCCCATGAAGACATAGTCGACCTCGGAGCCGCCGATGCCCGCTCGCGCGAGGGCTGCTTCTATCGCGAAACCCCCCAATTCCATCCCACTGAACCCCGCGAAGGCTCCCGCGAGCTTGCCGATCGGGGTGCGGGCACCAGCGACGATGACGGATCCGGGCATCTGACCCTCCAGGGTGATTGTCATTCCAACAGCAGCCCGGGGCATTCGCCCAAGGCCACCCAAACCGTTAGCGAGCCTACCGCCGCGCCGCCACCAGCGGCACCTTGGGACCCTTGGTTACCCCGTAGTAGCCTCCCGCCATGCAAGCGTTCCGTGACGCGATCCTCGCCGGCGCCCCCGGCTCGGACCTCGGCGCCATGCCCCTTCCCGAGTCCTACCGGGCGGCGTTCGTCCGCAAAGACGAGGCGCATATGTTCGCCGGCCTCGCCTCGAACGAGAAAGACCCCCGCAAATCACTGCACGTCGGGGACGTACCGGTGCCCGAGCTCGCTCCTGACGAGTGCTACATCGCCGTGATGGCCAGCTCCATCAACTTCAACACGGTCTGGACGTCGATATTCGAGCCGTTGCCGACGTTCGGGTTTCTCGAGAGGTTGGGGCGGGAGAGCGAGTGGGGCAAGCGCCACGACCTGCCCTATCACGTCGTCGGCTCGGATGCCTCGGGTGTCGTGCTGCGCACCGGGTCGGCGGTTCGTGACTGGAAGCCGGGGGACCGAGTCGTCGTCCACTGCAACTACGTCGACGCTCAGGATCCCTTGGCTCACGATGATGCGATGCAGGCGTCAAATCAGCGGATCTGGGGTTTCGAGAGCAACTTCGGGGGGCTCGCCGACCTGACCATAGTGAGGGCCAACCAGCTCATGCCGAAGCCCGAGCACTTGAGCTGGGAGGAGTCCGCCGTCAACGCCCTGTGCAACTCGACGTCCTACCGGATGCTGGTGTCGCACAACGGCGCCAACATGAAACAGGGCGACGTCGTGCTCGTGTGGGGCGCCACCGGCGGGCTCGGCGGCTACGCCACCCAGTACGTGCTGAACGGTGGCGGCATCCCCGTCGGGGTGGTCAGCTCCGCGTCGAAGGCCAAGCTGCTCGAGGCGCTTGGGTGTGAGGCCGTGATCGACCGCGCGGCCAAGGACTACCGGTTCTGGGCCGACGAGCACACCCAGGACGAGACGGAGTGGCGGCGTCTGGGCAAGGACATCCGCTCGCTCGTCGGCGAAGACCCCGACATCGTGTTCGAGCACCCGGGACGCCAGACGATGGGAGCCTCGGTCTTCGTGGCAAAACGTGGCGGCATGATCGTGACCTGCGCGGCGACGTCGGGATACATGATCGAGTACGACAACCGGCACCTCTGGATGAAGCTCAAGACCATCAAAGCCTCACACTTCGCCAACTACCGGGAGGCGTGGGAGGCCAACCGGTTGATCCGCCTCGGCAAGATCCAGCCGATGTTGTCGGCGACCTACCCGCTCGACGCCGTCGGCGAGGCAGCGTCACAGGTTCACTACAACTTGCACGAAGGCAAGATCGGTGTGCTGTGCCTGGCGCCCACGGAGGGGCTCGGCATCGCCGACCCGGAGCTGCGGGACAAGGTCGGGGAGGACAGGATCACGATGTTCCGGAGGTTGGGGGCATGAGCGAGCCCAGAGGTTTCGAGCTGACGGAGATCGACCACGTCGCCATCGCCGTGCGGGATCTCGACGCCGCCGTGGCCTGGTACGCCGAGACGCTCGGCGCCACCGTCGCCCACCGGGAGGTCATCGAGTCCGATGGCGTCGAGGAAGCGTTGTTGAAGGTGGCGGACTCCTACGTGCAGCTGCTCACGCCGACCCGGGAGGACTCTCCGGTGGCGAAGTACCTCGAGAAGCGAGGTGAAGGCATCCACCACGTCGGGTACCGGGTGACCGACTGCGCGGCTGCGCTGGCGTCGATGAAGGCCGCAGGCGCGACGACGATCGACGCCGTGCCCCGGGCTGGCTCACGCGGGACCACCGTGGCGTTTGTCCACCCGAAGAGCGCCTTTGGAGCCCTGATCGAGCTCGTGCAGGAGTAGGGGTGGCCGGGCTGGAGCCGTTGTCACGCAAACTCTGAACTGTGCCGAATAAGCGTGACAGCGAGGCGTAAGCCAGGGCCGGCGCCGGCATCGTTGTCACGCCAACTCTGAACTGTGCCGAATAAGCGTGACAGCGGTGCGTAGGCCACGAAGCTGGAGGGTCGTGGTCACTGCAACTCGGCTATTTGCCTACTTCAGGTGACCACGGCGGGTCATCCGGCCGAGATTCCCGCCGGTGAGTGGGCGACGGCCGGCGAGTCCTGCACCTTGGGCGCCGTTGGGGTCGGCGGCACGCCGTCGAAGTGAACACCGGTGATGTGCTCGACGACCTTGGCGAGGCTCCAGGACCAGTCCTCCAGCACCGGCTCAGTTGTCGTCCCAGCCTCGAAACCCACGTTGCCGACGCCCATGATGGCGAAATACGGCGAGTCGGACACGGTGACGGCTGGAGCAGCGTGGCCGGCGAGGAAGAACTCAGCCACGAACTTCTCGTTCACGCCGGCTCCGCACAAGCACGGCCCGCCGGGCTGGACCGTGAAGTCGGGCCGAGCGAGCGCAGCCAGCGCCGACTCGAGCGCTGTGATCGACGAGGACTTCGTCACGACGAAGACCCGCACCGGGCCCGTCGGCGGCGTGACCGTCAGCACCACGCGGTCGACGCCGGCGGGTACCTGTTCAGCCGTCGGGCGGTTCGGCGTGTAGACGACTCCCGTGTCGACCCGGACGAGGATCGTGCCGTGTCCGAACGCCTCGGCGCTGAGGAGCATGCCCCGCTGGTCCAAGACGGCGGTCGCCGGCCACTGGAAGCCCTGCTCTACTGCCAGGGCGCCGGGGCCGCCGGTGCTGCCCGACAGCGCGTTCGTCGACCGCGCCGGCCTGTGCGCCGCGAACCAGGCGAGGATGGCCGCCGGGGTGCCGGGCACGATCGTGAAGCGGGTGTCCGTAGCGAGGTAGGGAGTCATCGGCCTGAGCACCGGGGTCCGCAACAGCGCCGGCGTTCCGGGGGGCGCCTTCGCCGACAGCGGCGACGCCCCAGGCGGGAGCTTGGTGAGGAGCGAGAGCAGGTAGCGGGCGTCGCGCTCGGCCAGGACCTGGTTGCTCACCGAAGTGGTCGTGAGCGAGGCCGGCGTCTTCGGCGACACCGACTGGGACGTCCGAGGTCTCGGATCGGTCGGCCGGGCGCCGGCGACGTGGCCGCAGCCGGCGAGCGTCACAGCCAAGGCGAGGCCGCCGGCGACCGCGGCGCCACCGAAGCCTGACCGCCTGTGAGTTGCCCCTGTCCCTGCCTCGACCATCTCGACCTTCTCATCCTGCTCTGACGATCGCCATGACCGACTGGTTCCCCGTCATGTAGTGATAAAGGACGTCGGGCCTCGATTCGCGTACGCCTGCCACGAAATCGCCGGTGGAAGCCCCCAAAAGAGTCGATGTGGCAGAGCCCGGCCACCGGTAGCCTTCGGGACATGCCCGACACCAAGCCGGACGCCGAGGCGCCGCTCGTGGACACCGAGGAGATCGCCGACGAAGCCGCCGAGACCGAGCACGTTCTCGATCTGCATGATCACTCCATGGCCGCCCGCCTGCGCGCCCTCGAAGAGGAGAAGGCACACGCCCGCCAGCCAGGCAGTGAGCGGTCGGTCCAGAACCACCGGTCGAAGGGGAAGATGCTGGCGCGCGAGCGCCTCGAGTACCTACTCGACGACGGGTCGTTCCAGGAGCTCGACCTGCTGGTGCGGCACCGGTCGCACGGAATGGGGCTGGAGCGCAGCAGGCCGTACACCGACGGGGTGATCACTGGCTTCGGCACGATCGACGGGCGCCGGGTCTGCATCTACAGCCAGGACTTCACGGTGTTCGGCGGAGCGCTCGGCGAGGCGCATGCCGAGAAGATCCACAAGCTCATGGACCTGGCGGTCGACGTGGGCGTGCCCGTCATCGGGTTGAACGACGGCGGTGGCGCTCGCATCCAGGAGGGTGTTGTCTCGCTGCACGCCTACGGTGGCATCTTCTACCGCAACGTGCGCGCATCCGGCGTGGTGCCACAGATCAGCGTGATCCTCGGACCGTGTGCCGGCGGGGCCGTGTACTCGCCCGCCATGACGGACTTCATCTTCATGGTGCACGAGACGAGCCACATGTTCATCACCGGTCCCGACGTCGTGAAGACGGTCACGGGCGAGGAGGTGACCCTCGAGCAGCTCGGCGGTGCCATGAGCCACGCCACCCGCTCGGGAGTCGCCACCTTCGTCGCCGCCGACGAGAAGGCGTGCCTGGACGACGTGCGCTACCTGCTGTCGTTCCTGCCGTCGAACAACCTCGAGATGCCCCCGTCGACGGAGCGTCCCGACGACGCCGAGGCCCAGGTGCCCGAGCTGCGCGACATCGTGCCCCCGAGCTCGAACCAGCCCTACGACATGCGCACGGTCATCCAAGCGATCGTCGACGACGGCGACTATATGGAGTACTTCCCGCACTGGGCGATGAGCCTGACGTGCGGCTTCGCCAGGATCGGCGGGCGAGCCGTCGGCATAGTCGGCAATCAGCCGGCCGTGCTGGCGGGCGTGCTCGACATCGACTCGTCGGAGAAGGGGGCGCGTTTTGTGCGGACGTGCGACGCCTTCAACTTGCCGTTGGTCACGTTTGTGGATGTGCCCGGTTTTATGCCTGGGACCGACCAGGAGTACGGCGGGATCATCCGCCACGGCGCCAAGTTGCTCTACGCCTACTGCGAGTCGACCGTGCCCCGCATCCAGGTCATCACGCGGAAGGCCTACGGCGGCGCCTACGTCGTCATGGACTCCAAATCGATCGGTACCGACTTCGCCTTCGCCTGGCCTTCGGCTGAGCTGGCGGTCATGGGGCCGCAGGGAGCCGTCGAGATCGTGTACCGGCGCGAGCTCGCCGACTCCGCTGACCCTGTCGGTCGCCGGGCGGAGCTGGTCGACGAGTACACGGAGCGGTATGCCAACCCGTACGTCGCTGCCGAGCGGGGCTACGTCGACGACGTGATCGACCCGGCAGACACGCGCCGCGTGATCGTGCGGAGCCTTGACTTGCTGGCGTCGAAGCGTGAGGAGCTGCCGCACCGCAAGCACGGCAACATCCCGCTGTGAGCTCAGAGCACAGTGGCGCCGGCGGTCCGGTCGGCGCCGCCGGCGCCGCCTCGGTTGGTCCTCCGCAGCCGGTGGCACAGGGCGCGTTGTCTGCGCCGCCCGACATCGTCGCCGCCATTGCTGCGGCGGTCGAGGTGTGCTGGCCGAGGCACCGTGCCGGTCGACCCGGATCCGGTCGCGCAGCGGGCGTACCGGAGTACGTGTGGCGCATGTCCGGGCGTTGGTGGTCCAAGCCCGTGGCGCTTCGTAGGGACCGGCCCTGGTCGGAACACGCCGAGCACGGGTAGTTGGTCGATGCTGGCCTTAGCCGACCGGCCTTAGCCGTCACGATGTGAACGTGACCGGGCCGTGAATCAGCCCGCCCGGTACGTCGCGGCCAAGCGTGCCAGGTCGATGAGGATCTTGCCGAGCACGTAGTCCTTCGGCGTGTACACGGCAGCCGCACCAGCTTCGAGGAGCTTCGCCTGGTCCTGCTCGGGGATGATCCCGCCGACGACGACAGGGACGTCCACGCCGCGGGAGCGCAGCTGCGCCAAGATCTCCGGCACGAGCTCGAGATGGCTCCCGGACAGGATCGAGATCCCGACGACATCCACGTCCTCGTCCAAGGCGGCCGAGGCGATCTGCGCAGGCGTCAAGCGGATCCCGTCGTACACCACCTCAAAACCGGCATCTCTCGCCGCAACCGCTATCTGCTCGGCACCGTTGGAGTGGCCGTCGAGGCCGGGTTTCGCGACCAACAGGCGGGGAGGGCCGCCCGGCATGTCCCGCACGGCCTCAGCGGCGGCCCGCAGTTCGAGGCCGCGGTGCCCGACCCCGCCCGAGACGCCGGTGGGCGCCCGGAATTCGCCGAACAGCTCCCGCAATGCGCCGGCCCACTCGCCAGTCGTGCCTCCGGCGTGGGCGAGCGCGATCGTCGCCGGCATGAGGTTCTCCCCCGACTCGGCCACCCGTCGCAACTCGTCCAGCGCCGAGCGGACAGCCGAAGCGGAGCGCTCCGACCGCCACCGGACCACATCTGAGCGGAGCTCAGCCTCGACGGCGGGGTCGACGGTGAGGGTGGCGGCGGAGGGATCGGTCGACTCGTACAGAGGTGACTGCTCGGTCTCGGTGAAGCAGTTGACGCCGACGACCTTCTGCTCACCCGACTCGATGCGGCGAAGGCGCTCGGCCTGCGAGGCCACCAGCCGGGACTTGAGCTCCTCGATGGCGGCGAACGCCCCTCCAAGTTCCAGCACCTCGTTCAGCTCCGCCCACGCAGCCTCGGCGATCTCCGATGTCTTGGCTTCGATCACCTTGGAGCCGTCCAGCACGTCGTCGTACTCGAGCAGGTCGGTCTCGAACGCCAGCACCTGTTGCATGCGGAGCGACCACTGCTGGTCGGAGGGGCGAGGCAAACCCAATGCCTCGTTCCAGGCGGGAAGCTGGATCGCCCGAGCCCGGGCATTCCGGGACAGCGTGACGCCGAGCATCTCCAACACGATCCGCTGGATGTTGTTCTCCGGCTGTTGCTCCGTGAGGCCGAGCGAATTCACCTGGACGCCGTAGCGCAGGCGGCGGAGCTTCGGGTCCTCGACGCCGTAGCGCCGTCGACATATCTGGTCCCACAAGCGGGAGAAGGCCCGCATCTTGCAGGTCTCCTCGACGAACCGCAGGCCCGAATTCACGAAGAAACTGATCCGCCCGACCACCTCGGGCATCTCCTCCCGCCGGACCTGACCTGATGCGCGCACGGCGTCCAGGACGGCGATGGCGGTTGACAGTGCGAATGCCACTTCCTGAACCGGCGTCGCCCCGGCTTCCTGCAGGTGGTAGCTGCAGACGTTGATCGGGTTCCACTTCGGCACGTGGTGCACCGTGTAGGTGATGAGGTCGACGGTGCACCGCAGGCTCTCGGCCGGCGGGAAGATGTATGTGCCGCGGGAGAGGTACTCCTTGACGAGATCGTTTTGCGTCGTGCCCGACAGCGTCGCCGGATCGACCCCCCGGTTCTCAGCGTTGGCGATGTAGCAGCCGAGCAGCCACGGGGCGGTGGCATTGATGGTCATCGACGTGTTCATCTCGCCCACCGGGATGCCGTCGAGCAACTGGGCCATGTGACCGAGATGCGCCACGGGCACGCCGACCTTGCCGACCTCGCCGGCCGCTTCGGGGGCGTCGGGGTCGTAGCCGATCTGCGTCGGGAGGTCGAAGGCGATCGAGAGGCCGGTCTGGCCCTTGGCGAGGTTGAGCTGGTACAGCTCGTTCGAAGCGGAGGCCGACGAGTGCCCCGAATACGTGCGCATCACCCAGGGCTTGTCGGCCATGACAGCTCCAGCCTACGACCGGGAGTACGAGTAGAAACCCTCCCCCGTCTTCCTCCCCAGCCTCTCCGCTGCGACCATCCGGCGGAGCCTCGGCATGGCGGCATAGTTCGGGTCACGGTGCTCGTCGTAGAGGGCGTCGAGGATCGCCACCGACGTGTCGAGCCCGACCAGATCGAGCAAGGCGAACGGCCCCATCGGGAAACCGCAGCCGCCCTTCATTGCTTCGTCGATGTCCTCCAGCGAGGCAACGCCTTGCTCGAGCAGCCGGACGGCGTTGTTCAGGTAGGGAAAGAGCAGTGCGTTGACTATGAAACCCGCTTGGTCCTTCACCATGACCGCTGTCTTCCCGCACGACTCGGCGAAGGCCTTGGCCTCCTGCACCGTCTCGTCGTCGGCCGTGATGGGCCGGACGATCTCGATGAGAGCCATCAGGGGAGCGGGGTTGAAGAAGTGGATGCCACAGACCTTCTCGGGCCGGCCGGTCTCCATCGCCATCTCGACGACCGGCAGCGTGGAGGTGTTGGTCGCCAGGATCGTGTGGTCACGGCAGATGCGGTCGAGCTCGGAGAAGACGTGCCGCTTGGTGGCGAGGTCCTCCACGACCGACTCGATCACGAGATCGCACTCGGCGAGGTCGTGGAGGTTGGAGGTCACGGTGATCCGGGCTGCCGTGTCGACGCGATCCTCCGGCGAGAGTGTGCCCTTGTCGACGCGCTTGTCGAGGGAGCGCTCCACGCGGGCAAGGGTTCCTTCTGCGGTTGCGAGCTCGCGGGATCGGAGGATCACCTCATGCCCCGCCAGCGCGGCGACCTCCGTGATCCCCCCGCCCATGATGCCCGAACCGACCACGCCGACTCGCTTGATGGTCATGACCCCAAGGTTACTGGCGCGTAGGTGAATCGTGCACCCGGGAGGCGGGGTCGGTGGCTCACCGACCCCGCCCGCCCCGTCACGGTCGAACACCCGTTCGGATACAATCGCCCGTGGTGACTGCCCCCCGAGCACTCGTGACTCCGGCCGGATCGGACCCGCTCGCGGGGTTCCATCCGGCAGTGGCGGAGTGGTTTCTGAGGAAGTACCCGGCTGGACCGACCGAGGCGCAGGCCCAGGGCTGGCGGGCCGTGGCGGCGGGACGTGACACGCTGATCGCGGCTCCGACCGGGTCCGGCAAGACGCTGGCGGCCTTCCTTGTGGCGATCGACCGTTGTTATCGAGCGGCCCTGTGGGGCGAGGGGCGGCGCGGCACCGATGTCGTGTACGTCTCGCCGCTCCGGGCGCTCACGGTGGACGTGGCGGAGAACCTGGTCCAGCCGCTGGCCGAGATCGCCGAAGTGGCTCGGGAGCTCGGCTACGCCGTGCCGGATGTGCGCGTGGCCGTGCGCAACGGGGATACCCCCCAGTCCGAGCGGGCCGCCATGATCAGGGACCGCCCCGAGATCGTCGTCACGACGCCGGAGTCCCTGTACCTTCTGCTGACGTCCGTACGTGGCCGCGAATTGCTCGCCAGTGTTCGGACCGTGATCGTCGACGAGATCCATGCGCTGGCGCGCGACAAGCGAGGGTCTCATCTGGCGCTCAGTTTGGAGCGGCTGGACGAGTTGGTGCGGGTCCACCGCGTCCGAGACGCCGCCCAGGAGCCGGCCACGTTGGCGGCGGTTGACGTCGGCGAGGCACCGCCGGCGATCGGCGCCGACACGGCAGTTCCGCTCGCGGCCGCGCCGGAGCTCGGCGTGCCGGTCCGGATCGGGCTGTCGGCCACCCAGCGGCCGATCTCCACGATCGCCCGGTTGCTCGTGGGTGCGGGAGCCGATCGTGTGAACCGCGATGGCAGCCCCCGGTGCCAGATCGTCGACGTAGGGCACCGGCGCGCGCTCGACATCGCCATCGAGTTGCCGGACGACGAGCTCGGGGCGGTGTCCACCCATGAGCAGCTCGCAGCCGTGCTCGAGCAGATCGCCGACCATGTGCGGCAGCGGCGGACGACGTTGGTCTTCGTCAACACCCGGCGGATGGCTGAGCGGGTGGCGCACCGTCTCGGGGAGCTGGTCGGCGACGATCTCGTTCAGGCCCACCACGGCAGCCTGTCGATGGAGCGCCGGCTGAGGGTGGAGAGCCGGTTGCGAGCCGGCGACTTGAAGGCTGTCGTCGCCACCGCCTCGCTCGAGCTCGGGATCGACGTCGGGCCTGTCGAGCTGGTGTGCCAACTCGGTTCGCCACGGGCGATTGCCACCTGGCTGCAGCGTGTGGGTCGCGCCCAGCACCACGTGGGAGGCACGCCCGTTGGCCGGCTCTACCCGCTGACCCGGGATGAGCTCGTCGAGTGTGCCGCCCTGTTCGCGGCGGTCCGCCGCGGCGAGCTCGATGTCACCCGTCTTCCCGTTGCTCCGCTGGACATCCTGGCCCAGCAGATCGTCGCCGAGGTCGCCGCCGCCGGACCTGACGGCATCGCCGAGGACACGTTGTACGAGGTCGTGTGCCGCGCGGCGCCCTACTCGGCACTGGACCGGGCGTCGTTCGACGAGGTCGTCGAGCTGGTCAGCACGGGTGTCGTGACCGGGCGCGGCCGCCGGGGTGCGCATGTGCACCGCGACGGTGTGAACGGCGTCCTCCGACCCCGGCGGGGTGCCCGTCTCACTGCCACGACATCGGGTGGGGCCATCCCCGAAGTGGCCGACTACCGGGTGGTGCTCGAACCGGAGGAGACGTTCGTCGGGACGGTCAACGAGGACTGGGCGATCGAGTCCATGGCGGGCGACGTCTTCCTGCTCGGGAGCCACACGTGGAGGATCCGCCGTATCGAGTCCGGCACCGTGCGCGTCGTCGACGCGAACGGTGCCTCGCCCTCGGTTCCGTTCTGGCTCGGTGAGGCGCCGGCACGGACCGATGAGCTGTCGCAGTCGGTCTCGCTCTTGCGAGAGGAGATCGAGCACTGGCTGGGAAAGTCGGTCGGGGCTGCCGTCGAGTGGCTGAAAGAGGCGGCGGGGCTCGATGCCCGGTCTGCCGAGCAGATTGTGGCGTACCTGGCCACCGCCAAGACCGAGCTCGGCGCCCTGCCGACGGCTGGACGGTTGGTCGTGGAGCGTTTCTTCGACGACACCGGCGGTATGCAACTGGTGCTGCACTCACCTCGGGGAGCGCGGCTCAACCGAGGTCTCGGCCTGGCGCTCCGGAAGCGTTTTTGTCGATCGTTCGACTTCGAGTTGCAGGCGGCGGCCAGTGACGACGCCGTGGTGCTCTCGCTCGGCCCACAGAACTCGTTCCCGTTGGCGGACATCGTGAACTACCTCTCACCCGCGATGGTCCGCGAGACGCTCGTCCAGGCGGTGCTCCCGACGCCGATCTTCGGGGCACGGTGGCGTTGGAACCTCTCGCGTTCGCTCATCTCGCCGCGGTTCCGTGGTACCCGCCACCTCCCGCCCGCCATCCAGCGGATGGAGGCCGACGATCTCATGGCGGCGATCTTCCCGATGCTGGCGGCCTGCCAGGAGAACGTCGCCGGCCCCATCGAGATCCCGGATCATCCGATCGTCCGCCAGACCCTCGACGACTGCTGCAGCGAGGCGATCGATCTTGCAGGGTTGATCACGTTCCTCGAGGCATTGCGCGCCGGTGACATCGAGACCCGGTGCGTCGACGGCGTGGCACCTTCCATCCTGTCGGAGGAGATCCTGAACGGGAGGCCGTACACCTTTCTCGACGACGCCCCCTTGGAGGAGCGTCGCGCCCGGTCGGTGCAGCTGCGGCGCGGCGTGCCGCTGGCGGCTTCCGATCTCGGCTGGCTGGACCCGGGGGTCGTGGCTGCAGTCGCCCAGCAGGCCCGAGCCGAGCTCAGGGATGCCGAGGAGTTGCACGAGTTGCTCGACTCCGTCGTGATCGCCGAGCGCGAACCGGAGTGGACGGCATGGTTCGAGCGACTCGTGGCCGACGGCCGGGCCGCGGCGGTGCAGCTGCCAGGGGGCGGACCGGCGGCTGGCGAGATTGCCGGCGCCGGCGCCGGCACTCTCGGTGCGCCGGGCGATGTCCGATGGGTCGCAATTGAGCGGCTGGCGGCGGTGGCTGAGCTGATCCCCGGCTTGCGCCGGCTGGGCGACCGCCCGGCCGGAGAGGCCGAGACGGGTGGCGATGCCCGATCTGCCGGCGACAGCCCGGCGGCCGGTGACGATGCCCGATCTGCCGGCGACAGCCCGGCGGCCGGTGACGATGCCCGATCTGCCGGCGACAGCCCGGCGGCCGGTGACGCCCGACGTGTGTCGAAGGCGGGCGGGACGGGCGGCGCTGAGCTTGCCGAGCGGACGCTGGTCGACGCCGTCCGCGGGCATCTGGAAGTGAGCGAACCGCTCACCGTTGACGATCTGGCGGAGCGCGCTGGCATCGGGCTTGGCCGAGTAGCGGAAATCCGTACCGCCCTCGCCCGGCTCGAAGCCGAAGGCTCCGTCCTCCAGTGCCACGTCGGCGACGACCCGAAGGACCGGTACTCGGCCAGGCACCTCGTGATGAGGATTCACGCCGCTATGCGTGATCGGTCGCGGCGGTCGATCGACGCGGTCCCCGCGCAGCAGTTGATGCGGTTCCTCGTGGCGTGGCAGCACGCCGGCCCCGGCTACCGGCTGGTTGGCGCCGGTGGCCTGGCCGAGGTGATCGAGCAGTTGCAGGGGACCGAGGCCGCGGTGGAGGCATGGGAGTCCTCGATCCTCCCCGCGCGGGTCGCCGGGTACCAGGCTGCGCTGTTGGATGAGTTGTGTGGGAGAGGGGAGGTGGGTTTCGGGCGGTTGGCGTTGCGCAACGGCGAACTGAGTCCAACGCCGGCCGGCACGGATCCGTCCGGAGCCCCCGGCAAGCGCCCTGGTGCCACCCCGTCGCCTGCGACGCCGCTCGGGTTGTTCCGGCGGGAGGATCTCCCTTGGCTTCTTGCGGCCGTCCGGGCGGGCGCGGCTCCCGAGATGCCCCAGGTCGGGGCGCCGGCCGATGTGATCGCCGCCTTGGGGGAGCGCGGGGCTCTTTTCCTCACGGACCTGTGCAGCGTCACCGGCAGGATGCCCATCGAAGTTGCGGACGCGCTCTGGGACGGGATCGCCCGCGGACTCGTCACTGCCGACGGGTTCCAAGCTGTTCGGGCGCTGCTCAGCAGCCGGGCGCGCCTTCCGAGTTTCGTCACCCAAGGCGCCATGGGCGCGCCCGCCGGCGGTCGGCCAGGTGGCCGCGGGCTGCCACGGCCGGGCCGACCGCGGCCAAGGGTGCGACCCGCGCTCACCGGGGGCCGCTGGTCCCTGCTCGACCCCGTTGCCGGCGTGCCGTCGGTTGGGGCTGCGTCGTCTCGCTCAGCTGCAGAGGCGATCGGGTTCGACGTCGACGAGCTCGCAGAGGCGATGGCAGGGCAGTTGTTGCTGCGCTGGGGAGTCGTGTTCCGGGACTTGGTCGTCCGTGAGCTCATCGGGATCGGTTGGCGAGAGGTCCTGTGGGCACTGCGCCGGCTGGAAGCACGTGGCGTCATCCGCGGTGGCCGGTTCGTGAGTGGCTTCACCGGCGAGCAATTCGCTCTGCCGGAGGCCTACGACCAGCTTCGGTCGATCGCTCGGTCGCCGGCGGAGGGCCATGTGGTCCGCCTGTCCGCTTCCGACCCGCTCAACCTGACCGGCGTGATCCTGCCAGGGCCGCGGATTCCAGCCATCCGGACCCGCACGATCACGATCACCGATGGGGCGGTGACCGACGACGCGCCGGCTGTGCGGCCCGCCGCTCGGTCTGTGTAGTTCTCGCTCGGTCGAGGGTGCTGGCTCTGCCGGCTCGACTTCGAGGCGTGCGGCCACCCTGCCACTCGGCCACTCGGCCACCCTGCCACTCGGCCACTCGGCCACCGGGCCACTCGGCCACTCGGCCACCGGGCCACCGGGCCACCGGGCCACCGGGCCAGGCCGCCACACCGCATCGTCACAGGGGCCGGTCGCGTCTGGGTGCTCAGAGTGTTGTAAAAGTGCCGTTTACGACACTTCTGGCACCCAGTCTGGATCCGAGTCGGCCCCCGGGCCACCGGGCCAGGCCGCCACACCGCATCGTCACAGGGGCCGGTCGCGTCTGGGTGCTCAGAGTGTTGTAAAAGTGCCGTTTACGACACTTCTGGCACCCAGTCTGGATCC
>JBEKLQ010000072.1:0-20894 GCA_050010115.1 Acidimicrobiales bacterium | reverse complement strand
CGTTCCAGGATGAGCCCGGCCGCTTGTGCCCCGATCTCGGCGTGCGGGATGCGCACGGTCGTGAGCGGCGGTGTGAGCCGGTCGACGAAGGGCATGTCATTGAAGCCCACTAGTGACACGTCGTCAGGACAGCGCAGGCCGCACTCCTCGATGGCCGAGTAGCAGCCTAGGGCGAGCATGTCGTTCGCCGCCACGATCGCAGTCGGGCGAGGGCGCGTTGCCAGGACCTCGGCCGCGCATCGGTCGCCCTCGGCTATCGAGAAACTCGAGGCCAAGGACACGAGCCTCCGGTCGATCCCGAGACCCGATGCGCGCATGGAGGCCTGGAAGCCCTTGTAGCGACCGAAGCCCGTCGAGAGCTCCTGGGGTCCGCCGACGTATGCGATGCGCCGGTGGCCGAGCGAGTGGAGGTGCTCGACGACGAGGCGGATCCCGGCGCCGTCGTCGACCGAGACCGAGGAGAAAGCGTGGTCCTCAACGACGCGGTTCACGAGCACGATCGGCGGTCCGTTCCGGGCGACGTCGACGAGGGTCGGGTCGTCCCGCCGAGCGGTGGCGAGGACGAGCCCGTCGACGTGGCGCGCCTCCATCTCGGCGAAGATCCGCCGCTCGCGCTCGCCGTCGTTGTCCGTGTTGCCGAGCAGCGCTATATAGCCGGCGAGTGCGAGGCGGTCCTCGATGCCCCGCACTATGGGAGGGAAGAGAGGGTTGTTCAGATCGGGGATGAGCACGCCGATGGAGAACGTCCGCTGGGTCTTGAAGCTGCGGGCGAGGTGGTTCGGTCGGTAGCCGAGCGTGGCTGCGGCTTCGGCAACACGACGCACGGTGTCGGCGTTCACGAGCGAGCGAGTCGACTCGTTGAGCGCCCGGGACGCCGTGCCGGAGTGCACGCCGGCCAAGACGGCAACCTCCCTCAATGTCACTCTCGCTGTTGGCACGCGCCCTCCCTCCGCTTCGAGAGTCCTCGCGGCACCGCCCGTCGGCAACTCTCCGTCGTCGCGAAACCTGGCTCCACCGTAGCGGGCGCCCGCCACGCCAGGTACGCCGGGCCGTTCGCCCCGGCTCACCGCGGTCGAACGACGGCTCCCGCGCCTTGAGGCCGGGCGCAACAAAGGTGCGCTGGTGACTCGCGAATGAGACGTTGAAGTCCCGTCAGCCACGGGACCGGCAAATCGAGGGCACGCATCACAGTGCTGTCGCGACACGGAGGCCGTCGAGCACGGCTTCCTCCACGGTGCGAGGGGCGAGACAGTCGCCGACTCCGCGAACCTCGATGGTGTCGTGCAGCTCGAGGGAGCGCAGGAGGTCGTCGACCGACGTGTGCCCCTGAGCGAGAACGAGCGACGCGACGTCGTCGACCACGACTGGCTCTCCGGTGAGGACATCCTGGAAGTACACGGTGTCCTGGTCTGCGCCGTAAAGACGCACCAGCGGCAGCACCTGGATCCCAAGTCGGCTGACCTCGGCGAGCATGTCGTCGCGCACGTACTGCTGCAGGCTCTGGCCGGCGTGGTAGCCGGTGACGCCGAGGGTGACCCGGTGACCGCGCTGCGCCAGCAGGGTTGCGACGCCCAGACCTATCCAGTCGGACCGCCAGTCGGCAACGACGACCCGGCCCCGGGGCGGCTCCGCACCGCGCAGGACCTCCCACGCCGTGAGAACGACGGGGTCGTCGAGGAGCTCGAGGTCCGGGACCCTGGGCCGCGCGCCGGTCGCGACCACGACGACGTCCGGCGCGAGCTCGTTGATCACGTCCACCGCCGTACCGAGCACCACTTTCACGCCGGCCCGTTCGGCCTCGCCCTGCAGGTTCGTGACAGCTCCCCCGAACTCGGCCCGCCCCGGGACCTCCTGCGCCAGCAGCACCTGGCCCCCGAGCCGACGACCGGCCTCGAACAGCGTGACACGGTGGCCCCGCTCGGCAGCGACAGCCGCAGCCTTGAGTCCACCAGGTCCGCCACCCACGACGACGACGTCCTTCGCCGAGGTCGCCGTGGCGCGGATGCCGTATGTCAGCTCGCGGCCGGTCTCGGGATGGAGGATGCACGATATCGGGTAGCCCGCGTGGAAATGGCCGATGCACGCCTGGTTGCAGCCGATGCATGCACGGATCTCGTCGAGTCGGCCGGCGTCGGCCTTGACCGGCATCTCGGGGTCGCAGATGAGCGCCCGGGTCATGACCGTGGCATCGGCATCGCCGCGCGCGAGGATCAGCTCGGCGTCCTGCGGCTGGTTGATGCGCCCGGCCACCATCACTGGCACCGAGACGACCGCCTTAGCACGGGCTGCCAACGGTGCGGTGTAGCCGACCGGCCGCGTCATGGGCGGCACGATGTGGTCGGAGCCCGACAGGGTCGCCGACGTCCCGGCGACGACCGACACGTAGTCGAGCGACCCGTCGGTGTCGAGCCGGCCGAGCGCATCGAGCACTTCGTCGCGAGTAAGCCCTTCGGCGGACTCCTCGCCGACTGAAATGCGCAGCCCGACGGCCAGGTCCGAGCCGATTCCCTTCCGCACGGCGGTCAGCACCTCGCGGAGGAACCGGAGTCGGCCGTCGAGGTCACCGCCGTACTCGTCGGTGCGTAAGTTGGTCCGCGGGTTGAGGAACTGCGCGGGGAGGTAGCCGTGCGAGGCGACCACCTCGACGCCGTCGAAGCCCGCCTGTCGCAGCCGGTCCGCGGACGCGCCATAGCAGGTCACCATCTCGCGGACCAGGGCGACCGGCATAGCTCGGGGCATGACGTGGAAGCGCTCGTTCGGCACGGCCGACGGCGCCAGCGCCACCGGCAGCGTGCCGTCCTCGGACTCCATGAGCTCGCGGCCGTCGTGGAACAGCTGCTGGAAGACGAGCGCGCCATGCTCGTGGACCGTCTCGGCGAGACGCGTGAGACCCGGGATGCACGAGTCGTCGTCGGCCATGAGGACGTGACTGGTGTAGCGCGCCGACGGGTGCACCCCGGCCACCTGCACCACGATGAGACCGACGCCGCCCCGCGCACGCGCCGCCTGGTACGCCACGAGTTGGTCGGTCACCTTGCCGTCGACGGCCATTACGGTGTCGTGGCCGGACGACACGATGCGGTTGCGGGCCACGACCGGCCCGATGCGCAGCGGCGCGAACAGGTGCGGGAATCGGGTGTCGGCCATCAGTGCCCCTCGAGGATGCGCAGTCCCTGCGGATCGTACGGCGGTGCGATCTGCAGGCGGGTCGGCACCGGCCAAACGGCGTCCACACGGTGAAGGCGCCGTTCTTCAACCAGTCCCCGGTGAGGCCGTCCTGGTGGGTGACCTGGGCGAGCCCCACAAGTCCACCCAGTGTGACCGAACGCAGCGGCACGCACATGGCCGACCAACTGGCCGCCGAGAAGCACCGGCTCACTGCCGTGCAGGTCGACCTCGGGATCGTCGACGACGATGCTCACGACCCGGTTGCACGGGGCACCCTGTGTCTTGGCCTCGAGTAGCGCCTCGCGACCGACGAACCCGGCGGGCTTGTCCCACGCGATCGTGAACGCCAACCCCGCCTCGGTTAGCCAGAAAGATACTGTCCGCCGGCTCCGGCGCGGTCCGGTGTTCGCCGGTGTCACCACCACAGAGCCATGCTGTGGGTGACGAGGTTCGTTGAAGTCCGTGATCGAACCGACGAAACGAGACTCATGAGCATCACGCCGCCAGCGGCACAGGCAACGGGTACGGTCACTTCGAGGGACGGCACGACGATCGCGTACCGACGACTTGGTGACGGTCCCGGGGCTGTTCTTGTGCACGGCGGAGGGCAGGCATCGCAGAACCTGGTGAAGCTGGCCACTGCGCTGAGTGACCGCTTCACCGTCTATGTCCCCGACCGGCGCGGTCGCGGCTTGAGTGGGCCGTACAGCGAGGGTCACGGTCTCCACACCGAGATTGAAGACCTCGATGTGCTCCTCCAAAAGACAGACGCCCACAACGTGTTCGGATTGAGCGTCGGCGCAGTCGTCGCGATAGAGGCAGCCAGATCACTTTCGGGAATCACCAAACTCGCGCTGTACGAACCACCGCTGTCGTTCGATGGCGTATCGCAGACATTGTGGGTACCCCGCTACGAGCGCGAACTCAAAGCAGGTCAGCTTGCAGCGGCACTGGTCACCATCATGAAGGGCACCGCCGACCGGACTGCGCTCCGCTGTGTACCTCGGTTTGTGCTCGTCCGGGAAATCAACCGAGTCATCCAGAAGACCGATGGCAAGCCCGTGCCACCCGGGATGGTGTCTCCCCGCGACCTCATCCCCACGATGCACTACGACGCGCGCACTGTCATGGACGCAGCGGGTCCTCTGGAGCGGTTTGCTGAGCTGCCCTGCGAGCTGCTCCTGCTCGGTGGCGCGAAGAGTGCCCGGAACCTCACCGCTGCCTTGGACGGGCTCAGCGTCGTACTGCCCCACGCCTGCCGAGTCACGCTTCCAGGAGTCGGTCATACCGCAGCGGACAATGGGGGGAAACCAGAACTCGTCGCGGCGGAGCTACGCGCCTTCTTTGATGCGTCATCGGGAACACCATGATCCGGAGCTGTTGAGTGAACCGAAGAGGGGTGAGCTACGACGTCGGGCGAGTCCTCGGGACGAACTGGCGTCCCGTCTTCGATCCATACGTTGTGCACCGCGAGTTAGAGATCATCAAGCACGACCTGCACTGCAACGCGGTTCGGATCTGTGGCCGAGACATCGGACGGCTCATGAGGGCTGCTCAGGATGCCCTCGAGCAAGGCCTTGAAGTGTGGCTGTCGCCAGAGCTGTGGAACAAGAGCCAAGAACGGACGCTCGCCTACCTCGCGGAAGCCGCCACCGCGGCAGAACGGCTGCGGCAACGCTGGCCGGAACGACTCGTGTTCAGCGTGGCCTCTGAGGCGACGCTCTTCGTGAGGGGCATCGTGCCCGGCAGAACGATCACCAAGCGAGTCGCCAACCTGTTCCGCGACGTGGAGGCGGGCAACTACATCGAACCGCTAAAGGCGTTTCTGGCTCGGGCGAACGATGCGGCGAGAAAGGCGTTCCACGGGCAGGTGACGTATGCCTCGCTGCCGTTCGAGCAGGTGGACTGGAGCCTCTTTGACATCGTCGGCGTGGACCACTACCGAGACGCACGCATTAAGGATCGGTACGTCGAGCTGCTCAAGCCGTTCTTCGTGTTCGGGAAGCCCGTTGTCGTCACCGAGTTCGGCATGCGCTCCTACCAGGGTGCGGAGGGTTCTGGAAGCCTTGGCTTCGGCATCGTGGACAGCAGGTCGCAATTCTTGCACCAGCTCCGTGTCGTGGGCAGGTTCGTCCGTCCTCGGCTGAAGAAGGGGTCCCATGTCCGAGACGAGGCGATGCAGGCCAGAGAGATCGCCGAGACCCTCGCCGTCCTCGACGCTGCTGGCGTCGATGGCGCCTTCGTCTGCACTTTCGTCGACCCCATAGCGCCCTACAGCGAGAATGCCCAGTACGACCTCGACATGTCGGCACTCAGCCTGGTGAAGACCTACGAGGCGAGCCATGGAACGACCTACCCGGACATGACCTGGGAGCCAAAAGAGTCGTTCAAGGCCGTCGCTGCCTACTACGGCAACTAGCCGGAGAGGAAGCGGGAAAGCTGCGCTGCGCTGGCGCGCCCGAGCACGGCAGGCGCGCGAGGCGATCGCCTCAACCACCTCGATAGTCCGGCGCCAGCATGGCGATCACAGCAGGCATGACGCGGTCCGCGGCGAAGTCCACGCCCGGTTTGGCCGTCGCCAGCGCGTCGGCGACGAGCGGGATCTGCTCCACGTCGAACGAGAGGTGGCGCCGAGCCCGCAGCAGTCGCTGCAGGCGACGGGCAACGAGCTCCGTGTCGCGGTAGCCGAGCCACCACCGGTCTGATCGCATGTCGCGGACCAGCCCTCGCCACCGGTCCGGGTCGGCGGGCGAGACCGACCCGGCCACGTCGGGAGCATGCTCCAGCACGCGAGCGAAGTGCTCCTCGATTCCAGAGCGATCCAATAGGCAGCCATCGAGGAGCAGCTCCCACCCCGCGTGGCCGACGGCCCGCGAGGGACCGACCGCCAGCCCTCGAGCCTTCAACAGCTCGCGGAGCTGCCGCATGCCTGTCGTGAACTCGGGGAGCGAGTGGAACGCTGCGTCGGTCCGGTGATGGAGCGCCACGCCTTCTCGCACCGCCTCCGGCAACGCGGACCGGTCGATGCGAAGCCCGGCCATTGACGCCAGGTCAGGCAGGGCCGCGCCGAAGGCAACGTCGGCGTCGTCAGGGCGGGAGCCGGTCGCGGCGAGCGCGACATGGACGTGGGCGATGAAGTTCACGCCGGTGCGGGCCGCCGCTCCGGCTTACGCCCGCCCGCGCGCGACGGGATTGACGCCGCTCTGGACGTGATCGAGGGGTTCACCCGCCAGCGAGTGGCCGGAGTTGTCGAACGCGGCTTGCACGATGTGCTGGACGGCTCCGGTCGCGCAGGGGGCGGTGCCCAGTCAACGTAGATCAACGGACAGTGACCATGCGTGGGCGGCGGTACTCGCAGGGCGGGTTCGGATAGAGCGGCGCAATCGACGGTGAACCACCCATGGCACACGCCTCCCTGTTCAGCTGCTGATTTGCGAGCCAGTCGCGAGCATCCATCGCGGGGCGTGCAGATCGTAGGGCCTTTTGGCCCAAGCGCCCGCTGCGGAGGTGGCCGACGCCGTCCGCCTCGGGGCTTTGGACCCTGTTCCAGAGGTCATGGGTCGCCGAGACTTCGAGGAGGCGCCTATCGTGGCGTGGGCCTGGCTGACGGACAGCTGAGCTCGCCAGGTCGAGGGGAGGTCCGGACGTGGGGATGATCAGCGGAGCCGAGTTGCTCGTCCGCTCACTGCAGGTCGAGGGCGTTCGCGCCCTGTTCGCCATCACCGACATCTCCTTCACGCCCCTGTCGTTCGAGGCCGAGGCAGCCGGGATGCTCGTGGTCGCGGGTCGGCATGAAAGTGCTGAGGTCCACATGGCCGACGCTTGGGCGCGGGCCACGGGAGTCCCAGCTGTCGTGGTGGGTGGCATGGGTCCCGGAGTCGCCAACCTGGTCCCTGGCGTGGTCAACGCCTGGGTCGAAGGGGTCCCCGTGGTGGTGATCGGAACTCAGCGAACCTCCCGGGTGGACCAAGCTGTTCGTCGCAACCGCTTTCAGTACACGCCTCAGCTGGAGCTGTTCCGCCCCGTCACCAAGTTCGCCGCCGCCATTCCCGAGGCAAGGCGAATCCCCGAGTACCTGCGAGAAGCTTTCCGCCACTCCCTCGGGGGCAGGCCCGGACCCGTGTACCTCGAGCTCGCCCCAGAGCTGTTACGCGAGCAGGTCGATGAGGACGCCAACCCTGTGCTGGCTCCGGCCGGCTACCGGGCCGCTGCCGGATCGCCGGACCCCGACACAGTCAAGCGCGCTGCCGCGCTGCTTGGCCAAGCGGTCCGACCGCTGGTGCTGGCGGGCAACGGCGTCCACACGGCCGAAGCATCGGAGGAGTTGGCCCGTCTGGCCGAGGTGGCCGGAGCGGCCGTATGCACAACACCTGGCGCGCGCGGGGCGATCTCCGAGCGGCATCCCCACGCTGTGGGGATGGCCAACGCCTTGCTGTCGCCGGTGATGCAGGAGGCCGATGTAGTGGTGGCCGTCGGCACCGGCATCGGTGAGGTCGTCGGCTACGGGCAGTCCCCGGCCTGGGCTGGACCGGCTGCCCAGCGCCTCGTTCATCTCGATCGCGACCCGCTGGCCATCGGGGTGAACCGGCCCGTTGACGTCGCCCTCGTCGGCGATGTCCGTCAGGGTTTGAGCGCCCTCACGAAGGCTCTCGGCACTTCGGACATCCGCAATGACGGCAACTGGGCGCGTGAGCGGGCTGCCGGAGCGCAGATGGTCATGACCATGATGGCCGACAGCGGCCTCGGGCTCGACGGATCTCCCATTCATCCCGCACGGCTTGCTGCGGAGTTCGCCCGGTTCCTGCCCGAGGACGCGATCATCTGTCTGGACGGCGGGAACTCCGCCCTGTGGGCCCACCTGGCCCTCGTCGTCACCCGGCCACGGTCACTGTTGTGGACGGGGCACTTCGGTCACCTCGGTACCGGTCTTCCCTACGCGATAGGGGCCAAACTGGCATGCCCCGATCGTCCCGTGTTCCTGTTCAGTGGGGACGGCGCCTTCGGGTTCAACCTGCAGGAGCTGGAGACAGCCGCTCGCGTCGGCGCGGCGATGGTCGCCGTTGTGAACTGCGATTACGCCTGGGCCATGGAGGAGCAGGGCATGCTCGACGAAGTGGGGCGCACCATCGGCGTCCAAACGTCAATTGTTCGCTACGACCTTGTTGCAGAGGGACTTGGCTGCCACGGTGAACTGGTGGACGCGCCCGGCGGCATCGTGCCTGCCCTCGAACGAGCGCTCGCCTCGGGCCGACCGGCCGTCGTGCAAGTGGTGGTGGACCACGCGATGAACGTCAATCCCCCCGGTATGGCCGAGTTCCTCGAGATGTACAACGCGACCACGACGTGATGTTCCGATTCACAGGTGACGCCTCGAAGTCGGCGGTGCTGAATCGCCGTGGGTTTGACAGAGACCCTGCGCTGAGAGGGCCAATGGTTCATCGAAGATGGTCATGGCCGTCCTCCGTAGCGTTCCGACGCCGAATTCGTCAGCGCTCGGATGAGCGCCAGATTCCTCGTCCGCAAGCTGATGCTGTCGAATCGGCCAGAACAGGGTCGTGCAATATCACTGTCTGTCTGTCTGAAGTTGCTCGCGGGCCGCGGTGATCCTCTATCGACGCAAATCGCCGACTCGTTACGCCCTCGTTCCGGCGCCGCCGACGGTCACGCCGAGTGTTGGACACGCCGTTCTGCGCGCGCGAACGCCAGCTCGACGGGCGCCGCGCTGAGGAGATGCCGCCCCGCCAATCGTGGTCTCGTCGACTGCGCGCCGCCGACGGGGACGTTGCGGTCGTCGGTGCCATGCCAGATGTGGGCTGGCACCCCCATATCGGCGATGTCGATGTCCCACCGCCGCGCAAACAGCCAGAAGTCGCGAGGTGCCGCCCTCGCCGTCGTTGGCGACGGGTGGCGGAGGTCGTCGAGAAACGCATCGCGCACCTCGGGCGTTGTCACGCAACAGGCGAGCGTCGGACTCGGCGAGCATGGTTGCGAATCGGTCGAGCGTCTTCTCCGGGCGGATCCGGCCCGCACGTACGATCGCCGCAAACAGAGCGCGCGCGCCAGCCTGGGAGCGGCGAGCCGTCTTGGTCAAGAGCGGATCGGGTGGCAGCTAGGGATCGCGCGGAACGAGCGGCGCCACGCCACCGACGGTGGTAACCGCGGTGACCCGGTCCGTCAGGACCACGCCGCACACAAGCGCTGTCGGCCCGCCGCCCGAAAGACCCACGACAGCGCAGGTTTCTGGCCCCAAGTGTCCTATGAGCTCCCCCAAATCGCGAACACCGGAAGCGGTGGTTCTGGACGGGTCGTGGCTCGACCCGCCGTAGCCGGCGCGATCGGGCGCAATCACTGCGACGCCGCGGTCGCGGGCGAGTTCGTCTAGGCCCGCGAGCTGCCGCGACGACCCGGGGGTGCCGTGCAGGACCATCACGGGGAACCCAGCCGGATCGCCCATCACCTCATACGCCAACCGACGGCCATCAGGCAGGGCCATCACAGCCACGGCGCGGATACTAGGCCCGGATGCGGCGACCTGGAGCCGCTCCGTGGCACGGACCGGGGCCAAGCCCTGGCAACGACGCGCCAGGTGTATTGCCGAGGTGATCCGCGCTAGCTAGGCGAGCTACCTCTGGAACGGCGTTGAGGTGAGGCTCATCGACTTCGAGGATGTCGGGATGACGATCCGTCATTGCGGAACTCTTGTCTCACGACCTGGGAGGCGCGGAGCTTGCGGCGTGGCTCGACGAAGTCCCGCAGGCCGAGTGGAGCCGACGACGCCGGACCTCGAAGGAGACATTCCCCTCGGGTTGCACTTCATCGAGCCGAATTTGGCCTTCAGCCTTGAGGATCGAAAAGGTGGCCT
Organism: Acidimicrobiales bacterium; assembly: GCA_050010115.1. Lineage (GTDB taxonomy): Bacteria > Actinomycetota > Acidimicrobiia > Acidimicrobiales > Bog-793 > JAKACA01. The sequence goes on along the minus strand of JBEKLQ010000072.1, from coordinate 10,864 downwards.
GGTTGTCCTCCGAATTCATTTCTCCCTGGAAGCTGCACCGCCGTGGTTCAGCGGTGACGCTGCAATGCAACCGTCAGAGTGGAATGGGTCGACCGCCTGCGCCTGGACGATCGGCCGAGGCAACAGATCGGCGAGCTTCGGTGTCACTTGCTTGCGCCCGCCACAGTCAGATGCTGAGCGGCTCCTACAGGTGGGCGAGGTCCACGAGCTCAAGGCCCCTGCTGTCCTGCCACGTCACGAACCCATCGCCCCCAACTGAGGCCAGGCGAGCGGGACCCTCGTAGGCGTAGGAGATCGATGCCAGGCTGTCCGGGCCCGAGAACGTCTTACCTTTGTCGGCCGACGTCCAGATGTCCATCTCGTAGCCGCCGGCAGTGGTCTCCTTCGGCCACGCCACCGTGAGGACCCCGCTGGAGTCGTCCTCGGTGAAGCCGCCCTCGTTGGTAACGTTGATGTCGTTGGGGACTTTGACCACGAGGGTCGGTGTGCCGAAGGTGTGGGTCTTCGGATTCCACTTGCGTACGTCGAGGTGGAGCGGTTTCGAATCGTTGTCCGGGTTGGCGACATAGTCCTCCGACAACAGGAAGAGCCCGTCGGGTCCGCCGGCCAGGCGGGGATTGATGCCGACGCCCACGTTGGTCGGCCCGTGTTCCAAGGAGCCGGGTGAACCACTGACCCCGGGAATTGGGGCCCAGAAGTAGTCGAGCTGAGGTTTGTCGGCGTCCGTCGAAAAGGCCTCGATGGTCTGCGTGCTCTGGTTGTCGCCGGGGTTCACCGTCTTGCCGTAGCCCACGGTGGCGTCGGTGGGTGTGCCTGGCACGGCGCTGGTGTTCTGCTGAAAGCCCGCAGGCGGGTCCAAGGCACCGATCGCCCCGATGCCGGTGAACGTGTAGAAGAGCCCGGGGTTGGACGAGGCGATCGAGAAGTAGTCCGGGTAGTACGGAGGGTCGGCGTCCGGGGAGCGCAGTACGTCTCCGGTTCCGGTGCCGTCGTACATGGAGCTGGTGATCACCTGGGGCTCGCCGAAACTCGTCCCCTTGTTGTGCGAGGTCCACACGACGACGTCCGAGAGGTCGTAGCTTGGGCCCACGACCGACACCACGCCCGCTTTTCCACCCAGTACCGGGAACGGCTGGTTGACCTCGTAGCTGTCCCAGGTCGCCCCCTTCGGTATCGGAAGCAGGAGCGGTTGGGTGCACTTTCCGCCCTTGGGGATCTTGCAGAAGTAGAGCGGGTCCCCGTTGGTGTTGCCGACGGAGCTGGCCCAAGCGACGTAGCCGTTGCCGGCCCCGTCGACGACGATGGGACCGGTTGAGTCGGCGTGGCTCGCGATCCTCAACCGCGTGTTTGCACCGGCCGTCGGGGGCATGAGCGCGCCAGTGAGGAGCACCACCACGACCACCGCGGGGACTCCGGCCGGCATCAGGTAGCACCGTGATCGGCGTCCTCGGGACGATCGCCTCTTCGACCCCGCCGTGCCGCCGCGCGTCGTCGTCATGTCTGTGCTTCTCATCGGCCCGACGGTACTCTTCGTGGGAGGCCTGCGCCTGAACATGCCCAAGTCCGGCTCGGCCACTCGGAGCCGTAAAACGTTGCAATTTCGACAACGTGGAGGTTACAACGCGTTGCTCGAGGCCCCCCTGGGAGGGCCTCTGATGCGAAAACTCCTTCCGGCCACCACCGCACGGCGGTCAGAATCGTCCCTGGAGCCTTCTCCGAGGCAACGTCAGCGCCGCCTCCGCCCCGAGGAACTCGTGCAGCTGACCGCCGACTACCGGTCCGGCGTAGCGTCAACGACCTCGCCGCTCGGTACGACATCAACCGTTACACGGTCATCGATCACATGCGACGTCCTGCCTCTACGAGTCAGGCGAATCCCTCGCGAAGATCGGCTAAGAGGCTGCCCGGAGATGTCCTGCCGACTCGGTGCCCAGTCCCGACATCGCCAACAGCGAGAGCGGACGTCGCTAGGCATGTGTCGCCTACCCGGTCGCGGGCAGTCTCACGGCGCGGCGTAGTTGCGTATGGGCTCGACGGGGCGCGTGGGTTGGCCTCGTAACGCGTCGGGGTGCGGGTAATCCTCGTCGTAGTCGAGATCGGTGGGCCACACCGGCAGGACCAGCGACGACGGATGGTCACCCCCGCGGCCGACGTCGTGCGCCACACCATCGGTCACGGGGTTGTCGTAGCACCAGAATGGATGGTCACGGCCGGGCGAGGAGATCGCGACACGGACTCGCGAACCGGGGCGGAAGACATGGGCGAACGGGTAGATCGGCAGCCGGAACGAGAGCCACTCCCCGATCTCCAAGGGGGCACTGTCCTCTTCGGTGAAGGTGTAATCGACCCGGAGATCGTCACTTTGGTCGACGTCCTCCACTCGATGGATGGGTCGGTGCCACCCGCATTGGACGCGTTGTTCGAATCCGTCGGGACGGACCTCGGTGATCGTCGTCTGCACTGCGGTGTCGGCTGAGCCGGCCCGCAGGTACAACTCGACGTGGCCCGAGCCCGCCACGACCATTGCCGTGGCAAGCGGCTCGGTCTCGAACGCGACGCGGTGGTCGTCGGAGAATCGGGTCCAGTCCCGAGCGATTTGGGTCGTGGGCAACGTGAACCGGTTCAGGTCGCTGAGCAGCTCCCGGGAGTACGCCATCTCGCCTGCTTCAGGATCGTCGAGATACGACTCCACCCCCTCGACCTCCGGCCGTATGTCGACGAGAGCGCCACGGGCGTCGAACCACCAGCGACGGGGTGTCACCTCCGGCGGCGGGAACGACTTAATCGATGCCTCGTAGCGGTGTGAGGTCGCTCCGACGACCTCGCTGCCTGCACCGTTCTCGAACAAAAGCCTGATCCGTGGCTCGGCGAGGAACTCCTCGTAGGCCGCGTCGACATCGTCGCCGTGATGTGCGAACCGATCGGGCTCGAGTTCAGCCTGGTAACCGAAGACCTGGGCGAAGTAGCTCGGCGCGAGCATCCGAATCGGCTCGGGCAGCTTCGGCACGCGGTGGGCGACGTGGAATGACAGGAACTCGAACCATCGATTCAGGACCATGGGGCTGTAGCCATCGGGATGATGACCGTTGAAGCCGATGAACCGGAAATCGGGCGAAGAGTCGATCGAACCGATCATCGACGCGAAGTGACTCCCGGTCTGCTCGTCCTGCCATGCACCGGTCATGTACACCGGCACCTCGATCTGATCCACCCGGACGCCTATCCGGCGTGACGCGGACAGCGGACCGAAAAACCTGATGGCCCGACCACCGCGCTCGAAGTCGATGTTCTGGCTGCGAATGCGCTGATTGGCAGCGGCGACTTCGTCACCTGCGTCAATGCGGGCCTGATCCCATGCCATGCCGCCCGCCTTGGTCTCGGCATCCCGCATGGCGATCCAGGCTCGGGTGAACCCGGAGTTGTAGATCCCGCCGGGCCATTGCTGCCGGTAGAGGTCGTCGATAACCGACAGGGGGGTGATCGCCGCCAGATGGGGCGGGCGGGTGGCGGCGACGTACAACTGGCTTATGCCGGCGTAGCTAAGTCCGACCATGCCGACCTTGCCGTGGAGCACCCAGGGCTGACGGGCCACGGTCTCGACGACGTCGTACCCGTCAGCCGCCTGTGCCGAGCTGAAGATGTCGAAGACGCCGCCTGAACAACCGGTGCCCCGCATGTTTACGCCGACGACCGCGAAGCCGAGCAGGTTGGCGATCAGAGTGCCGGGCTGGGGGTTGTCCGGGTCGGACGGGCTGTAGCCCGAGTACTCGATGACCGTCGGCCATGGTGCAGGGCCGTACAGCTGCTGGTTCGGGAACCGGACCATGATCGACAGGCTCACGCCGTCCCGCACGGTCAGGTAGGCGTAACCCTCGGCCAGGTCCTGAACGTAGAGCGAGGGGTGGGGGTGATCGTCGACGGCCAGCACGCGAAAGGGACCGTGCTCACGAGCAGGCGTGACCGACTCTTCGATCACCGAGTAGTCGCCCGGTGGCAACGGCCAACCGGTCGAGAGCGCTCCGATGAAGTCGTCCGGGCACTCGAGCACGCGGTGCTTATCGGGAACGATCGCCAGGTGGGCATTGCCGGCCTCGTCAGCGACGAGTGTCGCCACCGCCCGACCGGCGCTGTCGCAGACGCGCAGATGAGCTCCTGAATCGGCCCCCGTGATCGTCAACGTCTCGACACCGGCGGTGACGTTCATGGTGGTCAGGTTATCGTCCATCGGAATTCACCCTGGGTTCGGTGCAAGCTGTCGGCATTGGGCGGGCCCGAACGATCACGGAGACGAATCTCTGGGGAGCGGTCCGCACGATTCGGCCGTCTCGCCGTTCATGCGGACACGACGTCATGGCGTGATTGTCAACGTACCCTCGATGTTGGGGACGGTTGGCGGGCGAACCCTCGCCGATGATGAGGACGGGTCAGGCCAATCGCGACCCTGAGACGGGGCTCACTTCCCTGCAGAGCAGCCGCCCGCCGTCCCAGCCGCCGTCTGTCAGCTCGCCTTGACGACGATGCTGAGCGCCTTCGTCGCCGTCCGGCCGTCTGAGTCGAGGACCTTCACCGTGAACCTATAGGCGCCGGCTTTCGGTCGGCTTCCCGCTCCAGGCACTGGCAGCCGAGCACGAAAGACCCGGGGGTGCCGGGTATCGATGTCGCTGCTGACTCTGACCTAGACTTCGCCGTCGGGAGGTTCGCAGATGTTCCGCCAGGTGGTGTCGAGCCGATGGGCCGAAGGTGTCTCGTCCGAGGCAAAGCAGGCATTCCGTGACGCTGTCGATGGACTGCGCGCCATTCCCGAACTGCTCGCCATGACGTGCGGCGACGACGCGGGTCACTTCGAAGACAACTTCGACTTCGTGGCGGTGATGGACTTTGCTGACTTCGCAGCCGCCCGTCGTTACGTCGCCCACCCGCTTCACCAGGCCTATGTTCATGATCACGCGAGCAAGGTCATCGGACAGCGGGTCATCGTGCAGCACGAATGGGTTGCTTCGGCCTTGTAACCGGAGGAGCCTGCGGTATTCCGGCAGCTCGTGCAGACGGACATCTAATTCAATCACGCCCATCGCAACGTGCCGTCATCGGCTGCCGGATGCGCGTCACCTACCGCCGGGAGGGAGGCGGTCATCAAACCGCTCCCGCCCGTCTCGAGGGGGTTGGAGTAAGCCCCTCGAGGTCACTCACCCATCCTGTCCAGGCCGGTCGTCTTCAAGCTGGCGCCGTCGAGTGGGGCCGGGGTGCGCACCCGTGTCGGGGACCCATGGCACGACCGTCAAGTACCAGAAGGCCGGCACCTGCAGTATCGAGGCCACCCAGGCCGGCGATGCCAACTACACGGCTGCGCCCCCGGTGACCGGCCATTGGCGTCACGTAGGGCAGCGAAATTGAGCACCGAGAAGTGAGCGGACAAGCGCGTTCACCCGCCTGGTACGCATCGGGTTGATTGTCCCGCAAAGCGGTGAGCCGACAGGCTCGCGCCTCTGCCCCCCGACCGCCGGTTGCGTGCGCGCAGACCCGACCGGCTTGGAAGGCGGGACGCGCCTAGAGCAGCGGCACCATCAGCGAACGGCCTGCGAGGGCGGCCGCGACATCGAGGCCATCTGTGTATTCCCTCGAGAGCCAGGAGTCCTGGCGGAGGCGCCACAGGGCCGCGGCGTTGACCCAGGCCGTCCCACGAGCCGCGTCGATGGCCAAGTTGCCGACCAGGTTCTCCAAGCCAGCGGCCTTGCGGTCGAGATCGAGGATGACGCCCGTCTCGAAGGACTCGCGGATCGATTGGTCCAAGGCCCCGAGAAGTTTGTTCACCTTGTCGAAGTCCGCCGCATGCGTGCCTTGTTCGGGCGCGGTGTCGAGGTCCTCGCACGTCTTCACAACGGCGATCGGGAGGTCGTGGTTGATGTGGGCACTCATCCCGGCAAGGGCGAACTGCATGGGGGCGATATGGGTATCGGAGCGATTGGCGAGCAGCTCGCCCCAACAGCGGGGCGCTGTGGGCGGCTCGGCCCGAAACCCGTCGATCGCCTGCAAATAGACATTGACGAAGACCACGTCAAGGTGGGACATGAACACCGGATCACCGAAGAAGGTGCCGATGGCGACTTCCGACTGCACCTTCTCAGTAACGATCAGGTACATCCGATTGAAGCAGGCCAGGCCGTCGGTAGGGGGAAGCGCCTCCGAGATGGAGGTCATCAAAGCGATGGCTTCTCCGATCGAGGAGACAGGTCCGGACGGCAGATGCGGGAGTGACAGCGCATCGTCCATGCGGACGCACAGTAGCCGCCCTATCAATAGGTGGCGTCGGGGCGCCACACAACGCGGGAAAGGGGGACCGCACCCCGTGTCCGGGGTTGAGCCAAACGGCTGTCCCGCCACAGCGAGGCGAACGTCCGCCACCCCGAGGCAAGCGGTCAAGCGCGAAACGCCTTGACCTGGTGATTCTGCTCAGCCGGTGTCGTGGTTGAGCAGCGCCCGATGTCGCTCGACCGGTCCGGGGAGCGGCCGCACTCGAACGACGTCGCCCTCGATCTCGATCACCTGGGCGACTGCGCGGGCTGATCCCTCTCCTATGACGATCCAAGCCTCCTCGCGGACGAGCGCAGGATCCCGCGCCTCATCCGGGCCCGATCGTTAGGTTGACGACATGACAGAGAGGATTACGCCGCGGCAGTTCCACGAGGAAGCCCTCCGGCGAGGCGACCCCTACGACGAGGTGGGCGGGGCCCTCGCCGTGAAGGAGCAGCTACGGACCATCTACGACGCCACCACCCTCGAGGAGGCCCACGCCGAGCTCGCCTCCTTCTACGAGCTGGCGAGGACCGCCGGCACCCCCGAGGTCCTGCGCCTGGCGAGGACCATCAAGCGCTGGGAGCCCCGGGTCCTCAACTACTTCACGACCTGGCGCACCAACGCCAGGAGCGAGGCCCAGAACCTCGTCAACGAGAAGCTCCGCCGGGTCGCCCACGACGTGCGGAACTTCGAGCACTATCGGCTACGGCTGTTGCTCCACTCAGGCGCGCAATGGAGCACTCGGCCCACTGCTCGAATCAGGGGCCGTCACCCACGGCTGGTCGCGTAGAGCCGGTTAACCGCAGCTCCAAGTAGAATCGGCACGGTGGGGATGACCCCCATTTATCAAAGCCTCGGGACTAAGGAAGAGAAACGGGCATGGAGAAGAGCGCGTCGCAGAAAAGCAAGTCTCCTTCTCAGCTGATAGACGAGAGAATCAAGGAGCTAGGCGACTGGCGGGGCAAGATGCTCAGCCGGCTCCGTACCTTAGTCAAGGAAGCCGATCCCGAAGTCGTCGAGGAGTGGAAGTGGAGAGGGGTTCCGGTGTGGTACGACGACGGAATGATCTGCACAGGCGAGACCTACAAGAACGTCGTGAAGATGACCTTCGCCAAAGGGGCGGCTCTGAAGGATTCTTCGGGCCTCTTCAACTCCAGTCTTGACGGGAACACAAGGCGTGCCATCGACTTCCACGAGGGCGAGAAGATAGACGAGGAGGCGTTGAAGACTCTCGTTCGCGCCGCCGTGACCCTGAACAAGTCCACAGCCTAAAGCTAATCCACGGAATCAAACATTTTCCGTGGGTTCCTGCAAGAAGTCACCGTCTTGGTTCCATTATCGAGTCAGGTGACAGAATCGCAATCCCGCAACAGGTTTATCGCCAGCGAGAACAAAGTGCTCGCCAATTACGCGTACGACCTGCTGAAGCGGGCGCTCAACCTGTAGCCCCACTCTCACGGCCCGCGCCAGCTCCCGCCCCACCACCCGACGGCGTGCACTCGCCGTGCGAACGCGGCGCGGTCGTCTCGCACTGGGCAGCTCGTGCACACGGCATTACCGAGAAGCTCCGCCGGGTCGCCAACGGCCTGCGGAACTTCGAGCAGAGGTGACGTCCGTCTACGACTTCGGAGAGATCGTCGGCGCCTACATTTCCATCGGAGCCGTGCTCGCCCTCCTGTACCTACCCCCGATCCTCCCGCAGACGGTCACCGACTCGTTGAGGCGACACATACAGCAGATCGCACCCATGACCGCCGGGCTCGCCATCCAAGCCACCACCGACCTCCGCTTCCTACCCATCGGCCCGTGGGCTGGACTCGGTGTCCTCGCCGCCTGGGCTGTAGGAGCACTGCTCGTCGGTGGCTTCCTGTTCCGCATACGAGATGCATAGATCTCCAGATGGACCTTCGGGTTAGCGGCCCGAAGATACGCGTCTAGGCACGTCCTTCTTAAACCACGCCTTCACAGGTTCTCTTTCTCGCGTGTCTCCAGCCAGTCGTCGAAGTCGCGGGCGACGATCCGCTCGTCGTGGACTCCGACGGCATCCGGAGAGGCCAGCCAGACGATCGGCGGTCCCATGATCGCCGGGTCGAGCAGGTTGGCGCGCAGCTCATCTCGCACCTCGTCGGGAATCATCCCGGTGGCGGTCGCCCCGCCGGGCAGCAGGATGTTGGCCGTGACCGGCGTATCGGCTAGGTCGGCGGCCATCACCCGGGCCAGGGCCTCCACGGCGGCGCCGGAGGGTCCGTAAGGGATGAAGCCGCGGCGGGTCATCGTCTGCTCGCTCATCGAGATCGTGACCACCCGTCCGCCGCCGGCGCTCAGCATTCGCGGCACCACCGCCCGGGCGACCAGGAACGTCCCAGTCGCCTTGGTCTCCAGCACGTCGCGAAAGGCGGCGGGTGACACCTCCCAAAAAGGCTGCGGCTCGGTCATGAACTGCGGGTTGACAGTCCGCATCCCGATCCCGGCGTTGTTGACCAGTACGTCCAGGCCGTCGAGCATCCCGTAGGCGGTGTCGACCGCAGCCGACACCGAGCTGGCGTCGCGGACGTCAAGCTCGACTCCCACCGCTCCCGCGCCCAGCTCCGCGGCGGTGGCCTGCGCTCGTTCCCGGTGGCGGCTGGTCACCGCCACCCGGGCGCCCGCCTGCGCGAGCGCTTGCGCCATCGCCCGCCCCAGGCCGCTCGTGCCGCCGGTCACCAGGACGCGGGTGTCGCTCAGCTGCGCCATCGAAGTTCAGGTTAGACAAGACCCAGTTCTCCGAACGAACCCTCTCGCGTCGCCCTCAGCCGACCGCTCAAGCCCAGTCACGACTCGACCAAGCCGGTCCTGGCTGCGAGCACGTCAACCGCCTGCGCTTGCTACAGCGGCTGCATTCGTTCGCACATCGGCTGTCTGCAAGCGATGCCGCGCGGGCGGTAGACGTAAACTTCCGGCACTATGCCGTTTTGTTATACTGCCGTTCCTATGCCGACCAACCCGTACGCACCGGGAGCCGGGACCGATCCGCCCGTCCTCGCCGGTCGCGACGCACAGCTTGCCCTCATCGAGGCTGCGGCCGAGCGCGCCGAGTCCGGGCTGGATGTGACTCCGCTCGTCCTCACGGGGCTACGAGGGATGGGCAAGACGGTGCTCCTCCACCAGGCTCGGCTGCGACTGGACGAGCGCGGCTGGGCAACGGGCTACCTTGAGGGACGGAAGTCCCTCGACACCGACGAGGCGACCCGCCTGCTTGTCGCCGAGGCCGAATCGCACCTCACAGCGGGCCGGCGCCTTGTTCGATCGACCCGCAAGATCCTCCGCTCCATCTCCGGCTTCACCGTCCCGGCAGGGCCCGCCGGTGGGGCGGGTGTCCAGCGGACCATGTCAGCTCAGGACGCGGCCGACCAGAGCCTCGTCGGCGTCCTTCGACTCCTCGGTCGTGTTGCCAAGGAGGAAGGGCTCGGGTTCGCGCTCTTCTTCGACGAGCTGCAGACCCTGCGCCGCCGCGACCTCGCCATCCTTATCAGGTCGATCTCACTGCTCCGGGGCCTGCCCGTCGTCCTCGTCGGCGCCGGCTTGCCATACCTTCCGGCCGAGCTCGCCTCGGCGAGCACCTACGCGGAGCGCTTCGACTACACCGTCATCGACTGGCTGCCGCCCGACGACGTCCGCGAAGCCCTCGTCGGGGGGGCGATCGACAGCGGGCACAACTGGGACGAGAGCGGCTACCGGCGGGTCTACGAGCTCTCGCACGGTTATCCGTACTTTGTGCAGCTGTATGCCTCCGAGGCGTGGGACCGTGCAGAGAGCGCCGGGAACGCCGAGATCAGCGAGGCAGACGTCCTGGCTGCCGAGCCCCGAGTACAGTCGCGGGTCGACGTTGGCCTCTATTCTGCACGCTACGACCGGGCGACCACGTCGGAGCAGCGTTACCTCCAGGCGATGGCGCGGGTGTGGAGTCGCCAGGGCGGGGATACCGGGCAGCCAGCAAGCGCTACCCGGACGTTTGAGGACTTCGCAGGCTCAGTGGAACGGGTGCGCTCAGGCGAGGTCGCCCGTGAGCTCGAACAGCCGCTCACTGCGGTCGGACCGATCCGCGACCGCCTGATCCGAAAGGGGATCCTCCACTCGCCTCAACACGGGGTGATCGCCTTCTCGGTACCGGGCTTCGCCGATTACGTGCTTCGCCGCGCCGAGACCGAGGAGCTGTAACCGATGGAAGGAACCCCTAACTGAGGATTCCGAGAAAGTCTCACGGGCGAGCAGGAAGCGCCTGAGCGTTAGCCGCTGGACGCGCGGTCCAAGAGGTTCTGGACTCGTACGACCGCGTCGATTATCGAGTAGAAGTTCGTCACGATCAACGTGCACGACCACTTTCCCGGAGTGCCCGCGGGATGATGTCGTTCAGACTGTCAGAAGCTTCTGACAATTATGCCCGTGACCTTGTGATCTGGGCCTTTAGCGAGTGGAGATAAGCGGACGATTCGTGAACCGACATCCCACCCCTCCTGTGCAGGCAATTCTTGATCTCGCGGCGACTTTGGTAGGGAGCCAATCGCGGTAGGAAGCTTCTGGTGGACCTGCT
>JBEKLQ010000071.1:0-21021 GCA_050010115.1 Acidimicrobiales bacterium | reverse complement strand
TCGCTGGGGTCCTGGCTTCGACGAACCGTGACACACCCTCGGCGTACGTTCAGGAGGTGGCGCTTGCGGGTGGTCGGGCTGGCGAGGAGCGGGCGGGCCGGCAGATCTTCGAGATTTCGTTCACGAAGTGCAAACCTTCGCGAGCAGCCTGTGACCTGCATCTCCAGAGACTCGCAGGTATTGACATACGCGTAACTACGGTGTTGTAATTACCCTGCTATCTGGTGGTACGTGGAGTGAGCACCACAATATCTTGTGGTAGCTAGGATCGAACCGGTGGAACCGGTCAAGGAGGGGACAGGAACGATGGCTGTTGCAGGAGAGCGCCTCGGGATCGGCATCTGCCGTTACTTCACTGAAGAAGGCAAGCACCCATACGACCAGGTCATCTGGGAGCGTCGCGACTCGAGGATCTCCGACTACCGCACCGGGGCTGTCGCCTTCGAGCAACTCGATGTCGAGGTCCCGGCCACGTGGAGCATGAATGCCACGAACATCCTCGCCCAGAAGTACTTCCGGGGGACGCTCGGGACTGCTCAGCGCGAGACCTCGTTGCGGCAGGTCATCGACCGGGTGGTCGACACGATCACGGCGTGGGGCATCAGAGACGGCTACTTCGTCGATGCCGTCGAGTCGGCCACGTTCAGCGACGAGCTGAAGCACCTCATCGTCGAGCAGAAGGCTGCGTTCAACTCGCCGGTGTGGTTCAACATCGGCGTGAAGGGCGTGCCGCAGCAGGCCTCGGCGTGTTTCATTCTTGCCGTCGACGACAAGATGAGCTCGATCCTCAACTGGTACGTCGAGGAGGGGACGATCTTCAAGGGCGGGTCGGGCGCAGGCGTGAACCTGTCGCGAATCCGTTCCTCGAAGGAGCCACTGGAAGGCGGCGGGACCGCATCGGGGCCGGTCAGCTTCATGCGTGGCGCCGATGCCTCGGCCGGCACGATCAAGTCCGGTGGGAAGACCCGTCGTGCCGCCAAGATGGTCATCCTCGACGCCGACCACCCTGACGTCCAGGAGTTCATCTGGTGCAAGGCGAAGGAGGAGCGCAAGGCTCGCGTGCTGGCGCAGGCGGGCTTCGACATGGATCTCGACGGCGACGACAGTCACTCGACCCAATACCAGAACGCCAACAACTCGGTGCGCGTGACTGACGACTTCATGCAAGCGGTGCTTGACGACGGAGATTGGAACCTCGTGGCCCGGACGACCGGCAAGCCGGTCGAATCCGTCAAGGCGCGAGACCTGTTCCACCAGATCGCCCAGGCCGCCTGGGAGTGTGCAGACCCGGGTCTGCAATACGACACGACGATCAACAAGTGGCACACGGCTCCGAACACCGGACGAATTTCTGCAAGTAACCCTTGTTTCACCGCAGAGATGCTTGTGCACACGGACAAGGGTTTCGTTCGGTTCGACTCACTCGTCGACCGGATCAACCGGGGCGAGCAGTTCGCCGTGTACACCCACGACGCCACCAACGCAGAGGCGCCCACGGAAGTTGCACTTCTTTCGAGCCCGGACGCGGTGATGATCACCGGGGTCAATGACATCGTGCGACTGCGCTTCGACAACGGCATGGAGCTTCGCTGCACACCGGCCCACAAGATCTTCACGGTCAATCGTGGTTACGTAGCCGCGGAAGACCTCGCCTCTGAGGACAAGGTCAAAGTGCTCGATGTTCCCGCGCCCGCGACCGAGGCGGACCTCGCCCTGCCTGTCCCGTGCGACCCGGCGGGTTACCGCGAGTCGTTCGGGCGCAGCGAGCTATTGCGCTTCCCGGAAGAGTGGAGCGACGAGTTTGCCCACTACCTGGGCTGGCTGATTGGGGACGGTTCGACGTCAGGCAGCACCACAAGCACGATTTACGGCTCCGCCGAGGACCGGGATGAGATCCTGCCTAGGCACACCGAGCTCCTCGAGTGGATCAACGGCGACCGACCCATCAAGATCTCGGAGCAGCCGAACGGTACAGCGCAACTTCGGCTCGGTCGCGCGGCGTTCAAACGTTTCCTCGAGGCGCTCGGTGTGGGATCGGTGAAGGGGGCAGACAAGACGGTGCCGTGGTTGGTCGAGCAAGCACCCTCGTTCGCTGTGGCAGCGTTCCTGAGGGGACTCTTCGACGCCGACGGGTGTGCTCGTCTCGATCGGGAGAAAGACTCGTATGTTGGGTTGGGGTCGATCTCGCCCGAGCTGCTACGAGGGGCTCAGCGGCTTCTGACGACGTTCGGTATCTCAAGCCATATCTCAAGCCATATCTACCAGGTGGAAGCAGCGGGTGCGCGGCGATCGTTCTCCTACACCCGCAAGGACGGAACGACAGTCGCCTGCTCGAGCGCGGCCTCCTATGACCTGCGGATCAGTTCCGGTTCGATCCGGCGCTTCGCTGCAGAGATTGGCTTCTCCCTGTCGCGCAAGCGCGCCGTGCTCGATGAAATTGTGGGCCACAGGCCTAGCTTCTACAAGGTCGACCGGACCGTACGCCTGGCAGAGCGGACGGCCGACGGCAGGGAGCTCACGTACAACCTTTCTGAACCACGCAACCACTCATACGTGGTCAACGGAGTTGTCGTCCGCAACTGCTCGGAGTATGTACATCTCGACAACAGCAGTTGCAATCTTGCAAGTCTCAACCTGCTCCGGTTCATGGAGGAGGGCGGGCATTTCGACGTCGAGGGCTTCCGGGCTGCGGTCGAGGTGGTCTTCACCGCTCAGGAGATCCTCGTCGGCAACGCCGACTACCCGACCGAGAAGATCGGTGACACGACCCGGAAGTTCCGCGAGCTCGGCCTCGGCTACGCCAACCTCGGTGCTCTGCTCATGTCAGAGGGGTTGCCCTACGACTCCGACGAAGGGCGCGCCTGGGCGGGCGCGATCACGGCACTGATGACGGGTGCTGCCTACGAGACCTCGGCACGGACCGCCGCACGCATGGGACCGTTCGCCGGCTTCCACGAGAACGCCGAGCCGATGCTGAACGTCTTGCGCATGCACCGGACCGAGGTGGCCAAGATCGACGAGGAGATGGTGCCGACTGACCTGTTGTCGGCGGCGCAGGAGTCATGGGACAGCGCTGTCGAGTTGGCCGAGCAGTACGGCGTCCGGAACTCGCAGGCGACCGTATTGGCACCGACTGGAACCATCTCATTCCTTATGGATTGCGACACGACGGGAATCGAGCCAGACCTCGGGCTGGTCAAGACGAAGAAGCTTGTCGGCGGAGGGACGATGTCGATCGTCAACCAGACGATCCCTCGAGCGCTCCGCAAGCTGGGCTATGCCGACTCGCAGATCGACGAGATCGTCGCCTACATCGATGAGCACAAGACGATCGTCGGCGCGCCCCATCTACGGGACGGGCATCTGCCGGTGTTCGCCTGCTCCATGGGTGACAACGTGATCCACTACAGCGGCCACGTGAGGATGATGGCGGCGGCCCAGCCGTTCGTCTCCGGTGCGATCTCGAAGACGATCAACATGCCGGAGTACGCAACGGTCGAAGAGGTCGAGCAGCTCCATATCGACGCTTGGGAGCTTGGCTTGAAGGCGGTCGCCATCTACCGGGACAACTGCAAGGTTGCCCAGCCCTTGTCGACGACGAAGAAGAACGGTGCGTCGGCGCCGGCCCTCGGGAGCTCGGCTGACGCCGGGGTTCGCGGTGAGTTGCAGTCGACTGCCTTCGCCGCCAAGGAGGCAGAACTGACGGCCAAGATCGCCGAGCTGGAGGCTGCGTTGCAGCACTCGCACGTGACGGCTCCCGCTGCGACGACCCGGACGCGGTTGCCGCGCCGCCGGCGCTCGAACACCTTCGCCTTCCGGGTAGCGGACTGCGAGGGTTACGTGACCGTCGGCGAGTACGAGGACGGGCGGCCCGGTGAGGTCTTCATGAAGGTCTCGAAGCAGGGTTCGACACTGTCGGGCGTCATGGACGCGTTCTCGATCTCGGTGAGCCTTGGGCTGCAACACGGCGTGCCGCTGTCGACGTTCGTGCGCAAGTACACGAACATGCGCTTCGAGCCGGCCGGCATCACCGATGACGCCGAGCTGCGTTTGGCCTCGAGTCTCGTCGACTACATCTTCCGGCGCTTGGCGCTCGACTACCTGAGCTTCGATGAGCGGCTCGAGCTGGGTGTGCTTTCGACGAACGAGCGCACGCAGCCAACCCTCCCAGGTCTTGAGGATGTCGACGCCGGTGAGGCGAGCCGCCAAGAGCGCGAGCGCTTCGGTGCCGGCGGAGATGCCGCGGCAGGCCCTGCTGGCTCGGCGAGCTCGACCATGCAGTCGAGCGCTCACGTTGCTCCGCAGTACGAGAACCGGGACGCCCCGTTCTGCTACGCCTGCGGCAACGTCATGCAGCGGGCCGGATCGTGTTACGCCTGCCCGAGCTGTGGTGCCACGAGCGGCTGCTCGTAGCCAGAGCGAGCGATCCGCGGTCGGGCTGAGGCGCACGCTGTGCTTCAGCCGGACCGAGGCGTGGAAGTCGTCCGCTGCGGCGTTCCGCCGAGACGGCCGACGACGTAGGTGGTAGACAATCCGCAACCATCGAAAGTGGGTTGCGGCGTTTCGGGGTGCCGCAGGAGGGGGAGCAGATGAACAAGCGCGCCTTGCTCGTGTCGGCGGTTGTCCTGGCCTTGATGGCTGCTGGCTGTGCGAAGACCACGAGCACAGGCGGTGGAGCCACCTCCAGCACGAGTAGCGGGCCGACGACGACTCTCAAGCCGCAGGACGGCGGCACCCTCGGGATCGGCCTCGATGCCGAGACCGACGGGTGGGATCCCGTGACGAGCGAGTGGGCTGCAGCCGGCTACTTCGTCGCCCAGACGTTCTTCGATCCGCTTTGCGCCTACGACGCTGCCGGCCAGGCGGTCCCGTACCTCGCCAAGTCGCTGACGCACAGCGCGAACTACAGGCTCTGGACGATCGGTCTCCGGCCGAACATCAAGTTCTCGAACGGCCAGCCTCTGAACGCCGCTGCGGTCGTCCTGCAGCTGACACTCGGGAAACAATCGGCACTCGTCGGCCAGGCGCTCGGCCCGATGGTGAAGGCCGTGGCCGTCAACAACCTGACGGTGAACGTCGAAATGAGCGAGCCGTGGGTGGCGTTCCCGGTCGCGCTCGCCGCTCAGGCCGGCTTCATGGCCGCCCCGGCTCAACTGGAGTCCAAGACCACCTCAACCACCAACCCGATCGGTACCGGGCCGTTCATCTTCAAGCAATGGATCAGGGACTCGACCCTCACCGTCGCCAAGAACCCCAACTACTGGCGTCCTGGGGTGACACATGTCAACCAGATCGTCTTCCACGTGATCACCGACCCGACCACGCGCCTGCAGTCGCTCCAATCAGGACAGATCCAGTTCACGTACACGCCCGAGGCCTCCCAGATCAAGACGATCGAGGCACAGACCACCGACTCCATGTACGTGCAGCACCTCGACGTGCCGGTCTTCATCATGTTGAACACCGACGCCGCGCCGCTCAACAACCTCAAGCTCCGTCAGGCGCTCGAGTACGCGACGAATCAGCAACAACTCATCTCCAGCATCGACCTCGGCCTCGGGTCCGTCGTCACAGAGCCGTACGCCAAAAGCTCACCGTGGTACGTGCCGTCCGGCTATCCGACCGCGCCGAACACCGCAAAGGCGGAACAGCTCGTGGCGGAGTACCACCAGGAGACGGGAACATCAGGCCCAGTGAAGTTCACCCTCGGCTGCACGAGCTCGGGCACGAACCCGGAGGCGATGCAGCTCGTGGCTGCGCAATGGCTGAAGGTCGGCGTCGACGTCACCCTCAGCTACACCGAGCAGGCGGTGTACATCAACGACGCCATCTTCGGGAGCTACCAGGCCAACTGCTGGACCCAATTCGGCGAGATCGACCCCGATATCGACGCCACCTGGTGGCTGTCTGCCAACGCTCATCCCGACGGACAGCCCGCGCTGAACTTCGCAAGGCTCTCCGACACGACCACCGACACCGAGCTGCAGATCGGTCGTAGCAACCCCAACTACGCAATCCGCAAGGTTGCGTACGGCGAAGTCTGGAAGCAGTTCGCTCTGGAGGCGCCCTACATCTGGCTTGGCCGTGGACCCAATGGGTTGGTCTCCGGGCCGGCTCTCCACGGCCTCGGACAAGCCACGTTGCCCGGCGGCCAGAAGCAGGACAGCCTCGACTCCGACGCGATCGTGCCGATCGATCAGCTCTGGCTCAGCAGCTGACCGATCGCTGAGCTCCATTGATGTTGAGCTACGTCGGGTGGCGGTTCGTGCGGATGCTGTCGGTCGTGTTCGCCGTGACCTTGTTCAGCTTCCTCTTGTTGAATCTGCTTCCCGGCAGCCCGATCAACACCATCCTCGGGCCGGCCGCCGGCGATCCGGCAGCCCGCGCGCAGCTCACGCACCAGCTGGGGCTGAACGACCCGTTGTACCAGCGCTACTTCGTCTGGCTCGGCCACGCCCTCAGGGGGAACCTCGGTCAGTCCTACGTCAGCGAACAGCCCGTCACGAGCGCTATCTTCCAGCGCGTCCCGCTCACGATCGAGCTCATGATCATGGGCGAGGTGATCTCGCTCGGCCTCGCCATCCCGATGGCGATGCTCTGCTCGCTCCGGCCCGACGGGTGGTTCGACAAGTTCACCAGCGGCTCCACCCTGCTGTTGCTGGCCCTTCCCGCCTTCATACTCGGTCCGGTGCTGATCTTCTTGTTCGCCATCAAGATCCATGTCTTTCCCGCCAGCGGTGAGGCAACGTGGTTCACCATCGGAAGCGGTTCCTCGCCGACCATCGTGGCCACACCGCAGTCGATCCTCCTGCCGGCGATCACGCTGGCCGCCAGCCAGCTCGCGCTGTTCGCCCGCGTGCTGCGCGGCGACCTCCTGGCGACGCTCAAATCGGAGTTCATCTTGATGGCGAGGTCGAAGGGTTTCTCGCGCTGGTACATCCTCCTGCACCACGCCTTGCGCCCGTCGAGCTTCTCGTTGATGAGCCTCGTCGGCCTCAGCGTCGGCGGCCTGCTGGCGGGCGCCCTCATCGTCGAGAACGTCTTCGCCCTGCCCGGCATGGGCACGCTCCTCGTCGTCTCCATCGAGAAACGGGACTACCTCATCGTCCAGGGAATGGTCGTCCTCATCGCCACCGGCTTCGTAACGGTCAACTTCATCACCGACGCGCTCTATGGCGTGCTCGATCCGAGGGTTCGTCGTGCCCGACTCATCGGCTGAGACGCAGACCAGAGGGCGCGGCCGCTGGCAGAGATCGGCGCCGGACTCGTCGGTGACGGGCCGCGCCGAGGAAGGGCTGAAGGCCTCGCTCGAGGCCGCTGCGGAGGCGCGAGCAGCGACAGACGACGTCACGGCCGCCGCCCTCGCAGCGACGACGGCGGCCGATCCCGAGCTCGAGGAACTTCGCCGGGAGGCGCTGTCGGCGCCGGCAGCGGCGATCGCCGGCGAGGGCTCGCGCAAGGGGCCCGGTTTCGGCTTCTGGCTGGCGACGAGCTGGATCGGCCTCATGGTGTTCGCAGCCGTCTTCGACAACGTGCTGCCGTTGGCGAACCCGAACAAGGTTCTCGCAGGCCCGCCGGACGAGGCGCCCACCTGGAACCATCTGTTCGGTACCGACCTGATCGGGCATGACCTGTTCAGCCAGGTGGTCGCGGGAGCCCGTATCTCGATGCTCATCGGTGCATCCTCCGTGGTCGTCGGGCTGCTCATCGGAGGCGGACTCGGAATCGTCGCCGGTTTCTATCGGGGGATCACCGACGTCGTCGTCGTCTGGGTGACCGACGTCCTCCTGACGCTTCCGGGCCTGATCCTCTTGTTGACGCTCGTGGCGTTCCTCGGCCAAAGCCTGGGCAACGTCGTCTTGGCCATCGACTTGTTGTCCATACCCGCCTACGCCCGCATCGCCCGAGCCACCTCACTTGCCGTCTCGCAACGCGATTTCGTGCTGGCGGCGCTCTCGCTCGGGGCCAGGCCGCGCCGGATCCTGTTCCGCGACGTGCTGCCGCTCGTCGCCCTCCCGATCGCCTCTTACGCCGCCATCGGGGCGTCGATCGCCATCCTGGCCGAAGGTGCTCTCGCCTTTCTCGGCCTCGGCCCTCCGAACTCCCTGTCGTGGGGCGACATGATTGCCTCCGGCCAGCAGCAGATGACGACGGCGCCCCAGCTCACGTTCGCGCCGATGATCGTATTTGTCGTCACGATCATGGCTCTCAATTTCATGGGCCAGAAGGCGGGCGCCGCCCTCGACCCGCGCCAAGGCCGGTTGTAGATGGTTGCGGCGGCCGTGCCGATCAACCTCGGATCCTGCTGGCATCCGGTTGCATTCGCCGCTCAAGTCGGTGGATCACCCGAGCCGGTGACGCTCCTCAGCGAGCCGATCGTCGTCTGGCGTGACTCGACCGGAACGGCCCACGCCATGACCGACGTCTGCATCCACCGCGGCACCGCCTTGTCACTGGGCAGCGTCGAGTGCGACGAGATCGTCTGCCCGTACCACGGATGGCACTACGACACATCCGGGCGGTGCACGATGATCCCGCAGCTGAAGACGCCGACTCGAGTGCCCGCGAAAGCGAGAGTGGCGGCGTTTCCGTGCACCGAGCGCCACGGGCTCATCTGGGTGGCTCTCGCTCCGCCGAGCTGGGATCTGCCGGAGATCCCGGAGCTCGAGTCCGAGGCCTGGCGAGCGGTCCGGTGCGGACCCTACGCTTGGGACTCGGACGCCTCCCGGCAACTCGAGAATTTCACCGACTTCGGGCATTTCCCATGGGTGCATCCCGGTCTGCTCGGGGACCCCGACCGGCCGGTCGTCCCCGACTACAGCGTGCGGACTGACGGCCACGTACTCCGCTACGACATCGTCCGTCCCGAAGCGCCCAACACCGAGGACTTCCCGATCTTCGCCAATGCTGACCAGGAACGACCGATGCGTCAGAGCCACTACGAGGTGCACCTGCCCTACACGCTCCTGTTGCGGCTCGGATGGGGTGGGGAGGCCGGCATGGTGTACTTCTTCGCCTCGCAGCCTGTCGACAAGGACCACTGCCGTGGTTACTTACTCGTCGCCCGCAACTACGACCTCGACAACGATGACGTCACCATCGGTGAGTTCGAGGACGTCGTCTTCGGGCAGGATCGCAGAATCGTCGAATCGCAGCGGCCCGACCGTGTGCCCTTCGACATCGCCGCCGAGATCCACTTGAAGTTCGACGCAGTGGCCGTCGCCTACCGGCGAGCCATGTCGGACCTGGGGTTGGCCTAGCCGGACCGAGCGCGTGGCGGAGCGCCCGCCCGCAGGCGGCCGTTACCGGCGCTCGGAGAGCCCGCGGACATAGGCCGCTTGGCCGGCGTGTTGGAGATCGTCCGAGATGACGCTGACCAGTCGCACGCCGAGCGTGACAGGTGGGTCCCACCGCTCGTCGACGATGCGGTCGAGGTCGGCGTCCCCCAATCCACGCACGAACTGGACCGTCTGCTCGAACACCGCCTCGTGGTAGCTCATCAGCAGCTCGCCAGAAACCTTGACGGCCGCGACCTGCTCGGCTGTATGGCCGTACCCGTGGTCGGACGGGTCGAGCGGGAGACCGAACCGTTCGTACCACCCGTTCGAGCTCCAGACCTGTCCGATGCCGGCAGCTGCGGCGATGTGATCGTCCTGGATCCGGCTGAGGTGCCAGACGAGCCAGGCAATCGTGTTCGATCGAAGGCCGGGCTGATAGTCGAGCTGCTCGGCTGTGAGGCCGTCGAGCACCTCAACGACGGCTTCCCGAATCCTGCCGAACGCATCGAGCAGCAAGTCGTTGATGGTCACAATGGCTCCTCGCCGCGACGTCGCCGGGTGCAGCCGAATTCAAGCTAGCCCAGTGCCGGACCAGCGTCGATGCGGTCGCGTCGATATGCTCCGATCGCCGACGCTCACGCTCTGACGGAGCGTGAGCGCGCCAGCCGCTACAGGCCGCAACTGACCGCGACACGACCGAGGGGGGACCGGTGACGGCGATCGCCAGTGACGGGCAAGTGGAGCTGCCCATCGAGGACCAGGCGTTCCACGTCGAGCAACACGGGATCGATTACATCCCGGTGTCAGAACGCTGGGCGCGACCCCGCGATCTCGCCGGCATGTGGGCTGGAGCGAGCGTCCAGGTGGAGTACTTCATCTACGGCGCAATCCTGATGACGTTCGGCTTCTCGTTCGTCGAGGCCCTGGCGCTCATCGTCATCGGCAACCTCTCCTATTTCCTGCTCGGCCTGTGCAGCCTTCAGGGCCCCGAGGCGGGCACCACCGTCTTCGCCATCAACCGGGCGTCGTACGGGCCGCACGGCTCACGGCTGATCTCCCTGTTCAACTGGTTGACCCTGATCGGTTTCGAGGTCGAAGGGCTGATCCTGATCGTGGGCGCAGTGCTCGTGCTGATGATCAAGGCGGGTTACTCGCCGGGAACTCCCGCGAAAGTCGTGCTCGCCATCGTGGCGATCGCCATCCAGGCTGTCCTCCCGTTCCTCGGACACGCCACCATCGTCAAGTCATTGCGTTGGCTGATCGTGCCATGCGTCGTGATCTTCGCCGTGCTGCTCGGTCTCTCGGTGGGCCACATGCACCTCGGTGCGCCTGCGCAGTCGTACGCACACGGCTGGCAGCCGTTCATGGTGGGCTTGGCTTTCACAATCGCGCTGAGCGGCCTCGGCTGGACGGAGTGCGGGAACGACTACTCCCGTTACCTGCCGCCCGACGCCTCAAAGCGGGCCATCGTCGGTTGGGTCTTCGTGGGCACTGCGCTGCCCGAGATCCTGGTCATGACGCTCGGCGCCGTGGTCGGCACGTTCCTCACGACGGTCGGCACGAGCGCGAACGCCTTCCTGCCGTTCGTCCACGAGTCGGTGATCCCGAGTTGGTTCGTCGTGATCTTCCTTGTCTTCTCCGTCGTCCAGCTGTTCGGGATCAACAGCCTCGATCTCTACTCGTCGGGCGTCACGCTCCAGGCGCTCGGCGTCAGGGTAAAGCGGTACCAGGCGGTCATCATCGACAGCGTCCTGTGTGTGTTCATCACGCTGTACGCGCTGTTCAATTCGTCGTTCAAGACCTACCTGAGTGACTTCGTCGCAGCCGTGATCTGCTGGATCGCTCCCTGGGTAGCGATCTACCTCGTCGACTGGGCGTTGCGGCGTTACCAGTACGCGCCGTTGGAATTGCAGCGAACTGACCGGGGTTCGCTCTATTGGGCCAGCGGAGGGATCAACTGGCCGGCGATCATCGCCCAGACCGTCGGAACGGTGCTGTCGGTGCTGTCGCTGGACCAGTTGTTCTACGTCGGGCCGATCGCTCGAGCCTTCGGTGCCGGGGGAGCCGACGTCAGTGTCTTCACCGGCGTCATCGGTGGCGGCGTCGTGTACCTCGTGCTCGGCTGGCCCACGGTCCGGCGACAGGTCGCCGTCCAGGAGCAGATGTCGGGCGTCAGGGCCGGTTAGAGCGCTGCCGGCGGCTACCCGTCGGCGAGGGAAGCCGTCGGGCTGATCGCCGGCGGTCTGCGCCGACGCTCGATGGAGGCGTGTGCGGGCGGACCGATCCAAGGAGAGCTCTCGGGTTGCCTGCATGCGGCGCCGCACGCGTGTAATAAGCCACCTCGTCAGCTGAGCGAGGCGGCCCGCCAGCCCCAGCTGACGCACACCTCAGGCTTGGGGGCCCCAGTCCTCGACGAGCGAGCCGTTGGCCTGGTGGCGGAAGAGAGGGATCGCTCCGAGCGTCCTCACCTTGGCGGCGTCCTCACCGAGCGCCGCCCTCCATACCCCGCCTTCGGTGAGCAGCGCACCGAAGACGACCGGATTCCCGCCGACCTTGCGGACGAGGTTGAGCGCCGCCCGGCTCGACCCGCCGGTCGAGATGACGTCGTCCACGAGGGCCACTCGCTTGCCCTCGATGGCGTGAACCCGAGCGCGATCGAACAGCAGACGCTGTTGGGCGTCAGTGGTGATCGAGCGGACGGACTCGGCGACGGCGTCGGCGAGGTGGATCTTCGGCGTCTTGTGCAAGATGGCGTAGTCGTCGAGCCCGAGGGCTCGGGTGACCTCGATGGCGAGCGGGATGCCCATCGTCGCCACGGACGCCACGATCTCAACGTCGAACTGCTCCAGCAAGGCGGCGAGCTCGCGTCCGGCTTCGGCTGCAAAGGCCACGCCGTGATCCACGCAGATCAACAACGCGATCGAGATGTCCGGTGCAACTTGGACAAGCGGGAGGTCGATCTCCTGGGATCCCACCGTCGCCCGGTAACTACGATCGCTCGGGGCCATGGCAGACTCTGGCTGTTCCTGGCCGGGAGTGCAACCGAGCCGAAGGGGAATGGGACAACTTCGAGGGCGCTCACGGCTGGCTGGCGGACTCGGGGCCGAGATCGTGGAGCTTGACGATGCCCGCTGCGTCGAGTTGCCGGGCGGATTCATCGCACCGGCCGGGACTGGGGTTGGCGCCTATTGCAGGACGCGCACGCACAGCACCGGTGGCAGCTCGGATGCCACCAGCCGCCAAGTCTCGCCGCTGTCCAGGGAGGCGAAGAGCTCTCCCGCCTTCGTCCCGAACGCGAGCGGGTACGGGGCCGCCTCGCCGATGGTGAAGGCGTCACCCACCACCGTCACGTGGGCGTTCTGGAAGGGGAGACCATCACCGAGGATCTCCCAGCGGGCACCACCGTCAGTCGTCCGGTACACGCGGGGACGCCCGCC
This sequence comes from Acidimicrobiales bacterium, assembly GCA_050010115.1. GTDB lineage: Bacteria > Actinomycetota > Acidimicrobiia > Acidimicrobiales > Bog-793 > JAKACA01. The sequence goes on along the minus strand of JBEKLQ010000071.1, from coordinate 8,306 downwards.
TGGGCTGCACGGGTACGCCTCGGACTCGAGCGGGAACACGAATGCCGTATCGACTTCGACCGGGTGGCCCACGACCGGAAACCCGAATTCGGACGCGACACCGCCGTCCTCACCAGCACGATCCACTTCGTCCCAGCTGTCGCCGGCGTCCGCCGAACGGTAGACACCGGTGTCGGTCTGGGCGAAGAGCACATCCGGGCTGCCGGCGTCGAACGCCAGCTTGTGCACCCGCTGACCGTGATCGGCGGAGGTGTCACCTCCCGAGCGCAGAGCGATGCCCGAGTTCCTTGCCTGCCAGGTCTCTCCGGAGTCGTCCGACCGGTACACACCGCCGTTGGCGACTGCGACGAGGATCCGTCCCGGTCGATCCCGGTGCGTGAGGATCGTGTTGAGGACGAGCCCACCGGGACCTGCCTCCCAGCTCGGGCGGTCCGGGTGGTCCCACAGTCCACGGACGAGCTCGAAGGTGGCACCGCCGTCGGCCGAGCGGAAGAGGGCAGCCGGTTCCACTCCGGCGAGCACGGTGGCGTCGCCGGGCCCACCCGATGCTGCCGGTGAGCTGGCGTCCAGTTGTAACTGACAGATCTGCACGAGCTTTGCGCCCGTCTCCGCGGGGAACTCGATCAGCCTGCCTTTCGCATCGCTCCAGGTCTGGCCGCCATCGTCACTCGACCGGAGCGTGGGTCCCAGAATCGGGTCGATGGTGGCGGCGTAGTAGCGGCGGTCCACCTGCAAGAAGGCGGATACGTAGCTGCCTTTGAAGAACGGGCCGTCGGGCATGCCGTCGCTCACGATGAACAGGCCCTGGGTCGTTCCCACCGCCACAGCCAGGTGGTCCGTCATTCGTGCGCGAAAAGCCCAGCGTTGTGGTCTCGTCGCTTGGAGGTGAGCCGCATCGCCGACCGGGACGGGTGTCTCCAGGGACTCGGCTTGCTGTGTCAGAACAGACATCATAACTCCCAACTATTACCTCGGCCCAGCCGGAAGTGGGGGATGGTCGATATAGGAGTCAACTTACCGTGGGCGTCGTGCGGCGGGTTCGGGGGCCGCTCAGTGCGATCGGGCTCGGGACCCCGTGACCGACGAGCTCCTCGACGAGCGCGGTCACCTCGATGAGCGCCTCGAGGTCGATCCCCGTCGAGATACCGAGATCATCGAGCAGGGCGACCAGGGATTCGGTCGACAGATTGCCCGCGGCTCCGTCGGCGAACGGCGAGCCACCGAGGCCTCCCACGGAGGTATCGAACCGCGTTACCCCGGTCTGCAATGCGGCATACGCGTTGAGCAGCCCGGTCCCCCGGGTCTCATGTAGATGGAGCCCCACTCCGACGCCGGTGTGCGACAGCACGCCGTCAAGCACTCGAGGCGTCGCCATGCCGGTCGTGTCGGCAAGCGTCAGTGCGGCCACTCCTGCCCCGCTCAGGCGGTCACAGAGCTCCGAGACCTCCCGAGGCTCGATATCGCCCTCGTACGGTGAGCCGAACGCGCACGAGACGACGGCATCGACCGGCACGCCGGCGGGCGCTGAGAGCCGGCAGATCCGCTCGATCTCGGCCAGGGTGTCGGGGATCGAGCGTCGGACATTGCGCTCGTTGTAGGTGGCCGAGGCGGCAATGGTGACGGTGATCTCGTCCACGCCGGCGGCGAGTGCCGACTCGGCCCCTTGCAGGTTCGGCACGAGCGCAGCTACCCGGATGCGATCCCGTGCCGTGATCGCCCCGAGTACCTCGGCAGCGCCCGCCATCGCCGGCACCGCGCGGGGTGAGACGAAACTGACCGCCTCGATCCATCGGCAGCCGGCGGCAGCCAGCTGGTCGACGAGCGCCGCCCGCCGCGCCGGCTCCACCGGCCGTTCGGACTGGAGCCCGTCCCTCGGTCCCACCTCGCGGACTGTGACCGACGAAGGCAGCTGGCTCCGAGGCATCACGGAGGGCACGATATCGTCGCCGTGTGGGGCGCCGGGACCAGATCGTCGTCGAAGGAGTGGTTGTGGCCGGGGATCGGCGGGGAAGAGCGCTCGGGTTTCCCACAGCCAACGTCGAGCTACCGGGCGAGACGGTGTTGCCCCCCGACGGGATCTATGCCGGCTGGTTCGAGCGATCGGGTGGGAGCCGCCACGTGGCGGCGATCTCGGTCGGGACCCGGCCCACGTACTACGCGGAAGGAGAGGCACGGCTGGTCGAGGCGTACCTGCTCGACTTCGACGGTGACCTCTACGGCGAGCGCGTTCTCATCGAGTTCACCGAACTGGTGAGGGAACAGGCTCGTTTTGAGGGGAGCGAACAACTGATCGCTCAGATGCACCGCGACGTGGCGGCAGTGAGGGCGGCTCTCGCCGAGCCCTGAGGAGTTATGGGTTGCCGGGGATGGGGACGGACGCCTGGAACGAAGCTTGCAGCTTCGTGTTCGTGACGATGTAGTACGAGATCCCGTTGTTCGGCGTGTAGTGCCACGTCCCACCGGGAGCGATGACCGGGGAACGCCAACCGCCGTCGTTCGCGAACGTCAGCTGTTGCGGCACCGACGTGAGGTTCGTGAACGTCAGCCTGAAGCCCACCTGACAGAACAGCAGGTGGGGCTCGATGCGCTTCGGCGTGATGAGGATCTGCTCGCCGACGTCCTCGATCGGCTGGACGGGCCGCGTTCCCTCGTCGGGGACGGCCACCTTCTTGCCGCTGATGGTGACGTAGCCGGCGATGCCGACCGTGGTCGTGGTCACCGACGAGCTCGTGGGTGGCGTGCTCGTCGGTCCTGAGCTGGTTGTCGGAGGCGACGTGCTCGACGACGTCCGAGTTGCGGTGGCTGAGGAACAGGCCCCGACCATAAGGCTGACACCCGCCAGCGCGGCGAGCCACCTTGCCCGGTGCAAGGCTGGACGGATCGTCATCGAAGCCTTCCGGGAATCAAAGGGTGGCGGGCAACAGTGCGGCCACGTTCGCAAAGCACAAGATCGCAGTGGCGATCACGACGGGCGTCGTGATCCCGTAGATGAGCCACGTCTTCTTGGATCTCCGTGACAGGAACCAGGCCAGCAGCATGACGCCGATCAGCGCTTCACCCCACAGGATCGCTGGGGTCATGGCGCTGCCGTCACCGCCCAAACCGAACTGCGCCGGCGGGACCGCTGCGGCAGTGAGCGGCACCTTGGCGACGGGCTTGCCAACGAGGTCGGCTGTCACGAGGAGCAGCGACGTCGCGGTCACCGCCGGGGTCGAGGTGACCAGTGTGAGACGGGCGGCCGAGGTTGGGCCCGCGGGGAGCGGTGAGCCCGGGCTCACGATCTTGATGCCGGCCACCTGGTACTCGAATTTACCGAGCGCACCCGTAACCGTCACGGTCGTGCCTTTGGTGAGCGCGTCGAGGTGGGCGAACGGCGAGCCGTAAGTCGTACGCCTTCCCGCGATGACCACGTCTCCGGCTGTGCCGGGTGGCGCCGACCCGATCAACAGCCCAGGCCCGTTCTCGAGATCGAGTGAGCTCGTTCCCTCCACGACGATCTGACGCAGCCCGGTCGACGGGATGTAAAGGACGGCCACTGGCTGGCCCTCGGGCGGAGTCCTGCCGTTCAGGGCCGCCAGGCCGGCCGCACCGCCGAGCTGTTCAGCCAATCGGTGCTGGGAGTGAAACGCCTCCACGCCCGTGAACCCGAACAAATAGGCGGCGAACCCCGCGAGGAGGAGTGCGAGCCCCGCTGTCGCCGTTGCCAATGTCAGGGCGATTGACCCCGGCCGTCGGCGCCGAACGGCCGGAGCAGCTGGCTCGCTGACAGCGGGTTGATCGTTCTGCGAGGACGGGTCGGCAGAGACCACGCCGGACGTTGCGTCCGGGGGCGCGATGACCGGCCGCGTAGCGATAATGACCGATCGGTCGCGGCGGAATCGCGAACGAGTCAGCTGACGAACCGCGTGTGTTGGTTTGTCCTCGTTGCTCAAGGCTGGCCGGCCCGAGGCTACCGCCGGATCAGGCATTGCCGAGGCCGCCTGCCCGCCGCCGCCGGAACGACCCGAAGAGAGATAGTCCGAGACTGAGCGCGATCAAGGCACCACCGACTATGAGTGCCGCGGGCAAGACGAGTCGGGCCGTGGCAGCCGACAGCGTCACGTCGGCGATGGAAATGTTGCCGGCGGACTTGTCCGGGTGCGTCTTGGTGGGCACCGTCGTCGGAGGCACCGACGTGGGCACTGATTTCCCTGGCACCGTCGATGCCGGGACGGTGCTCGGTGGCACCGTCGTTCCCGTCGTTCCCCCCGTTCCCGTCGTTCCCCCCGTTCCCGTCGTTCTCGTCGTGGATCCCGACGTCGCCACGCTGAGGGACGTAGTGCCGCTGGAGGCGGCGAAGCTGCTCGCACCTCCGTAGCTCGCTGTCACGGTGTCGGCGCCCTCCGGTGCGTTCGATGCCGCGCACACCGCCGTGCCATTCGCCAGCGTGGCGCTACACAGGGGAGTGGAGCCGGTCGTGAATTTCACCGTTCCGGTCGGCGTGCCAGCGGTAGCCGACACGGCGGCCGAGTAGGTGACCTTTCCTCCGGTTGTCGTGGAGGCAGGGCTGACTGTCGGCACGGTCGCAGTCACGATCTTGCCGTCCTCGGTCGCCAGCGTCTTGGCGAGGTCGCTGTGAGCCAAGCTGGCCAGTTTGACGGGGAGCGGAACGTAGCCGTCGGGCAGCTGTGCCGAGGTCGTGTAGTCGAGAAGGTTGTTCATGAAGTCAGCGATGTTCTTGGCTTCCAGAGCCGGGAGCGGCTGGTCGGGAACAAGGGCGTCGATCACCGTCGACATCGGATAACCACCCTTCACCGCCAGTGTCGGGTCGGGAACCGGGTAGCCACTCTTGCTGAGCGACAGGGCCCCGATCTCGGCCTGGACCGAGGCAGTGCTCGGCGCCACGAATTGGCCAGCCGCATTCTGCAGGCTCGCCGCATCGAGACCGTAGTAGCGAGCGTCGCCCCAGTCGACGGGGGCGAAGCCAGCGAGGGGCGATCCCTGGAACTGCGCGGGCGGCGAGAAGCCGCGAAGTCCTTTGACGACCTGGTGCTCGGGATCGGCGTAGAGGTCGAACAGCGTCCCGATCGGCTTGAGCGGCGGGAACTCGTCGAAGGTCGTGCACTTGGTGATCGGCCACGGCTTCTGGTTGATCGAGGTGGTCATCGTCTTCTGTGCAGTGTTCGGGTCATGGAGAGGCTTGCCGTTCACGACGAACGGAAGGTTCTTGGCGTTGCAGACCCAGTTCGTGAGCATCTCGGCCACCCCGCTGGCCTCGGACGGGATGTACACGCCGTATTGGCCGGCCATCACGTACTTCGGCACTGAGTTCAGCTCCTCCATGGCCGAGCAGGGACCTCCCCGGCAGGGCACGAGATCTGCGTTGTAGGGCCCCTGATAGGCGTAGGTGATGAGTCCTGCCACCTCGTTCGGAGTGAGGCGGAAGCCGTTGTACGGGACCATGCCGTCGGGGCCGGACATGGCGGCGTTGTACCCCATCACGACTGCGGACGCCGCTATCGGTATGACCGAGTAGTGAGCCGTCGCCAGCGCCGTCTGGACGTCGGACGACTGTGGATCGTCGAGGAACACCACGTTGTCGCTCCCCGACAGGAACGGAAGGATGAGCGACGTGCTCGTGGCTGTATTCACCGCGATGGCCGGCTCCTTGCTGGCACACGCCACGGAGGATTCGTGCGGGAGAAGCCACTCGATACTGAAGTCGCTGTAGGTGGAGACCTGCGCCGCTCCGGGGCAGCCGTTACTGGGTGGGGCGAACCCGAGCGGGATGACCGCCGTGTCCTCTGGCACCGGGATGGCGAGGTTTGCGGGGGGAGGGTTCGTGGGCAGCAGCGCCCAGTCGTCCACGTCGATCGAGCACGGGTCGGCAGCGTCGCCGCAGTAAAAAGTGTTTCCAGGAAGCGTCGACTCGCCGGGAATCTTTCCGACGAGTGCGGTGTCGCCGTTCGCGTTGGGGTCGTCGATGGTCTGAAAGCTCATCTCGCCCGTGCCGTCCGCCGCGATTGGTAGCTGCTGATTGGGATAGGTGAACTGAGGTGTTCCCGCCAGCACGCAATAGGGCGGGCTCGTGTCGGTGAGCGGCGAAGCGTTGTCGCAGAAGTAGATGTAGGCCATCGTGTTCGGGGGGAAATTCGTAAGGTCCAGGTACACCCATTGGTTGGTGCCGAGATCAGTCGTCGGCTCGACCGTGACCGTGGGGCACGTCGTGCCGGTCGGACAGATGGCCGGGATCGTCATGCAGATCGCGTCGGGCGCGCACGAGGTCGCGGAGCTCGCCGGGCGGTCCGCGGCGTCGGCGCGGACGGTTGTCGCTCGAGCAGCCGGCGCCCCCAAGGCGAGCGAGGCGGCGGCGGCGAGGGCGAGTCCGGCTGCCCCGATCGCGCGCGCCGCGGGCCGGATGCGATTCATGAGGTCCTCCCGAGCGCGCTTGGTTGATCAGCGGTTTGGAGTCGTCGTCTCCGCCGGCTCCGGGCGATCGTTGGTGGCACCGCCACCAACAGAAGGAGAAGGACGACGGATGCCCACATCGTGAGGTCCGAGACGCGCACGCCGATCAAAGAGAAGTCCTCCGTGGCGAGCTCGTTTCCCAGCGTCTGCCCGTTCTTCAGGCTTCCGCCGGTTTGGGCGCCGGGGATGATCTTCTGTCCCGGCCAGAGGCCGTCGGCGACGGACAGGTTGCCTGATTTCGATGGCGAGCTGTTGCTGCTGGGAGGCCCGCCGTAGTGAGTCTGCGAGCTTCCAGACTTCTTGCGGCTGCCGGGCTTGCCCGATTTGCCGTTATTGACGGGCGTCGTCGCCTGACCCGGCGTCGTCGTGCCCGGCGTCGAGCCGGCCAGCGTCGGCGGCGTCGTCGTCGTCGTCGTACCACCGCCTGAGTTGGAGCACTGCGAACCGATGCACGGCTCGCCTGGTAGTGGCGTCTGCCCGTTGACATACGGGTCGGAGCAGTTAGCTGCTGTGGCGGTCGTGGGCGCCCGCGCCGCCCCGGGAATGCGGTTGATGGCGGCGAAGTCGGCGTCCACGAGGTTCGGCGGTAGCGGCGAGTACCCGAGGACACCGGCTGAGTTCTGGCCCGTGCAGGCGAAAAAGCGGATGAACTCACCGAGTACAGCGCCTTTCGACGAGGATATCGAGCCAGGCACCTTCGGCGTCACCAGGTAGCTGTAGGCGGAGATTGGGTAGGCGCTCGGCAGCGGGTTGGAGTAGACGCCTTGTAGCTTCTGCTCGAGGTCGGGGAGCAGCTGCGCTCGCTCGAGTCCGACAGCGTCCGTCTCCTCCGACGGTGCGACCCAGTTACCGCTGGCGTTTTGGATGTAGGCGCACGGATCGTGGTGCAACAGGGCGTAGGCCGTCTCGACGTAGGTCATCGAATCGTTCGTAGCGGCGACGAAGTCCGACGCGACGTCGGATCCGGCCTGGCCGACGAAGTTCTGCAGGTGGTAGTTGCCGTGGCGGGTGCCGCTCGGCCAGTTGGCACTGACATAGGCGCCAGCTTGAAGTGTCTGCACGAAGGGCTGCCAGATCTTGGGCTCGATGTAGTCGAGATACTGGGAGAACAAGTAGTTCTCCCCTGAGGCGTCAGTTCGGAAGACCCCGACGATCGGCGCGTTGGGGAGGAGCACGTTCTTGTTGATCGCGGCGATCTGCGGTGCGTCCCAGTTCGTGATCGTGCCGGTCCAGATCTCCGCCAGCACTTGGTTGCTGAGGTTGAGCGAGGTGAGCTGGTTACCGAGCCTGCCCTTGACGTTGTACATGAGACACGTGGCACCGGCGACGTCCGGAAGGTACTGGTACGGCTCGGTCGGAGAGTACGACATCTGCCCGGTCGAGTAGCCGATTTCCGATGCACCGAAGTTCACCTGGTTCTGGGCGAACAAGTTGAGACCGATGACCGACGTCGACACCGAGTAGTTGACGTTGATGCCGTAGACGCTGGCGACCTGGGCTACCCAGTTCTGAATGGCCACAGCCGCGTAGCTCGAGCCGGCTCCGGTGATCTCAGGTCCGGCCGCCAAAGCAGGGGTGGACCCAAGGCCTGATGCGGCGATCAGCGCCACGGGCGCCAGCAGCGAGGCGGCCAGGGCGCCCGCCAGGAAGCGATGGGCGCGACCGCTGCGTGGCCTGGCGGCAGCGCAGTCGAAGCCGCCGGCGGCCGGGATGCTTGAGGTGACTCGCGCTCCGCGCGAACGGTCAGCCGAATCGCCCGTGGACATAGTCCGAGGTCCTTTCGTCGTTCGGGTTCTCGAAGATCTGCTCGGTGGTGCCGGACTCGACGATGCGGCCCGGCTGGTTCTCCGCCGCCAGGA
>JBEKLQ010000070.1:0-21419 GCA_050010115.1 Acidimicrobiales bacterium | reverse complement strand
CGCCTTGCTCGACTCCGTAGGGCTTTCGCTCTACATCCCGCTTGGTACCGGCCAAACAGCAGACATCGGCGTCACCGTCAGCGGTCTTCAGCTTCCCGGCGCTGCATCGCCGATTGATCTCAGCTTCGCTGGGCTTAGCGGCACCGGCTCAGTCGACGCCGAGCTCGCGCAAGTGATCACGGGGCTGATTCAATCAGAGCTCGCACAGCAGACGCTGCCCGCCGACGTCGCGGCGATGCTCGGGGTGTTCGGCCTCGATGCTGGTGCGCCCATCCCCCTCTCTTTGGCAAGCGTCGCGACGCAAGGACTCGCTGCGATCCAGAGCTGGCTCAACAGCGTGGCCCAATCACCAAGCGCCGTGCAGCATTGGCTGGCTCAGCTCGGTCAGCTCCTCGGGTCGTCGCCACCGGACGGCAGCGGCTCTGGCATCAGCTGGCAGCTGAGCTCCGACATGTCCGTCAAGGTGAGCGTCGATATCTCATCCGACGCCGCGGGTGGCATCACCATTGCCCCGGTCGTGGACCTCGTTGCTGGTCTTGGTGGAGATCCGGCCCTCTCGCTGCAGCTCTCGGCAACCCTTCTGCAGGCAACGACGGGTCCTCACGCCTCGCTCACGGCTCTGCCGTCGCTGTCCTGCACTGCGCTCTACGGAGCCGGGGCCTCCAACCTCCTCGACGTAACCGAAGACGGCACGGCACTGTCAGTCAATGCGGCTCGCGTCGGCATCGCGCTGGACTCGCAACGACGGCTGGTCCTTGTGCTTGCAGCGGAATCTGTCGACATCGGACCACCTGGCGCACAACACCACCACGACGTGCTCGACCTCACCTCGCCGGAAGCTCTGGCACAGATCGGCGTCGAGGCACTTTCGAGCCTCACCGCCAACCTGCTGAACGGGCTTCCCCCGTTTGGACCGGCGCTGCGTCTTGTCCTCGGTCTCGACCCGCCGCCGAATGCGCCGGCCAGCTGGCCTGCGCTTGTCGTGGCGGCGCTGTTCACCGACCCCGTCGGCGCCGTCGCGGCCTACCACGGGGCGATTCTCGCCTTAGGTGGCGCTTCCTACGCTGAGCTGCTCGGTGCGATCGTGGCACTGTTCGGTCAGCCGTCCTCCGTGACCGGGAGCGGCAGTGCCGACGACCCGTGGGCGCCTTTCGAGGCCGGTGGTGCCGAGCTCGTCGTCTGGGCGGCTGACGGTACGCAACCCGCGATACACATTGGCGCCCGTTTCTTGGCTTCATCCGGCGCCCTCGGCACCGCCTCCGGTCCTTCGCTCTCCTTCTCAGTGACTGTCGATGCGCTCGTAGTGTCGCTGCCGCCCTCGGGTCAAGTTGTGAGCCCGATGCCCGTCAGCCTGACCGCTCTGCCGTCTCTCCGGCTTGGTGCGTCACTTACGACCCCAGCCCAGTCGCCGCTATCCACGACCATCGCTGGGGTGACGCTCGCCTTGGCGGGCGGTTCAGTCAACTTCACATGGACCCCGGCGGCGGGGCTCCGCTCGTCGGTGAGCATCGCCGGTGCTTCCATCGAGATAGGCGGAACAAGTACTCCACTTGCCCTCCCATCGGTTGACGGGGCAGGGAGCTTCACACTTCCGCCCGGCATCTCCGAGACGATCCTGGAGACGCTGCTCTCGGCGTTCCTTGGATCCTCGAAGAGCGCCTTCGCCCGCACGCTCCCCGGCGTCATGGGACTCGGTGGGCCATCGTCTGATTCCCCGAGCGGTTCGGCGGGTAGCGAGGTGGGTAACCCGTTCCAGGATCCGGTTGGGTGGCTCGCAGCGCGGCTCGAGGCAGAATTCGCAGCCAACAGCGGATCGACCCTTGAGGCGCTGGCGGTCACCATCTCTGCCCTGATCAGCGGCTCGGCACCGAGCGGCGCGTTCACCGGCACCGGTACAGCCGATGACCCCTACCTCGTCCCGGTCGCAACGAGTGGGACGACGGCCATCGATGTGGCGGTGTGGGCCGACCCGGACGGACCTCCCATTCCGAGCTCCACCCGCTCTTCCCTCTTACAGCCTGAGGCGCTGACGGACTGGCTCTCGGGGAGTGGCACAGCGCTTTCAACGGGCCAGATCGGACAGCTGCTCACGTCGGCATCGACGATCGTGCCGGATCTGTCTCGTTTGCTCGCCGGGCGCCACACCGTCGCGGCTGGCTGGGACGCTCTCATCGCTCGATGCGCCGATGGCGACGGACTGCTCCCCGGACAGGCTCCCGATATCGCCGGGGCCTCCAGCGTGCCCCTCGCCGGCATCCCGCACACGGAGCTACCGGCCAACCTCAATCTGTCGAGCCTCGGTGTCCCTGCGGCCAACGTCATCCTCTACGTCACCGGGCCCTACGTGCCATCTTGGCCGGACTCGACGCTCGAGACGATCGATCTCACGACCCCTGGTCTCGCCGCGACTGCTTTTGACGTCTCTGCGGTGACGGGTCCGCCCGGGTCATGGCACGTCCGCCTACCATTCCGAAGCGACTGCCCAGGCGCCGACGCGGGGACGAGATGTCAAGCGCAGGCTGACCGGCTAGCCCGGGTCGTAGTCGCGGCAGGCGGTGCCGGACGCCAGGTGCTGCTCGTGGCTCACGGCGGCGCGGCGGGCGGTGCTGCACAGCTCGTCGCCGCTTCTGGCGTGCCGATCGCTGGCATGGTGCTCCTCGGAGTACCCGCAGCTGCCGTCCCGCTCGACGTTCTCGACGCTCCGCCCGCCGCCGACGCGTTGGCTCTGTTGCGCACCCTTCTCCCGGGCCCGACCGGTACGCCCGACGGGCCGGATCTGTCGTTGGCGCGATCGGTGATCGACTTGTTCACCGCGCTGTTCGACGCCACGGCCGATCCGAATATCGAGCTCAGCCCTCCGCCCGGACTTGTTGCCCCCACGGCGCCGACGTGGTCACTGCGAGGGGTGCTCGACTCGAACGCGCTCACGCGGGCGGTCGGAGCGGTCACGCAAGCGGCTCTCTCCGGATTGCTCGCCACTCCCACCGCTGTCGAAGCCCCAACGGCCCTTTGCTTCGGGCTCTCGATTCGCCAGAACTGGCTGGCACCCACCGCGAGCGCCGATCCCACCGGCGTCAGCGTGGACGTCAGCTGCCGGCTCGGTCTCGGCGGGTTGCGGCTCGCCAGCGGGAGCCCGGTGGCGCCTTCGGTCCGGCTCGACTTTGCTGTCTACCGCGATGGTGGTTGGCTCGCCGGAGGTCCCCAAGGGAGCGCGCCAACTCCCGGCGTACTCCGGACCCCGTCGCTGCGGCGAGCGCTGCTGACGATGGGGCTCGGAACCGGGTCGGGAACCGCTGCTCGCATAACCCTCACGGAGGGCGCGGCCCTCGGCACCACCGCCGACACCTGGGTGCTCGACGCCACGGACCCGCTCAGTCCGGCGGCTCGCGTACTGTTGGGGCGACTGGCCTCTGCGCTGAGCCCGCTGCCGGCGACAGGGCCGGTGCTGGCGCTCGCCAACCTGCTCGGGGCGGCGGGGTTGACCGATCCCACAGCGGCGGCATCAACCACGGCACTCTTGGGCGACGCCATCCAGCGATTGCTGATCGACCCGACCGCAACGCTCCAGTCGGCCTTCTCGCAACAAGCGGCCCGCGTGGCGGCAGCCGACGCGCTGCGCCAACTCCTCGGCGACACCGCGAGCACCGGCGGCGCGGTCAGCGTCAGCGCTGCAGGCCTGACAATCTCGGCCGATCTTGCCGCCGAGCCGCCGAGCGTCACAATGGGCACTGCGCCCGGCGGCTTCGCTCTCGGAAGCGTGCTCACCCTCGCGGGTTCGGCCACCATCGATGCGACAGGCACTCGTTCGGGCTCGATCACGTTCGGGCAGAGCCCGGTGCCGAGCTCCCCGTTCGCCCCGTCCTTGAAGATTGGCCTCGGCACTCCGCCAACCGTGGCGCTCACGTTCGCAAGTCCCCCGGCCGGCCTCCCGGCGCTCATCACGCTTCGGCCGCTTCCCACCGCCGGTGTCATCACGGGGCTCGGCGCTGCCGCCCTCGAGGGCATGACTGCGGCGCTCCTTCAATCCCTCCTCGCCGGGCTGCGGTCGAGCCTGAGCCCGGCGTTGCTCACGAAGATCGACCCCGTGCTCAGTGGCATCGGCCTTGTCGCCGGGAGCGGACCGACGGCCTCAGTTCGATTACCCTTCGGCGCCTTCACCGACCCGGCCGGGTGGGCAAAGGCGGCGCTTTCGAGCTCGTCGGGGCTGGACCCTGACAGGGCGGCCTCGCTCGTCGACGGCGTGCGCGACGCGTTCGGGATTCCGACCGCCGACCACGGCACGCTTCCGCTCAACAACGCACTGTCGATTCGGGCAACAGCGAGCCCGCTCGGCGGACTCGAGCTGTCACTGATGTGCTCAACAACGAGCAGCGGGGTCTCGATCGAGTTTGCTGTCGGACTCGCGCTGGCGACACAAGGCCGGCCGGTGCCCACGTTGAGCGGCAGCCTCGGGCCGACAGGCGGTCCAGGTTCGGTCGACGTCACCTTGCAGGCTGGACAGATCGGAGTCATCCTCAACACCGGCACCGCCTCGATCACGGTTCTCCCGTCGTGCCCAGGGCTCGGGAGCCTGGTGGCCGACGCCACACAGGCGGCGTTGCCGTTCGTCCTCAACGCCCTCGAGACCCAAGGACCAAGCGCAGTCGCGACAGCCCTCAGTGCGATCCGCACGACGCTCGCCCTTGGCGCGCCGAGTTTCGACGCGACCGAGGTAACAGCCTTTGCCTCGAACCCCGCCACCGAGCTGTTGAACCGGCTGACCGAGTCCGGGCCGAGCGCACTCGAAAGCCTCCTCAACCCTCTCGTCTCAGGCCTGCCCGCACCCTGGGCCGTTACGACAGCTGGCGGATCGTTGAAGGTCGCCCTCGGGGAGCAGTGGGTCGAGTTCCGAGTCGCAGGAAGCCCGGCTGCCGTGACCCTCGAAGTCTCAGTCACAGCCGGCATCCCGAGCCCTCCGCTCGCGCTCGCCCTGCACGCGACCGCAGACACGAATGGACTCCGAGAACTGACGGCTTCGGCCGGAATCGACCCGACTCAGCCGCTCTCCATCGGATCGATCGCGCTCGCGCCGCTCGTCGAGGTCGATGTCGGGCCGCAGGCGAGCCCGCCGCAGGTCGGTCTCGGCCTCGCCTGGCAAGCCGCCGGCCACCAACGCAGCGCCCGCATAGTCCTCGGGCTCGAGCCGACGTTGTCAGCGGCGTTCAAGACCTACACGGATTCCGCCGCCGATGCGTGGACCGACGTCGCACTGCTGCTCACAAACCTTCTCGCTCCAGCCGTCGCCGACCTCGCCCTGGTGGAACCATCGATCCGATCGCTTCTTGCCACCAGCGTCGGGACGACCACGATCCAGGGCCTTGCCACCGGCGTGTTGCTCACCTCGGCGAGCACGCCGACCTTCGACCAGACGGTTCTCGAGTTGACCGATCTGCCGCAACGCCTCGCCACGCTGCTCGGCAAGTTGTCCGGTATCGATGTCACGGTGGCCGACAACCTCACTGTTGGGCTCGCCTCCGGTACCGGCTCGGGTGGCGCGCCGCTCGTGGGTCTCTCCATCTCCGTAGCGCAAGGCGAACGCGCCGAGCTCGTCTCGTCGGGTCTCTCGCTCGCGATCGAGACGGCGGACGACTGGGTCGACAGCCCGAAGCTCGGGCCGGCGGGCTTGTCGCTCCTCTTCATCTCGCCGACCGGTCCGCAAGCACCGGTCATCGTCGTGGAGGGCCTCGGGCTGCGGCTGTACCGCCAGAGCGGTCCGCTCCTCGACGCAGGTCTGCAGATCGGCTCGATTGCCCTCTACGGCCTGTTATCAGTGGGCGCCGGCGGGGTGACCGATGGCGGAGTCGCCATTGAGCTCGCCGGCCTCGCCACCGATGTCGCGTCGGCCTCCGGCGGGAACAACTCGGTGGCACAGGGCGTCCTCGGCAACGCCAGCCAGTCTGGAGCCTCCGGCGACTCCACCCCTCTCCGTCCCGCCTTTTCCCCGAGACTGGCGGTGCAACGTCGCCACGGGGGTAGCGGCCTGCTGTGGTCGCTCACAGCGGGCGACGGCGATGGACCGTGGATCATCAACATCGACCAGTCCTTCGGCCCCCTCCGCGTCGACGACGTCGGGTTCGGGGTCACGATGGGCGAGGACGCCAACAACGACCCGGTGATCTCGTCGATAGCGGTGAGCATCAGCGGCGGTGTTTCCCTGCTCGGGCTGAGTCTCGACGTCCTCGACCTCTCGGTGGCGGCGGATTGGCCGGGGCAACCTCTCACTCAACCCTCGGCGTGGGCCATCGGCCTGTCGGGCCTCGACATCTCATACTCGGGTGGCGGGGTATCGATAGCCGGTGGCCTGCGCCGGCGCGACAACCCGTCGATGGCAGGCAACCCGCCGGACTATGTCGGCATGCTGGTCGCCAACATCGGACCCTATGGGCTCACCGCCTTTGCCGGCTATGGCCAGTTCCCGTCACCGAGCGGCAATTTCACATCGCTCTTCGTTTTCGGCGCCATCAACGCACCGATCGGAGGCCCCCCCGCCTTCTTCGTGACAGGTATCGGAGGCGGCGCAGGGATCAACCGCTCGCTCGTGCTCCCGACGTCATTGTCGGACTTCTCGACGTTCCCGCTCGTGGCCGCTCTCGACCCGACCTCAGGTCTGGCGGCGAATCCGGAACAGGCGATGGACATGCTGTCGGCCTCGTTCCCACCCGAGCGCGGCACGTTCTGGTTTGCGGCCGGGGTTTCCTTCACCTCCTTCGCGCTCGTAGATGTCGTCGCCGTCCTGGCCCTCGAGGTTGGCGGCGGATTCATGGTCACGCTCCTTGGCCTCGCTACTGCCGCTCTGCCGACGCCGGATTTCCCGTTGGCCCAGATCCAGCTCGCCCTCATGGCCGAGTTCTCGACGGCCGAGGGCATTCTTCTCATCCAGGCGCAACTGACGGACCAGTCCTACCTGCTCGATCCGTCGTGTCGCCTGACCGGCGGCTTCGCCTACGCATGGTGGTTCGGCCCGAACCCCAATGCCGGCCAGTTCGTGGTCACTATCGGTGGCTACCACCCTTCCTTCCAGCACGCCGGCTATCCGATCGTGCCTCGAGTCGGGTACGTCTGGAGCGTCGAGGACTTCCTCACCATTAGTGGCCAGTCCTATTTCGCTCTCACGAGCGAAGCCATCATGGCCGGCACCAACTTCACCGCAGCGTTGAGAGCAGGTCCTGTCTCGGCCTCGCTCACCCTCGGCGTTGACGCCATCGTGTACTTCGACCCGTTCCAGTTCTCCGTCCACGGCTACGCGTCGATCTCGGCTGGGATCACCATCAGCGTCGACCTGCTCTTTGGCACCGTCTCGGTGAGCCTCTCGTTCCATCTCGGGGCCGACGTGTTGGTCGAAGGACCGAGCATCCATGGCTCGGCCAACGTCGACCTCGACGTGACGTCTGTGACGATCTCCTTCGGCAGCTCAAACGACGGCACGACGACGACGTTGGGATGGGACGACTTCCGCAAGAAGTACCTCACGGCTGGTGACACAAAGCCGATCCTGACAGCGACCCCGGGAACCGGCGTCATCACTCCCGGTGGGCCAGGAGCTACCCCTCCAGACGGTTCATCGAGCAATCCCTGGCTGCTCCTGCCCGAGTTCACTCTGGTCGTCGCAACCGGCGCCGCTGCCACAGGTGCCGCAGTCGTGCCGACCGGGGGAGTATTCCCGCCGGCCGCTGACGCTGGCGTCGAGCCATTCGCCGTCGGGGGCACCATAGCTATCGCCCCGATGGGCATCGGCGGGATCGCCTCGGTGCTCGGAATCACTCTGACGTCCGTCGACAACGTCCCCCCGCCCGTATTCACAGCGATGCCCGGGGCAGGTCTCTCCGTCACGCTCACGACCGGCCAGATGCCGAAGGGCATCTGGGCTCCGCAGCTGCCGACCGGCCAGATACCGACCGGCGACACCGTCGCGGCGGGGACCGGGTTCGTGCTAACGGCGCTCGCGAATGTCCCAGCAGGCACGACCGAGATCAGTTTCAACCAGGTCGACGTCGAGCCCGCCGCAACTGAGGTGCTTCCGTTCGCCCTCGAGATCGCGACGCGACCCGAGTTTCTCCCTGACGCGACGACTGCGGCAACGTTCGTATCCGCCATGCCGGCGGAGGCCGGAACCGTCGTCGGCATGGCGGCGGGCTACTTGTCCAGTGGGCCCGTCGGGACGTCCGCCGACGCGCTTGCGTCCGCTACCTTCGCCCGCAACCGGGTCGCTCCACCGCTCCTCAGCCTTGTCACCGATCGGATCGCCCCGGCAGACCCCGCCGAACCGCCAACGCTGACCCCCGTTGTGGCCGTGCGGCCGCCGCCGATCGACACCGCCGTGCAAGCACCGGTCATCACGGCGCTGCTCTCAGCCGGTCCGTCACCATCGCTTCGTCCTGTGATTCGCACCTCATATTCAGGTCCGCCGCCTCCCGGAGTGCCGGCCGTAGCAGCCCCGTCTCTCGCCGGCGTCGCCGCTGTGAGCGATGCGGCCTACGCCTGGCCACTCACACGCAGCGCTCCCGCTCCCGTGCCTTTTCAAGGGTCGGTGAGTACGACTGGTCCTGTGCCCGTGGCAACCGGCCTTCTCGCTGGCGACGGCGGCGCGGCGACCGGCCGGGCGGGGGCGGGGACCGAGCTCAGCCAGTCAGCCAGCACCGATCCCGACACCGCCGCCTTGCTGTCGGCCTTGGGGGCAGGCCTAATCGGAACCGGAGCCGTGCTCCGGCCGGGAGAGATCCTCGTCACCTCGCTTCCCAACCACGAGCACGATTTCGACGCGGCGGCCCCTCGCCCGGCGCTGACGGTTGTCGGCGATGCCGCCGTGCGCTTCGTCGCACTCTCGGGTGTGGGTGGACTGTTGGCTGACTCGACGATCGCCAGCGGCAGCTTCACGGTTCCGCAGATGACCGCAAGGCTTGCGATCTGGTGCGTCGGCGGCTCAGGTGCCGTGCCCGCAGGACTGTGGGGATGGGCGGCCACCGACCGCCTCCCGTATGTCGGATGCGGAGTGAGTCTGGGCGCTGGAGCGGTTGTATCGGGGCTGCCGGCACCCGATCGTGGATACCGCCACGCGCAGGCCGCCATTGTTCCGGTCTCTGCCGCCGCAGCCAAGGCGGGCGCCGTATGGACCACGTTGCCGTCTGCGACGAAGGTCGTCGTCGTCTCTCTAGACGCCGCATCTGGCGCGGACCTCTCGTCCCTGGCGCTCGGGCTCTCCGGGGCAGTGCGCTCGACTGACGCGAACGGAAACGAGATTCCCCCGACGCTCGTGACCGCCGGCGGAAGAGGGCACCTCCTGTACGGCGTGACGCCAGATCAAGCGAGCCCGTCTCCCGCGAACATCGTCGTCTCGGTCGTCGCCGACAGGGATTGGCGTCTTTCGGGCGTCCTCGGCGGCACATCGGACCTGGCGACGGTCGCCGCCCAACTCGCCGCTCGAGGCGCAGCCCATTGTGTGGCTCCCCTTGTCCAAGGATCAACCGGCTCAGCCACCGTCGCGTGGGCGCCGGCGAACCCGCCAGAAGCCGTGACGTCAACCACCTCGGCGGAAGCGAGCAACAACTGATGGTCGATCCAGGCACGTTCATCCTCTACGACGCCGTCCGTCCGGCCCTCGACGACGGTGACTACACGCTTGCAACGCAGCAGTCGATCGCCGACACGGCCGGCACGGCTGCGATCCCTCCCGTTTCCCCAGGGTCTTGGAACTTCCGCATCGTCGGGCCACGGTTCAGTCTCCCGCCGGACCAGCTCTTGTCATGCTTCCCGCCTCCGGACGGTCAAGGCGAGTACTCTGACCGCCTCCCGCAAGTCGTCCTGCGGCGGCGCACCCTGCCGTACGAGCGCCGCGTCGTCACCACAGACGATCCGGCGACGACACCCCCATGGCTCGCCCTTGTGGTGTTGGCCGAGGGTGAGGGACAGCTTGTTTCCAACCAACCCGTCGACACGTCTCAGCTTGTGGACCCTCAGGATCAGGACGCTTCGGTCTGTGACGTGTTGCGCGTCTCCTCCACCGTCGTCGAGGCGGTCTTCCCCACCCTTGCCGACCTCCCGTGGCTCACCCATGTGCGGCAGGTCGACGTGAGCGACACCGAGCTGGCCCTCGACGCCGATGGCTGGACGTCGGTCGTGATCGCCAACCGGCTCCCGATCGCCGGCCCTCCCTCGGCAAACGGGAGCCAGCCCACGCCTCGCAGGTACGGCGCCTTCCTCGTGAGCCTCGAGGATCATGCCGGCGACCTCCCGACAGCCCCCCCACCGGCGACGAGCGTCTCGATCCTTCGCGTGTACGACGACGCGACCATCGACGCCGCGACGAGTCAAGCGGCGACCCTCCAGCGTCTACCTCTCGGAACCTCTTACAACTACGGGTCAATCGAGCAAACGGCCGCCTTGTCTGATACTGCGGCCACGACGGACGACAGCGCTCGCCTCGGAGAAGCGAGGGCTGCGATGACGGGAAGAACGGCAGGTGCGACGCTCCCCCTGAGCCCGGTCGACGCCTGGTCGGCGGCGCCGGCCGCGAGGAGCCAGGCTGCGGGCACAGCATCGGGGGGAGGGGGGTCCTCGCTCGTCACCGGACGGATGTCGCTTGCGGGATTCGGCATTGCTCCTGAAGTCATGGAGCCGACTGCGACCATCTTGGAGTTCACGGTCCTCGCCCACTGGTCGTTCACGTCCCAGCCGGGCGGCGACTTCCGCTACCTCATGCAGCACCTTGATGTCGGCATGTTGGGGACGGCTCCTCCCGCCCCACCCCCTGCCGCACCTGGGGCGGCACCGCCACCCCCGGCCGGCCAGGCTCCCCTCGAGGTGCTCGACACCGGCCACGTCGCAGTCAGCGGCTCTAACCGTGGCGGCAATGCGGTCACGAGCTGGTATCGAGGACCCTTCACACCTCGTGGGCTGCTCCGCCCGGACGCAACCTCCCCGGCCGGCGTCCTTGCCCATGCGGCCGATCAGCTGCGGCGCGTGGGGCCCGAGGGACGGGAGGACATCTCCCTTGCTGTCGCGTTTGAAGTCGGCCGGGTGCTCGCAGCCTCACAAGGCGGCGTGGTGGCGGCGCTGCTCGCCTGGCGTCAGGACAACTACGACGAGGCCCGTTTCGCGTCGCTGCTCGCCCTCGGGGGAACGGCGCTCCACCAACAGCTGGGTGCCGTCCTCGCGACGGACCTGCCGATCTTCAGCGCCGGGGTTAGCGCCGGCATCCTCTCGGCCATCGGTGCGAACGGTGCAGCCGCCGTCGGCCCGGTCCGCCCGCTGGTCGATCCCCCGGCCGTCTCGGGTGCCTCGGCATCGCTGGCGGCGACGATCGCGGCCGGCTTCGGTCTCGACCCTGCGACTGTCGCCAGTGTTCTCGGCGCCCCGGCGGCACCGCCGAGCGGCGGTCTGCCGGCAACGGCGACGAACCCTCAGGTTCCCCAGGACCTTGCCGAGCTCCAACAGACTTCCTTCGCAACTGTCAGTGGCCGTCTCCTAACCACCGCCACAACCCTCAGGGAGGCAGCCACCTCGGCGGTCTCCTTCAACCCTCCCGTGCTCGGTCCGCGGCTCGGGCTTCTCGGCAACTCAGCTGAGGAGGAGGAGCAGTGATCAACCTCGTGAGCAGCCAAGTCAGCGTGGAGACTGTCTGGAACGCGCAGCAACACATCACTCCTCAGGCGGGGCCCGATGCCATGGGACTCGTGCCGGCAGGGGCTCGTGGGTGGCTCGCTGCCCTGAGGCTCCTGTCGGGCGTTGCCTTCCAGCACCTCGTGCCCGACACGCGGCTCTTGCCGCCCGAGTCGGCTCGCTTCTTCTACATCGATCGGGCCTGGACCGATGCGCTCATCCAAGGCGCCCTCTCGGTGGGAGTGATCACCGACGCCGATCGTGGGGTGCTCGAGCAGATTTACCCATTCATCCGGGCCGATCTTGACGAGGCGGAGCGCACTGTGCGTGTCATAGGCTCAGATGGCCCGGAGACAGGCAGTGCCGATGTCCTCACTGGCCTATTACTGCGCTCTGAGGCGGTGAGGGGCTGGCCGGGGCTTCATGTCCACGCCTACCGAGAAGCGCAGGTGCCCGACAACGCCCAGGATGACCCGAGCCGCCTCCACGTCATGCGGATGGAGTTGCTCGCAACAAGCGTCTTGCTCGTGATCCTCGATGGAATTCCCGCCGTCGTCCACATCGATGAGCCGCGTCACGGTGTCCAGTTCGGGGTCGACGAGAACTCGACCTCTGCTGTAGGCACTTGGGCCTACGAGCTCACGCTGCGCCCGAATGCGGCCACCGGCGATCTCAGCGACGGGAACGCGCCGCCGGTGGCGGTTCCCTTCCGCCCGAATGCTCCCGGTGTGATCGACATCTCGAGCCTTCAAACGACTATCGGAGCGAACAGTCCGTCCAGCCTCGCCCTACAGCTGATCCGCCTTCCCTACCGCCAGGTATTCGGGCCGACGCCACCGCCTTCTCCGCTGCCGACACCGAGCGAAATGTTTGCAACTGCATTTGAGCCGAGTGTGACGATCAGCGAAATTCGGAGCTGGCCCGACTATGCCACCAACGTCTCGTCTGAAGGTGCGCCATGACCGATGACGGGGGGAACGGCCCGCAAGAGCCTCAGGCCGACCAACCCGTAGGACCAGTCGGCGCCGGAGCGCCAGCAGTCTCGATCAGCGGGCCAAGCTTGCCGATCGGCCCGACTGGACCGACTGCACCGACTAGACGCGTCGGGCCGGTCGTGCCGATCGGCCCGACCGAACCGACCGAACCGACCGAACCGACGGAACCGACTGGACCGCCGTCTCCGGAGCCGGCGGTCGCTCTGCCGTTCACGTTGCCGGCGTTCTCCGCAGCGGCGAGGACCGGCGTCGACCTGGCGAGCCTGTCGTCATGGGATCCGACCCTCTCCCGGCCGCCCCGGGTGCTCGTTCCCATCGACGTCCAGGCTCTCGTCGTGGCGCCCGGGGCGTCCGTCACATCCGTGCCGATCCTCCCCCAGCTCGTGAACCCCCAGGATCCTGCATCAGGGTCGACACCTGAGATCGCCCAGGTGATGCCGCCGGTGCCCCCGTTCAGTCCGGCATCGGCGCGGGCGACGGGCGTCTACCTCCACTGGGCCGCGCCTGATGGCCTGACGGCGACTTCGTCGCCACTCACCCCTGGGCCAGGAGGCGGGGTCTCCAGCCTTGCCGCGTCGATGCCCCCCCTCGCCGACCGGTGGCTCGTCGTGCGGGTCGGCGGCGGCATCCCCCGACGGACACGAGGATGGATCATCGAGTCGGAACGGTGCCGCCTTGCCGACCTGGCGACGTGGACGCCGACGGACACCCCCCCCGCGGCCGACCCTGGCGTGACGCCGAACCTTACTGCCGGGCAGCTGACGGCCATCGCCGGGGGGGACCCCGCCTGGGCAGCCGTCTACGACGCCGTCGAGAACAGGTTCGCCATGCACGATGACCTGAGCGACCTCGACCCTGCCGACGCTGACGGCCCGCTGGCTTATCTCGTCTGTGGCTGGTGGTCCAACGACGAGAACGACCCGCTGTTCGTCTCGGACCTGACCGCTTATGCGGACCGCGTGACGGCGCTCAACTGGGCGATCCCCCCCGTTCCAGCGGCAGCAGTAGCGGGACGCGACGTCACGGCGCAGCGTGAGGCCGACCTCGGCTACGACCAGGTCCGTATCGGCACTGGCAGTGCGGTCGACAGCGCCGGCGTCGTTTCGGAGACGCCGACCGCACCCGTCCATCGTGAGCTCGCTGCGGTCGCCGGCACTTGGCTGACCGGGCGCACGGTGGAATACCCGCAGCTGTCCCTCCTCCACGGTTCTGTCATCGGCGTCCTTCCCCAGGGAGGTGGAAGCGACTTGATGCCGAACGCCGGTGCAGTCGAGATAGGTATCGGCGCCAGCGCGACAGAAGCATTCGCCGCCATCATCGCCGCCGCGGCTGGCGCATCAATCACAGTCGACGAGCAACTGATCGAGGCCTTCAGCCAGGGTCTCATCTCGCAGCTCGACACGCGGGACGGCCTTGTCGACCTCGATCAGGCAGTGCATGCGGCCGGTTTCTCCAGCCAGCCTGGTCCGAGCACACGCACCGACCGTGTCCTCGACGGCGACATTCTGGCCCAAGGGGCGGCCGTTGTTGCGGGCAGCCTTTCGCAACAGCAGCAGCAAGCAGCATCGGCGGCGGCGGCGGCCGCTCAGGGGTCGTCCGGTGAGATCGCCGCGGACCGGGCAAGTGGGCTCCTCCAGATGCGATCGTTGCACGAAGCGCTCGACGGCTTCGCGCTGAAGCAACAGGCCGCGGCGATGTCGAGCCAACCTTCGACCGGAATGACCGTCCGCGATATCGCCGTTGCCGCCGAGACCTGGAAGGAGGCTGTTGACCCGGTCGTGACCGTGCGAGGTGCGACACGGTCGCTCCGCCACGGCTACGACGGGCGTCTCACTGCTGACGGGACGTTGGCCTGTCGGGTGTCCGGCCTCGAGTGCACCTCATTCGAAGGGCTCGTCAACGGCTCGGACGTCGTCGCCCCGCTCGGCAACGGTGCGCTCCCACCGGAATGTGACAGCCTCCTCCAGGAACTGGTCCTTGATGATCCCTCTACCCTCGACGACATCGCTGCCTTCGCGGCGACCTCAAGCGGGCTGCCTGAGGCGGCCGTCTCGAGTCGGCTCGTTGCCGAGCACGCGCTCCGTTGGGACGTGTCCACCCCCGCTTCGGGCAAGGATCTCCTCCGCTCTCTGTCCCTTCGTTCTGGTACCGAGGCGAGCCTCATCGCGACCACCGCCTGGGCCCAGCCTTGGATACCGCTCTATCTCGAGTGGCAGCTGTCGCTGCGCGTGGACGGAGACCTCGACCGCTGGTCGCTGAGCGACGTCGACCTCGAGCCCGTCGCTGACCCGGATCCGGGTACCGCCCAAGCGACGCTCAGCTACTCGGGGCGGAGCTTGCTCACTTCGGTGGCGGCCCGCACCTTTGGAGCGCAGGTTCAGGCTTTCTTGAACGATGAGGACGCGCGCGGCCAGTCCGCCCCGGTCGTGCAACCCGATCAGGTGGCCGACCTCTCTTCGCTGGCCGCAGTCGCGTCCAACATCGACGTGTTGAGCGCATCACTCTCAGAGCTACGGCTTCAGCTCCTCGGGTTGTCGTGGGCGGACGCATCGCGCACGTCGACCGACAACGCCGGCAACGTCACACCCGTGACGGCCGTCGGTCCACCGATCCTGCTCCGAGGAGGAGTTGCGTGGTTCACCGGCCTCCGGCTTGTCGACGCGTTCGGTCGCACGCTCGACCTCACCAGCAACCCCGTGGCGATCTCCACCCAGCTCAGTCCACCGACGCCCCCACTGCCGGCGCCGACGGGTGCAGGCGGTACCCGACCCGCTTCAGGCGGCAATGGCTCGACTCCCGGGCCGAGCGCGGCGCCGGGCCCTTCCCAGCTGATGCTTCGACCGCGAGTCACTCTGCCCATCCGGCTCATGCTCGACTTCGTAGACGCCGCTGCCTCTGATGGAACGGTCCCCGTCCTCGCGATGGTCGACCAGTCCGATCCGGCGAGCCAGGTGAGCCCGCTGTCGGGATGGCTCGTCCCCGACCATCTCGACGGCTCGCTCGAGGTCTACGACGAGGCGGCCAGTCCGCTCGGCATGCTGCTCGAGGACTTGAACAACCGCGTCGTCTGGGAAGGCGCCCCCGGTCTTCCCGGACCACTCGGCGCGCCGCCGGCGCCGGCGGTGGCCGGAGACCTCGCCTGTCGCCACGTCGTCCGCTTCGCCGCCGGCCTTGTAGCCGCCGACGCGGCCGCCTGGCTGGCGACTCCGGCACAGACCGAGAGCGCTCTCTCGGCGCTGCTGCGAACGATCGACACGACGTCATGGACCTCAGACCCGTTAGGCATCATCGGCACGGAACACCATTCAGTCCTCGTCGGTCGGCCGATCGCCGTCTTGAGGATGACGGTCGGTCTCGAGGTCGACGACGACGCCGCCGACATCCAGCTCACCCTCGACGCCCCGAGCCTTGCAGCTCTTGAAGCCGCCGGCGACCAGCTCTCTTCGCAGCCGGTCACCGTGCGGATCGGCGAGCTCACGCGCACCGACGACAGTGTTCTCGGCTACTTCATCAACGACGACTACAGCCGCTTCACCCCGGTCTCGCCTGAGGTCCTCGCGGCGAGCCGGGCAGCGGGCCGACTCCAGGGTCAGCTCGGCATCCTCGGCCCTGCGAGCGCCAACCCGCCGCCCGAGGCGGCCATCGACCATGAGTATGTCGATGCCAACGAGACGCCGCTCGGCATACGAGCAGGCCAGGCTCTCACCCTGACCGTACTGATGGCTCCCGGTGGTGCCGCACATGCCACGAGTGGCATCGTGCCGCGTGTGAGGAGAGCGCTCGCCCGGGACTGGATCGCTGACTCCTTGAAGAGCCTGTCGCCGACGTTCCGCATCGGCCCGGTGCTCGTCGACCCGTCCACGGTACGCGTGCCGAAGGCGACGGGGTTGCCCGACCGACAGGTCTTCACGCGGCGGACCGACCCGTCAACCTGGCAGGACGACCCAATCTCGGTCGCAACACAGGACGCGCTCCTGCAAGACGTGCCGGCGGTTACTCGAGAGGGCTGGCTGCGAATCTCGCCGGGAGCACCGCCGGAACAAAGCCCGGGCGGATGAGCAAGCTCGTCCAACTCTGGCCGCCAGCGGTGCGGTGACGCCGCCCGGGAGGCCGAGGGGTATCGGCGCCAGTCTGGATAATCGTGTCATCTCAGCGCTAATTAACCTGACAAGCTAGGTCGGGACCTCGATGTCGCTGGTGTACATGCCCTCGAACCAATAACTCGTCTCCCCGAGCATGATGCGGCGAACCCGAATCATCTGATGGCGCAGATCAGCAAGGGTCTGGGCCCCATTGACGTCCTTTCGTTGCTGTGCGAGCTGATAGGCGACTTCTCTGTAGCGCTCGGCATGACCACCATGGTTGGCATGACCAGCGATGGCGTTGAGCCCTGCGCCGAAGCTGGCAAGAGCGATGACTGCGACGGCCAGGACGGCGTCCCACTTGTCCACTGCGGGGTGGTGTCCGAGAGCGGCCCAGCCGTAGATGGAGAGGGCGAGGTGAACCGCCACGATACCGACCGATAGTCCGAAAACCGACCATATCGCTCTTCGGTAGCCGGTGTGCCACCTCTCGTGCTTCTGGCTGTGCTTTTCGTGCCAGGCCTGCTGGTGGTCTATCCAATACCTCAGCAGCACTTCCCGCACCCAGGGGATGTCGGCGTCGGAGATCTCGAGCTCGGGACGTTGTTCCCACAGGTCTTCCACGACGGGAGCAAACCACGGCACAATTCGCGCTCGGGCCAATGTACCCTCCACCAGTGGGAGCGGGTCCGACGGAGTGCGCAGTGCGCTGGCTGCGACGAAGAAGAAGAACTGGCCCGTGCGGAAGTACTCCGCGACTGCCCGGAAGCCCACCCAGCGGTCGTGGAACTTTCGACGGAGATCGGCACGGAGCACGACGAGCAAGATGAGCAGGACAAAGAACTCGAGAGAAACCAACGCCCAGACCCACCAACCCGCGATGCCGAGAGGCACCGCGCCCAGGGTCACCGCGCCCAGCGTCACCGCCCCCACGGCCAGGCCGTAGACGGCGACATCGAGGACGCGGAACCAGGACTGATAGAAACTCGCCCGGTCGTCGGCCGCCAGGCGCTTGGTGATGATCCACGATGTGACCTGCTCGTTGAGCCGGCCATGGGCGGCGGCGGCCTGTTGCACGGTCGGCAGCCGTGACTCTGCTTCGACCCTCTCGGCCAGGTCGTGACCGGACCGAAGGAGGTATGTGTTGTACCTCTCGAGGCAGCGCAGCCGTTCGATGAAGTCCGACCGGTGTCTCACCTTGCTGAAGTGACGGACCAGGTGGCGGCGTACCACCCTCGTCTGGGTCGGCTCGACCGGGTACGACTCCAGCTTCGGTGGCTTGCCGCGCGCGCGACGCAAGATTCGCTTCGGCGGCTCGCCGTATGCACGACGCATAATCAGCTTCGGCTCGACGCGATCGAGTCCGCAGGGGTCGGCCGCCGGCTGTCCACTAACCCGTGGCGCTGGGATCCACAGGACCGGCGTGGCCTCGTCCAGCGCGTGCTTCACTGTGGCCGCCGTACCGGCGGGCTTCTGGTTGTCCGTCCCGTCCCACAATGCCATGAGCACGTCGCAGCGGTCGACTACGTGCTGGCCAACCTCGCGGTACCAGCGGTCTCGTTGCGCGTCGTCGTCGGGACTGCGGTGCTGCAAGGTGCGCGGCGAAGGATCACGGCTCAGCAGCTGGTCGAATTCCTCGCGTGACTGATCCGTCTCGCAGTCGTGCGAACGGTAGTGGTTGATGTCGTAGGGGATGGCGGCGGCAAGCTCGCCGGTCCAGCCCGACCGCGCTTCGGCCGCGTCGAGTACCGCTTGGGCTCCGATGCGATCTCCTCCCTCGGCCAAGGAGGAGATGACCCGGATCCGAAAGGGCATAGCCTCGCCCGAGAGGGGGTGGCGCGTCCGTGACACGATCTTCTCCATGGTCAACATGAGGCACCCCAAAGCTGACGTGGCCATTTCCCGCGCCTGCTCCGGCTCGGCCGGGTCGCGATGGCCGGTCACGCCCACCCGCAAGACGAACGGGATAACAGCACCGGATATCGATCTCGGGTCGGTTCCACCCACGCGACACCTCCTACTGGATCATTTTGCCCAAACATTATGGACAGCTTCCCGCGAGCTTGCTTGAGCGGCGCCCGAGTTACTCACGCGGTGCCGACAGGGCCGTGCCGCCCCGGCAGTGGACCGGGGTTGATGTGGTATGTCATCAGGAAGCTGCGCGTCTCTCGCGCTGAATCCCCAGGTCCAACGGTTGCCCGAAGGGCATCGTGCCCCTTGCCGGCCCGTTGGCATGAGGCGACTCCGACGACTAGCGTTGGATCGACAGGCCCGCCTTTTGCCTAAGTGGTGCTGCCATATGCAGATTGACCCACAATCTTTCCGTGTCTTTCTCAACTACCGCCGTGAGGACACATCGGGTCACGCGGGCCGGCTTTATGACGCTCTCACTGCACATTTCCCGGCCGAGCAAGTGTTCATGGACATCGACACCATCGAGCCCGGCGTTGACTTTGTGGAGGTCGTGGAGGAAGCCGTCGGCTCATGCACCGTACTCCTTGCCATTATCGGACGGCGGTGGCTTGAGGTAACGAACGAGACTGGGCCGCAGCGCTTGCAGGACCAGCGTGATTTCGTCCGGCTGGAGATCGAAGCGGCACTCAACCGCAAGATTCGGCTGATTCCAGTGCTCGTCCAGGGTGCGCGCATGCCAAGCGAACAAGAGCTACCCGAGACCATGCGGCCACTCACACGCCGAAACGCCGTCGAGCTCTCAGATCATCGTTGGCGCTACGACACAGAACAGCTGGTACGGGTCCTGGAACGCATTCGCGGTGCCTCCAATGCGAATGCCCCGATTGTGGCAGAGCCGACGACCCCGACAGACAAGTCGTCGGAATCCGGGCCCCCGACTGCGACGCCGGCTCCACCCACCGTTGCGAAGCAAGCGGCAAATCCGATTATCCAGTCGGGCCGCCGACGACAACGGCAAGTCGGCTCAGCTCCTGCTACGGGCAGCACCCAGGAGGCAGACGGGTCCGGTTCTACGCCTTTGGTTCGGGAACCGCGTCGCGCTCCGACCGCTGACAAGACCGCGGCGGAGCCCCTCGAGTCAGCCGAGGCCAGTACGCCGTCACAGAGCGCAGCGCCTGTAGAGACAAACGTTGAGGCGGAGGGGATGCCCCGGTCACACTCGCCGGCCGTGAAACTCCCCCCGTTGCCGCCGGCGGCTAGACCCACCAAGCGGACCGCCGCTCGCAACGGCCTGCTTGTCGCCGTCCTCCTCGTCTGCCTGCTCGGAGTCGCTGCTTACTTTCTAAGCGCACACAGGGCCACGAGCACGGGAACAACGACGACGACGTTATCGCCACCCATAGTGACCTTCCACTCATATCAGAATCCCCAGATCAGCAGTCCGTCGGCCATCACCGTTGGGCCGGACAATGAGCTGTGGTTCACGAACTACGGAACGAATTCGATCGGGCAGATCACGAGTGCTGGCAGCATGACGTTCAGGGATGGCGGGCCTGGGCAGATAGACAACCCTGAAGGGATCACCGAGGGTCCCGACGGAGCGATCTGGTTCACCAACCTCAACGGCAACACCATCGGGCGGATGACGACGACATCTCCTACAGTCCAGATCGTTAGTGGTCACCGAGGCGCCGAGATTGACCAACCTTATGGGATCGTCTCTGGGCCAGGCGATGAGCTGTGGTTCACCAACAAAGGCAACAGTACTATTGGCAGTTACAATACCACCACACGTACTGTCTCCACTCTCCTAGACGGCGTCAACAGTCAGCCGACCGCGATCACGCTCGGACCAGACGGCACTCTGTGGTTCACCAACTTCAGCAGTAACACGATCGGTGAGATCAAGTCAGGACACCTCTACATTTGGGGCCGTAGCAGTAGCGGCATCAATCAACCCTGCGCGATCACGCTCGGACCAGACCGCATCCTGTGGTTCACCAACTGCGGCGGCAAGGGGTCGATCGGGCAGATCACCACCAAGGGTACGGTGACGCTCTTCTCTCATAAAGGTATCAGCGATCCGACCTCCATCGTCTTCGCGGACGGCGGCCTGTGGTTTACGAACGCGGGCAATAATACGATCGGCCGGATAAGTACGAATGGTAGAAACATCACGATCTACGCGAGCCCTAACCGGACCGATGTCCGCGGGCCGACTTGCATAACCCGCGGTCCAGATGGCAACCTCTGGTTCACGAATTACTATGGCGGGACTATCGGGAGAATCTCAGCCAAAGCATCTCCCGCCTGAGAGCGCCGGACCGGTGCCATTGCCGCCCGGACTTTCACCCCCGGTTCTCTCTCCTGATTGCCATGGCGCCAGAGTGAGTCACATGGCACACGCTTTCGTTCCGCTCCGATTCCAGGACGCCAGACCTGTTGACCTAGGCGCGGAATCACTGCAAGCCCACGGCTCCCGGAACCCGTAGTGGGCGGCGAAGCGGACGTGGGATCGATGCCGTCATCGAGTCGTTCTGCAGCCAGATGCAGGTCGAGCTCCTCGGCCGCAAACGATGGCGAACGGGCGTGGACCAGCGAGCGCCATCTTCGAGTACCTCGAGATGTCCCGCAACCGCCAGCGCCGACACTCGGCGCTTGGCATGCTTACACCCAATACTCATAAGTTACGGAGGAGCAATGACCCGCACAGCTTCGGCAATCTGCCGTAATGGGCGGGGCCAGGAACGGTGAACGGGGCGTTTCACCCCGTACTTGCTCATCTTCCGCTTCA
>JBEKLQ010000069.1:0-21610 GCA_050010115.1 Acidimicrobiales bacterium | reverse complement strand
ACTCGCCGCTGGCGAGCCAGGCGACGAGCGGAGCCACGTTCTCGGGCGATCGGGCGACGGCCGCAGTCACATCAGCGGCGGCCGCGCCGGGGAGCCGAGCAGCCGCTTCGGATGCGTCCGGCGTCGCCCCGGACCGGGCCGCCCGAATCGCTCCGAGGCCTTCGGTCATACGGGTGAGGGCACCTGGAGCGATGGCGTTCACCGTGATCCCGTACCGTGCGAGCTCGATCGCGCAGATGACGGTGAACGCCGCGATCCCTGCCTTGGCGGCACCGTAGTTCGACTGCCCTGGGTTCCCGTAGATCCCGGAGGCCGATGTCGTGTTGATGACCCGCGCGTCTACCGTCTCGCCGGCCTTCACGAGCTCCCGCCAGTAGGTAGCGGCCCACCTCGTCGGTGCGAACGTGCCGCGCAGGTGCACCCTGATGACCGAGTCCCACTCCTCGTCGGTCATGTTGACCAACATCCGGTCACGCAGGATGCCGGCGTTGTTGACGAGCACGTCGAGCCGGCCGAACGTCTCGATGGCCGCGTTCACCAGCCGCTGGGCGCCTCCCCAGTCTGCGACATCGTCACCGTTGCCGATGGCCTCGCCCCCGAAGCCCCGGATCTCCTCGACGACATCGCCGGCGGGCCCGAGCGATTGCCCGGTGCCGTCGACGTCCGTCCCGAGGTCGTTCACGACGACCCGCGCACCTTGGCGGGCAAGCTCGAGGGCTTCCGCTCGGCCGATGCCCCTGCCTGCTCCGGTGACGATCGCCACCCGACCCTCGCAGATCCGTCCTGTCATCGGTCCTCCCCTTGTCCAGTGCCGCCCGACAACGGCTACGAGGCCATGCCCGCCGCACGATAACGGTCCCGCAGCAGCCTCTTGTAGATCTTCCCGTTGTCGTGACGCGGCAGCTCGTCGACGAACTCCACACGACGCGGGCACTTGAAGTGCGCCAGGCGCTCCCGACAGAACTCGAGCAGGTCCGCTCTCAACGCGTCGTCAGCCGTCACCCCCGCCGCCGGCTCAACCACGGCAAGGACCGATTCGCCCCACTCGTCGTCCGGCAGGCCGATCGTGGCGGCATCCCCGACATCGGGGTGCTCGAGTAGCACGGCATCGACTTCGGCCGGATAGATGTTCACCCCGCCGGAGATGATCAGGTTCGCCGACCGGTCCGTGAGGTAGAGGTAGCCGTCCGGGTCGAGGTAGCCCACGTCGCCGAGCGAGAAATAGTCGCCGCGATAGGTCGACGCAGTCTTGCCGGCGTCGTTGAAGTACTCGAACCGCCCGGCCTCCGGGGCCTTGATGTACACCAAACCGGCCTCGCCCGTCGGCAGCGGCGCGCCGTGCGGGTCAAGAATCCGGACGAGATCTGGCGGTTCGACCTTGCCGACGGTGCCGGGCCGGGCGAGCCACTGGTCGGAATCGACCCAGGTTGCCGTGCCCTCGGTGGCGGCGTAGTACTCGAACACGATCGGACCGAGCCACGAGATGAGGCGACGCTTGACGTGCACCGGACACGGCGCCGCCCCATGGATGACAAAACGCAACGACGCCAGGTCATACGCCTCCCGCACACTCTCGGGCAGCGAGAGCAGGCGGTGGAACATGGTCGGGACCATGTGGACGTGCGTGACGCGTTCGCGCTCGATCAGCGCCAAGGTCTCGGTGGCGTCCCAGCCGTCCATCATCACGATGGTCGCGCCCAGCGCGAGCGGGATCCCGAGCGAGAACGCGAGCGGAGCTGCATGATAGAGCGGGCCGGTGCACAGATGGACGTCGCCGAGCTGCGGAGCGAACAGGCCGAGAACGGCAACAGACGTCGCCGCCCGTTCGCGGCGGAAGACACCCTTCGGCTGCCCGGTGGTGCCCGACGTGTACAGCATCGTGCCCCCGAGCGAGGCGTCGTCGAGGTCCGAGGGGTCGCATTCCACCAGTGCCGACTCGTACGGTTCGAAGCCGGTGATGTCACCACCGACCGCCAAACGGACCGTCGGGGGACCGCCGCGGCCGGCCGCAGCTACAGCGACCGGGGCGAAGCGGGCATCGGCCACCACCGCCGTGGCTTCGCAGTCGGCGATGATGTGCGCTGCCTCCTCGGCTTTCAGGTGCCAATTGACTGTCGTCATCCGCAAGCCGGCTCGCAAGCAGGCTGCGTACACCTCGGCGAACTCCGGACGGTTCGAGCACATGATCACGAGGCCGTCGCCGGCTCCGACGCCTCGGGACCGAAGCGCTCGGACGAGCTGATTGGCGCGGGCATTCAACTCTCCGTACGTCACTGAGGCTCCGCCGGCGACGATCGCCGGCCGGCTCGGCTCGGCCGCCGCATGCAGAGCGACCGTCATCCCCTTCGAGACGGCCACCGCTGCCGCCGAGGGCTGAACGGCGGTAGCGGTGGCCGTGCTGGCCCCCGGGTCAGGCACCGGGCTCCTTCGGCAAGCCGAGAACACGCTCGCCGGCGATATTGCGCTGAACCTGGGCCGTGCCCCCCCAGATCGTGACCGACCGGGTCGTCAAGAAGGCCTGTTGCCAACGGTCGAGCGGGTAGTCAGCCGAGCTACCTTCGCTCAGCACGGTCGAGGCCATGCCGCGCCAGTTCGTCACGTGCTCGGCAAAGCGCTGCGCGTACTCGGACCAGAACATCTTGTTGAGGGCGGAGGCCGGGCCCGGCTCCTTCTTCGCGATCACGTCCGCCAGCAGCCGCGGGCCCTGGAACCGCATGATCTCGCAGTGCGTGTACGCCCACGCCAGCTGCTGGCGAACAAGCGGGTCGCGGTCGGCGCCGATCTCGCGAGCCAGGTCGACGGCCCCCCAGAACTGCTTCGTGTGACCGGCCGCAGCTCGAACCCGTTCGGCTCCCCGCCCTCGCGGCCCGTCGGCGTGAGCACATAGGAGATGCCACGGTGCTTCGGTGCTTCGGGGTCCGTGCGGCACAGGCAGAACATCATGTTCGCCAGTTGCGCCCCCGAGGTCCACACCTTCTGGCCGGTGATGACGACCTCGTCGCCGTCGACGACGCCCCGGGTCTTCAGTGACGCGAGGTCCGATCCCGCATCCGGCTCCGAGAAACCCTGGCAATACCGATCCCGCCCGTCGATGATCCGCGGCAGGAAATGAGCCTTCTGCTCGTCAGTTCCCCACACGATGATCGAGGGCCCGACGAGCCACTCCCCCATGCCTCGGGTGATCCGTGGCACCCCCGCGCGGGCGAACTCCTCATTCATGACGACCACTTCGAGCCCGGTCAAGCCACGACCGCCGTACTCCTCCGGCCAGGCGACGCAGAGATAGCCAGCCTCATGCAGCTTGCCGGTCCACTCGGCGACACCAGGAACGTCGCCGAACACCGCCCGCTCCGCCTCGACCCCAACGAGCTCCTCCGGCCGGTTCGCTTCGAGCCATTGGCGGACCTCGTCGCGAAACGCCCGGGCGTTCGGCCCGAGATCGAGCCCGAGTACCATCGTCACCCCTCCCTCAGCTGCGCGACCGGGCCGATCACCACGGGCTCGAACAGTGGGAGGTTCCTCCCGTCCTCGAGCGCCTCCCATGTGACACGGACGGCCATCCCGATCCGGACGTCATCGGGTTCGCACCCGATGACATTCGTCATGAACCGCGCACCCTCGTCGAGATCGACCAGGGCGATGGCGTACGGCTCCTCAACCGCCATTGCCTCAGGCTTGTGCTCGACGGTGACTGCGTACACCGTCCCGGTGCCAGCGGCGTCGCGCCACTCGAGCGAGGACCGCTGACAACCCGGGCAGAACGAGCGCGGGAACTGCACGGGCTCGTCGCAGATCGTGCACCACTGCAGCACGAGGCGGCGCTCTCGTGTCGCCTCCCAGAACGGTTCACTCTCGGGCGAGCTCGCTGGCGCCCGTCGGGCACTCACAGTGTCGACTCCGTGCCGAGCACGAGCGTGGACATGCAGGAGAGCACCATGCCCGAACCGTGGGCGACCGCGATGTCTGCACCGTCCACTTGGCGGGGACCGCACTCGCCGCGGAGCTGGCGGACAGCCTCGACGATCAGGAACATCCCGTACATGCCGGGGTGCGTGTAGGAGAGCCCTCCTCCGTTGGTGTTCATGGGGAGCTCCCCCCCGGGCGCCGTGCGGCCGCCCTCCACGAAAGCACCTCCCTCTCCCTTGGCGCAGAAGCCGAGATCCTCCAAGTGCAAGAGCGCCGTGATCGTGAAGCTGTCGTAGCCCATGAGCAGGTCGACGTCGTCGGCCTTGATTCCCGCCCTCTCGAAGGCAGCGGGTCCGGAGATCGCCCCCGGCGTCGTCGTCAAGTCCGGCATCTGGCTGATCATGATGTGATCGTGACAAGTGGCTGCCCCGAGTACGTAAGCGGGCGGCTTGCGCAGCGTCCGCGTCCGCTCGGCGCTCGTCATCACGAACGCGCCGGCGCCGTCGGTGACGAGACAGCAGTCGAGCAGGTGGAGCGGGGAGCACTGCATCGGCGAGGACAGGACGTCTCCGACAGTGATCGGCTTTTGGTAACGGGCACGAGGGTTCAAGGTCGCCCACTTGCGCGTGGACACGGCGATCTCCGCGAGCTGTTCGGGTGTCGTCCCGAACTCGTGCATGTGGCGGCTGGCCGCCAATGCATAGGGGCCCATCGGCATCCGCAGCCTGTACGGCCATTCCCACTCGGCCGCCGGCATGGGCCCGCTCGGCGCGAAGCGGTTCATCGGCCGGCGCCGCTTCCGGTCGCTTCGCGGTGTCGCCGCGTAGACGCTCACGACCACGTCGGCCAGCCCGGTTGCGATCGCCGCTGCCGCGTGCTCGGCATGCACCTCGAAGCTCGAGCCCCCGGTGTTCGTCGAGTCCGTGAACTTCGGGTGGATCCCGAGATACTCGGCGAGACCCATTGGCGATTGGCTGTGGCACACACCGTCGACGTCGGCTAGCGTCAAACCCGCATCGTCAAGCGCGTCGAGGACCATTTGAGTCTCGAGGTCCCGGCCGAAGCGTTCGAGCTCGCCAGTCGACGACACGGCGTCGGCGACGCCGACGATCGCTGCGGCTCCGCGAAGGGTCCTCGTCATCTCTGATCCGATCTCAAGCTCAACACGTCGGCTGTCAAACGGCTCGGGGCGACGAGCCGAGGTCGGCAACCACCCGGCGTAGCTCGTGAGGCGCCGACCAAGACGGTAACACCGAGGAGCTCGCGGGGCGCGGCCGTCCAGTCAAGCGGACAGCGGCGCGTGAGTGAGCGAAACGATCACACAAGCGTTCACGTCACGGTGTGACGGTGATCGTGACCGCGGTCGAGATGCTCGGGAAGAAGCCGTTGCTGGCGCGGAACGTGGCGGTGACCGTGTACGTGCCCACCGGCAGCGATGTCGTCGTGAGCGTGGCCTCGTCGGGGTTGGAGCCGTTGAGGTCGGCCGACCCGATGAGGGCTGTGTGACCGTTCTTGGTCCGGTGGAACTCGACCGCTGCGGTCGGCTCCCACACCGACGACGACGGCGTGACGGTAGCGGTCAGGACCTCCGCCGACCCCTCCACGATGGTCGGCTCCGAGTCACCGATCGTGGTCGTCGTCGAAGCGGTCTGGAAGCTGCCGGCATCACAGCCGGTTTGCGGACGAGGCACGCCTCGGGCGTCGTTCCCGGCGCAGAGCTCGAGGCCGTTCACATCCGTGGCAGTCGAGGGCACGACGCCGATGGTCGGCGAGCCCGTGCGCTCGGCGACTGTCTCGACCGGCCCACCGTTGCTCGCGAGTATGCCGAGGTCGTGCCGGAGGCCCGCGACGACCGGGCTGGTCACCTGCGTGAAGCCGCAACTCGAGTCGTCGGAGTAGTTGTAGCCACCGTCAAGGACGACCGAGGCAGGCTCGCCGTCAGTGCCGCACTCTCCGTACGGATCCGGGTGCCGCGTGGCGAGTAGGTCGCCGGCCAGGTTCACAGTCCCACCCCCGATGGCGCTGACCGCCGAGCCCGGATAGAAGTCGCCCTCGTTCTCGTTATCCGCGAGGGTCGAGTCAGTGACGTCCAGTGTCGAAGCGATAGCCCCAACGCCACCCGCACCGAAATAGCCGAGGTTCTCGACCAGTGTGTCGTCGACGAGTACCACCGATCCCCCGTAAGCGGTCACGGCCCCGAACAACGACTCGTTCTTCGTGAAGGTCGAATCCGCGATCGTGGCCGAACCGCCGGTCACCAGGACCACACTGATGGCCTCGAACGCCTGGTCCACGGTGAACGTGGCGTCGGTGACGCTGAGCAAGCCGCCGTCGTCGAGGATCGAACCCGAGTAGTCGTGGATGAAGGTGGTCCCACTCACGGTGAGGTTGCCGCCGCTGATGACAGCCTCGCCGAGATCGCCCCTGTCGTCGACCACCTTGCCGCCGATAATCGTCATCGTGCCCTCGTTGACGACGGCGTCGCCGCTACCGGTTGCCGCTCTGTCGCCGGAGAGCGTGACATCCGTGAGGGTCGCGGTCCCGTCGTTGTAGACGGCACCACCACCGACGCCGGACTGGTCGTCGCCGCCGGTGAGCGACACATCGTTCAGCGTGAGCGAGCCGGAGCTCGCAACCTCGAACAACCTCATGGCAGAGGCGCCCGGGGCCAGCACAACGTTGCTGCCGCCGCCGTTGATGGTGATCGGGACCGTGATCGGCGCGGTGGCGTCGCGGCCGTTGGCGCTGGTGTAGTAGAGCCCAACGCCCGACTCGCCCACGCGGACGGCGCACCCAGGCTGAAGGTTGATCGTCCCACCGCCAACGGCCTCGAGGATGGCCACGGCGAGCCGGAGGTCATGGATTGGTGAGCGCACAGCGCAGCCCACCTCGAGGGTCTCATCTGGCTGATCGGCGACGACGTCCACCGTGAATGGCTTGGTCACGCTGGCGGCATCGCCCGTGGCCGTGATGGTCAGATGGAACCGGTGTGGTGAGACGCTTGTAAGAGCGGAGATCGTCGCCGTTCCATTTCCGTTGTCGGTGAACGTGACTCCCAGCGGAAGTGCTCCAGCCTCCGAGATCGCCGGAGTCGGAAAACCGGCTGTCGTGATCGTGAAGCTACCTGACTGCCCGTCTGCGAAGACGGAGACTTCCGGGCTGGTGATCAACGGCACTTCGTCGACGAGAAGTGTGAAAGTCTGCGTGGCGTCGGAACCCACCCCGTTGCCCGCGTCGATCGTGAAGCTGTAGCTACCCCCGGAGAGCGGTGCCGGAGTGCCGGCGATCGTGGCGGTGCCGTCGCCGTCGTCGGTGAAGGTGACGCCGGTCGGGAGCGTCCCGCTCTCGGAGATCGACGGGGTCGGCGACCCGGTCGTCTGGACCGCGAAAGACCCGGATTGGCCGACGCTGAACGTCGTCGTGGAGGCGCTCGTGATCTGCGGCGACTCCTGGACGACAAGGGTGAAGTCCTGAGTCGCCGGAGGGTTGACACCGTTGGTGGCCGTGATGGTGATCGGGTATGAGCCGCCGGTTCCCGACGCGGGGTCGCCGGACAGCGTTGCGGTGCCATCGCCGTTGTCCAAGAAGCTTACGCCGTTCGGGAGCGCGCCGACCTCGGTGATCGCCGGCGTCGGGATACCGTTCGTCTGCACAGTGAACGAGTTGCTCTGGCCGACGAGGAACGTCGTGCCGTCGGCGCTCGAGATGCCTGGCGCCTGACCGGTCACCGACAGCGACGCCGCCGAGGTCGGCACGTCCGGGCCGCAGGTGTTGGAGAACACGGCCTCGTACTGGCTCCCATCGTCACCGAGCCCGGCGGTGAAGCTGTACGTCGTGCTCGTCGCGCCCGAAATCGGCGTGAACGTGCTCGAACCGCTCGGCTCGACGTACCACTGCACCGTAGGCGTCGGCGATCCACTGGCCGCTGCCGTGAACGTAACGGTGTCGCCGGTCTGAACGGTCTGCGAGAGGGGGTTCGCAGTCACCAAAGGGGCGTCATCAACCGTCAAAGTGGCCGGGCCGGAGGTAGCCGGTGGTGGGAAGGCGTTCGTGTACACGACGTCGTACTGATAGCCGTTCTCGCTGTCGGACGCTGTGAAGGAGTAGTCGGAACTCGTGGCGCCGGAGATCGGGCCGAAGGTCGAGCCGCCGTCCGTGCTGACCTGCCACTGTGCCGACGGTGCCGGGAAGCCGCTGGCGGCGGAGTTGAACTGCGCGAGCGAGCCGGAGCACACCTCGACACTGCTCGGATTCTGCGTGACCGTGGGCGGACCGCCGACCGTGATGGACGTGCTGACCGTCTGGCTGTCGAGGGTCGTGTCGATCGTCGCCGTGCCGGGCGACCCTGGCGCGTCGAAGGTGGCGCTCGCGTCCCCGTTCACGAAGTCGGAGCTCTCACCGCTGAGCGACCCGAAGCCGGCCGAGAAGATCGTTCCGTCGACGAAACCGGGAAGGCCGGGGAGCCCGCTGAGCGTCCCGGCGTTGTTGGTCTCGAAGAGGTCAGCTTGCAGCGACGTCGTCCCGCTTTCGAGGACATCGTCGGATGCCGCGTTGACCTCGAGCTCCAGCCAGCTGGACGCCGACATCGTGACGTTGCTGGCGCTCGTGAACGCCGTCGCCTGCGGCCCTGTGTTCACGCCCCACCAGTCTTCGTCGGCCGTTACGGCGGACCCGTAAGTGCCCTCGGTCTCGCCTCCGACGAACGCGAGGTCTTCGGTTTGGCTGGTGTCGCCGGCGCTCACGGCCACGTTGCCGGCGAGGCGAGAGTCGCTCACCGTGAGCGGACCGGAGAAATCCGACACGGCCCCTCCGGAGCCGGCCTGAAGGCTTCCGTCCACGCTCGCGTAGCCGGCGTAGGCCTCGTTGCCCGAGAAGTCCGAGTCCGTGATCGAGAAGCTGGGCCCGGGGCTGCTCCACCCGGTGATGACGGCCCCACCGTCTCCCTGTGCCGACAGCGACGAGGGCGAGCTGTTCGTCGGCGACGACACGCCGGACGTATTGCCCTGGAACGTTGAGTCGGAGACGGTCAGGATCGGGACGTTGGCGTCGATCGCCCCGCCCGCGGCCGTCGAGCCGGTGATGCCGACTGCAGAGTTGCCCTCGAAGGTGCTGCCGGTGACAGTGAGGCTTGCGCCCGTACCACCAAAGTCGAGGATGGCACCACCGCCGTCGTTCTGGCTGACGTTGTCGCTGAACACGCAGTCATCGACGGTGAGCACGTTCGCCGCCGAGGCCTGCGACCAGTTGAGTGCCCCCCCGCCGAAACCGTTGCCGTCGGAGTACCCGTCTTCGAAGGTGACATTGGTGAAGGTGTTGTACTCGTCCCCCGCGAGGCCGTCGAGGAGGATCGACGTGCCCGACCCGTTGGTGCCGTCGCCGTCGATGACCGTCTGGGAGGGGTCTGAACCAGTCCCGGTGATGTCGATCGCCTCTGCCGTAGCGCTGTCGAGGTACGGCAAGGGGTTGGAGGCTGGGATGACGTAGGTGCCGGGTGGGACGTCGATCGTGATCGGCGAGCTCTGCGTGCTCGAGCCGTTGTCGGCCGCCGTGATGGCGTCGAACAGGCTGCACGTGTCGGCGCCGTTGCAGGCTGAAGGGCCGTCGTTGGAGTCGGCCGCCGTGTTGACCGTGATCGTCGTGGAGGCACTTGCCGCCCGCGGAGCGAGCGACACGGCTGCGAGCGCCGCCGCCGCGACGAGGGTGGCCGACGTCATCGCCCGGAGCGCCCGCACGGGCACGGAACGATGGCGGGAGTGTCGTCCGGAACTGCTCACGATGGCTCTCCTTCTGCTCCGTGCACGGCGGAACGTCGTCTCCGCTCGCCGGGCGTGGCGAGGACTGTTGTCAATGCTTGGGTGTCAAAGTTTGGGCAACGTACGCGGTCCGGACCGCGGGGGGAAGATGCCCTGGAGGGCGATGATGAACGTGACAACCAGGTAGGGCGGCAGGTTGTTGTGCGGCTGGTTGCCACCGGCGACCGACGTGGCCAGCGGGCTCATCGTGGCTGCCGCGGCACCGCCCGCATACAGGTCGGTCGCTCGCCCGAGCTCGGCCCAGGTGTTGCCCGCAGGCGACGACTGGTTCCCCGCCCCAGCCAGCCCAAAAGCCGCGTGGCCGTGACTGGGCATCTGCGACCCGAGCAGCGTGACGCTGGTCTCCCCGTCTGAGTCACCGATGTCGCGCAAAGTCAGCCCGGGACCTTGACCCCAGAACATCGGCGTCATGCCCTGGAGGTCGGGGAGGGCGAAGTTCGTCCGACCGTCCCCTCCGTAGGTCGTTCCGAGAAGAGAGAACAGTGCCGTGTTCTGGCTGATCAGCATGAGTTGCCCGTTGCAGAGCGCCCATCCGGTCGGGGCAAAGTTGCCGGCGAACATGCGGATCTCTGCGACAAAAGGATTAGGCACGTCAGTTCCTACTAGGGAAGATGCCGGTAAGGGCGATACAGAAACTGATCACGAGATACGGCGGCTGGTTGGGGTGAGGCTGGCTCCCGCCGTTCGCCCCGATGTTGGCAGGGTTCATCGCAACGTTGGGCGTTGCGGTCGAATACGTGCTCTGGGCGTTGACACCCCAGAGGTTCCCGCTCGGGCTCGGGCTCGTCGCCTGCCCCCCACCGACGGGCGCGTGGGTGTGGCTGGGCATCTCGGCCGCGACAAGTGTGTGGTTGTCCTCGCCACCTGTCTGGCCTTCTATGAAGCCGTTACCGGCGTGGATCGGGACGTTGCCCTGCATGTTCGGGAGGGCAAAGGTCGAGATGCCGTTCCCCCCGTACGTCGTGCCGAGGATCGAGAAAAGTGCCTGGTTCTGGTTGATCGGCAACAACTGGCCGTTGCACAGTGCCCAACCGCGGGGGGCGAAGGAGAACGAGAACAGCCGGATCTCGCCGAGGAATGGCTCAGTCGCCATGGCGACCTCCCGGCTTTCGGGCACAGCCCGCGGTCATCGGCACAGGTTGGCTCCTCAACTCTGGCTGGGGTAGATGCCAAAGAACGAGATGATGAACGAGATCGCAAGGAACGGCGACATGTTGTCGTGAGGCTGGCCCCCACCGACGGCCGAGATCACCGACGACGACATCGCCGCAGCCGGACTCGACGCCGAGTAGGCGTTGCCGCTTGCGGGCACCGCCCAGGTTACGCCCTGAGGCGATCCGGTGCTTCCTGTCGCGGACGAGCCGACCGCCACGTGGGAATGCGACGGAATCTGGCTCGTCGTCAGCGTCACCACCTCCTGTCCCCCGTTCTGGCCGATGACGAAGGCGGAGCCCTGATGCAGCGGCATGCGGCCCCGCAGGTCAGGCACGGCGAACGTGTTTTGCCCGTCCCCGCCGTAGGTGGTGCCGATCAGGTTGAACAGCGTCTCGAATTCGGCGATCGCATAGAGCGTCCCGTCACAGAACCCCCACCCTGCCGGGGCGAAGTTGCCGCCGAACATCCGGATCTCGCCGACGAAAGGGCTGCCCGCGGCGAACGCCGGTGTAGCCCCGAGCCACGAGAACGCAGAGCTGGCGACCCCGGCAGCCGCCACCGTCGCACCGACTCCACCGAGAAACCGCCGCCTCGAAAGCCCCCTCGGCCGGGCGGCGGCCTCTGCCGTCGCACCACCGACGCGAACGTCGTCGAACGCCACCTGCAACCCCCCTTTGCCGCCGCGCGAACTCACCTCGCTCCGCCCGAGCCAGACTAGGGCAGACACACTCACAAAGGCAAGAGTCGGTTCCATGGCTGAGATCACCACTCACCGCGACGCCCTCCGGTTGTACGAGCGCCTCGGGTTCGTAGTCGCCGAGACCCTTCCCCTCGACTATCGGCTCGAGTGCGATCCCGGGCTGAGCAACCTCAGCGGAGTGGATCCTTGACCGCCGCCGCGCACGATCTCGCAGGCTTCGTACCCATCCGCCTCTGGCCGCAGAACGGCGCGGCGACGGTGACCTGGTGCCACGTCGGCGACGCGCCCTTCGCCGAGCCGTTCTTCCAGCAGACGGTCGACCGCCACCAAGGCCTGCCCGGTGCCCTCCGGACCACTCCGGTCGAGACACTTCTCGACGTCGCCGCGAAGAGCGACGGGCTCGAGTTGTCAGGCTTGCTGTTCCACCTCTCGAGATGCGGCTCCACCTTGATCTCCCAGATGCTCGCCGCTTCTCGTCGCCACACCACGCTCTCCGAGCCGACCGTGGTCGACGACATCGTCCGCGCGGCCGCGTTGGCGGGCGTCGAGCACGACGTGAGGATCGAGTGGTTGCGTGCGGCTGTCGCGGCGCTCGGACGCCGCCGTGGCGGCCGAGGTGGTCGGGCCGGTCGCTTGTTCGTCAAGGTCGACCCGCTCGACCTCCTCGACCTGTCGACATTCCTCCACGCGTTCCCCGGCGTCCCTTGGATCTTCTTGTACCGAGACCCGCTCGAGGTACTCGTCTCCCAGCAACGGAACACGAGCACGTTCCTCCGGGTGGGCACCGTGGATCTCGCAAGACTCGGGCTCGGCGTCGAGGAGGCGCTCGAGATGCCGGCTGCCAACTACCGGGCGCACGTACTCGGCAACCTCGCCGGGACGGTGCTCGCTCATCTCGAACGCGGTGGCCGGCTCGTCGAGTACCGCCGGCTGCCGGGCGCCATCGACGACGTGCTGACCCACTTCGGCGTGACCGTCACGGCCGCTGAGCACGAGGCGATGATCGAGGTGAGTCAGTTCGACGCGAAAGTGCCGGGCACGGCGTTCGAGCCCGACACCGAACGGAAGCGGCGCCAGGCGACCGAAGAC
This sequence comes from Acidimicrobiales bacterium, assembly GCA_050010115.1. Classification (GTDB taxonomy): domain Bacteria; phylum Actinomycetota; class Acidimicrobiia; order Acidimicrobiales; family Bog-793; genus JAKACA01. The sequence goes on along the minus strand of JBEKLQ010000069.1, from coordinate 8,947 downwards.
GTCCGTGCCGCCGCCTTGTCGATCCGCCCCGTCTTCGAGCGTCTGGAACGTCGGCGCCGGTCGCAACTCGTGATAACAACGGGCCCGTGACCGGAGACGACTTCACCCCGATGAGGGCATCGAGCTTCCTTCCCCACACCGGCTCGGCGTTCACCGTGACCGGCGATGTCGAGGGATCCGCCGGTGGCGACGCGGCCGGTGCCGAGATCGTCCTCGAAGAGGTGGCGCTGCCGCCCGAGCTCGGTGAAGAGTCGCCGTGCTTCGTCCTCACCTTCAGCGGCCCGCTCGAGCGCCCGATCGGCCAGCGCATCCACGAGCTTCGCCATGATGTGATGGGCGAGATCGAACTGTTCCTCGTGCCGGTCGGCCCGGCGCACGGGCGGCTGACCTATGAGGCGGTGTTCAACAACCCCTAACGCGACCGGCGGCGGGCGACGGGGGTCGGCTACGGAGTAACAGCGCCCGGTCGGCGGCCACGGCGTCGTAGCTCGAGTAGTCCTCGCTCGTGGCGTCGGCGAATTCGTACTCGAGGAGCCCCGCCTCACCCCAGCGCTCGCGCAGGTAGCCGTTGTTGGCGTCGAGCAGGCCGAGCTTCCGCACGTTCGGTACGAGCTTGGCGAAGAAGCCGTTCTGGAACTGGACAAACGGGCTCGACTTCACCTTGGCGGCCGCCTCCACGATGAAGGGGATGATTGCTTCCGCTGACACGCCCATGCGCTCCCAGATCTCGGGGGTGGTCGAGCGGGCGCGTGCGTTGACGGTGTGCTCGAGGAGGAAGTCCTGGCGCTCCTTCAGCTCTGCATCCGAGAGGTGCTGGTAGTACTCACCGAGCGAGAGGATGCCGAAGGCGACGTGGCGTGCCTCGTCGGCCATGACGTAGCGGAGGAGCTTTTTCAGCAACGGCTCGGACGTCCGCCTCGCCATGTCCCCGAAGGCGGCGAGTGCGAGCGACTCGATGACGATCTGCATCCCGAGGTAGGCGATGTCCCAACGGCTGTCCTCGAGCAGGCCGGTGATCTGCGCCTCGAGGTTCGGGTTCATCGGGTAGGCCTCGCCCACCTTCTCTTCGATGTAGCGGGCGAAGACCTCGGTGTGACGTGCCTCGTCCATGGTCTGGGTCGCCGCGTAGTACTTGGCGTCGATCCACGGCACGGTCTCCACGATCTTCGCCGCCGTCATCATGGCGCCCTGCTCGCCATGCATGAACTGGCTCAGCATGGCGGTGAACATCTCGAGGCCGAGCTGGAGCAACTCCTTCTCACCCCACGTCGCGATGGGCGAGCCAGGGATCTTCGTGGCCTCACGCATGAGCTGGAGGTTCGATGCGTCTCGGTTGACCAGCGACTCCGGGTCGACCTCGGTCGACCAGTCCAGATCGGTGACGCTGGCCCACTGGGACTGGGCAGCCTTGTTGTACAAGGTCACGAGTTGCGGGCGCGAGCGCTCGTAGTTCCACGTGTAGATGCGGTCGCAGTGGTCCTCGATGATCTTGAAGGCTCCGTCGAGCTCGCTCTGGCTCGGGAGATTGGCCACCCTCAGATGCTAATCGGGCGGCGATCACAACGGCGGACGAGCGCCCGGAGGAGGCTGTATGACCCCAGCTACGATTGGGTGATGAGTAGGTCGGTCTTCTCGACCTCGGAGACCAACGCCGTATTGGGGCGTTACGTGCCGGCCCTCGATGGAGTCCGCGCCCTTGCCGTCACCGGCGTGGTCGCCTACCACCTGGGTCTCGGGTGGGCTTCCGGCGGCTACCTCGGCGTCGACCTCTTCTTCGTGCTGTCGGGTTTCCTCATCACGAGCCTGCTCGTCGAAGAGTGGTCCAACACCGGAACGGTCCGACTCGGCCGCTTCTGGGGACACCGGGCCCGCCGACTCCTGCCGGCGCTGCTCCTCATGCTCGTCGCCGTGTGCGCCTACACGTCGCTCGCGAACCAGGGCCTTCCCGTGGACCTTGGTCAGCTCCGCGGAGATGCGCTGGCCACGATCGGATACTGTGCCAACTGGTACTTCATCGCCGCTCATCAGTCGTACTTCGACCAGTTCAGCCTGCCGTCTCCCCTCAAGCACACCTGGTCGCTGGCGATCGAGGAGCAGTTCTATCTGGTGTGGCCCCTCATCATCGTCGCCTTGACGCGGGTATCAAGCCGGCGGCGACGCTCTCGGAGGCAGCCGGAACTGGGCGCGCGCGAGGCGGAGACCGAATCCGACGCCGAGACCGCCACCGACCAGGGGCCCGTTCGGTGCGAGGTTGCGGCCTGGCGTCGCCCCGGCGTGGTGCTCACCGCTGGCGGCACGTTGGTCTCGGCCGCCTGGATGGCGTACCTCTCGCTGCACGGCGCATCAGTCAACCGCCTGTACTACGGCACGGACACGAGAGCCTTTGACCTGCTCACGGGCGCCACGCTGGCGATGTTGGTGGCGGCGAGGCCGCAGCCGACCCCAAGGGCAAGACGAGCGCTCGCGCTGGCCTCGCCACTGGCGCTGGCGGTCCTCGCCGTCTGCTGGGCCACAGCTGGCACGGCGAGCGGGGACCCCCGCACCTGGATGTTCGAGGGCGGGTTTCTTCTCTGTGCGGTGGCAGCGACGGCCCTGGTCGCCGACGTACGGCAGGCCATCGCGGGACCGCTCGCCCGCGCCTTGTCCCTTCGACCGCTCCGCTTCCTCGGCCGCATCTCCTACGGCATCTACCTGTGGCACTGGCCGGTCATCGTCGAGCTGTCCCCGGTGCGCACCGGCTTGGCGGAGCTCCCGCTCGACGCGCTCAGGGTCGCGGTGATGCTGGTGCTCGCCACCGCCAGCTTCTACGCGCTCGAGCAGCCGATCCGGCACGGGCTGTTGGCCAAGCTGCCGTCCGCCCTACGGCTGGCGGTTGCGCCCGTCATGATGGGAGCGACGGCGCTCGTCGTGCTGGCTACGACGGTGCCGGCGGCCCTCGCCACCACATCTGAACCGCCGACCCGAGTCATCACATCGCCACCGCCGACGACGAGTGGGGCGAACGCGGCGAAGACGACAAGCACCACCTCACCTGTGGTGGGAAAGCCCATCCAACTCGGGAGCATCCCGACGAAGGCGCACCCGCTGCGGGTCCTGCTCGTCGGCGATTCCGTGATGCTGTCCGACAGCCCTGCGGTGCAGGCACTGCTGCAGTCGACGGGCGTCGTCACGGTCGTGAACCAATCGCAGTGGGGCTGGGGGCTCACGGCGGCGCCGGGCGGGTGGCGAAGCGAGATCGCCGGGTGGGTCACCGCCACTCACCCCCAACTCGTGATCGGAATGTGGAGCTGGGACAACGGCCTCGCCTGGCAGCACCCCTCTCGGTACCGGGTAGAGCTTGCCAGCTTCGTAAGGGAGCTTCTGGGCTACGGGGTCCGAGGAGTCATCTTCCAGCAGTTCCCGCAGCCCGGCCCTGACGCGTCGGTGACGGTCAATGAGCCGGCCTACCTCGCCCACGTGATAGCGGCGATCAACCGGTGGGACTCGATCGCGGCATCGCTGACGTCGGAGTTCCCAGGCCGGGTCCTGTACCTGCCCATCGGCGACTCCGTGCTGTTGCACGGGGGCTTCTCCGACTGGTTGCCCCCCGAGGGCAACCCGAAAGCCCCAAAGAGCGAGTGGGAGCGCGTGCGGATGGTCGACAATGTGCACTTCTGCCCAGCAGGCGCCGCACGGTACGCGGCGGCGCTCTACGTGGACCTCCGGACCTTCCTGAAGCTCCCGAATCCCTCGGCGACGTGGTGGGAGGGGTCCTGGCGACTGAACCACGTGGCCTACCAGTACCCGACCCCGGCCGTGTGCCCCAACGACCATCCGTGACGGGCCCGATCCACTATGAGCAAGGAGACGCTGATGACCATCGTCCAGACCGCCCGAGGCCCGGTCGAGACTGCCGATCTCGGGCGAACGCTCATGCACGAGCACGTCTTCGTGCTGAGTCCTGACTCCCAGCGGCAATGGTCCGATGAGTGGGACGAGGAGGAGCAGGTCGCCAATGCCATCGCCAAGCTGAATGAGCTGGCGGCGGCAGGCATCTCAACGATCGCGGATCCGACCGTGGACGGGCTCGGGCGTGACATCGGGCGGATCGCCCGCATCCAGGCCGAGGTCGACCTCAACATCATCGTGGCCACGGGCGTCTACACCTACACGGACGTGCCTCACTTCTTCTTCTTCCGCGGGCCCGGAGTCATCCCCGGGCTGCCCGATCCGATGGTCGACCTCTTCGTGCGCGATCTGGAAGAGGGGGTGCGGGGTACAGAGGTACGGGCTGGGTTTCTCAAATGCGCGATCGACGAGCACGGCCTGATGCCGGGTGTCGAGCGGGTGCTGCGGGCAGTGGCGGCGGCCCAGCTGCGCACCGGCGCCCCGATCATGGTCCATACGCACCCCGGTTCGCAGACCGGCCTCGCCGTGAAACAGGTCCTCGGCTCCGAGGGTGTGGCCTTCGACCGCGTGCTGCTCGCCCACAGTGGGGACTCGACCGATGCCGAACACCTCACCGCGCTTGCCGAGAACGGGTTCATGCTCGGCATGGACCGTTTCGGGATCGACGCCACGCTCGACTTCGAGGGACGGGTCGGGATCGTGGCCGAGATGTGTCGGCGGGGCTACGCCGGCCAGATGGTGCTCAGCCATGACGCCGCCTGCTACATCGACTGGATCGACCCGGCCTTCAAACCGGGGCTGCCGAACTGGCACTACCTGCACATCGTCCGCGACGTGGTGCCGGCGCTCCTCGACCGAGGGGTGACCGAGGCGCAGGTGGACGAGATGCTCGTCTCGAGCCCGAGGCGCTTCTTCGAGGGCTGAGCACCGCTAGACCGAGCCCATGGAACTACGCATATTCACCGAGCCGCAGCAGGGTGCCACCTATGACGATCTGCTGGCGGTGGCACGAGCGGCCGAGGAGTGTGGCTATGGGGGTTTCTTCCGCTCCGACCACTACCTGAAGATGGGTGATGTCAGTGGCTTGCCAGGTCCGACCGACGCGTGGATCACGCTGGCCGGCCTTGCTCGCGACACCGAGCGGATCCGGCTCGGCACGCTGCTGACGGCCGCAACGTTCCGCCTCCCCGGCCCGCTCGCCGTCGCTGTCGCCGAGGTGGACGCCATGAGCGGAGGGCGGGTCGAGCTCGGCCTGGGCGCCGGCTGGTATGAGGCCGAGCATCAGATGTACGGGATTGCATTCCCTTCGCTGGGCGAGCGGTTCAACCGCCTCGAGGAGCAACTGGCTATCATCACCGGGCTCTGGGAGACGCCGGTAGGCGAGCAGTTCCAGTTCCTCGGCCGCCACTATCGACTCGAGCCAGGTCCCGCTCTCCCCAAGCCAGTGCAGCGTCCCCGGCCACCGATCATCGTCGGAGGTCACGGTGCTCGCCGGACTCCGGCGCTCGCCGCCCGCTTCGCCGACGAGTTCAACGTGGCATTCTCCCCTCTCGAGGTCGTCGAGCGGCAGTACCGCCTCGTCGACGATGCCTGCCGCTCGATCGGACGTGACCCGGACTCGGTCCAGCGCTCGGCCGCGCTCGTCCTGTGCTGCGGCGGCGACGAGAGTGAGCTCGAGGTGCGCGCGGCCAACATCGGGCGGGCACCGGACGAGCTCAGGCGCAACGGCGCGGCCGGCACTCCCGACGAGGTCATCGACACCCTGAGGACCTACGGTGCGGCCGGGGCCGCCAGGATCTACCTCCAGGTGCTCGATCTGGCCGATATCGATCACCTGCGCTTGGTCGCCGATGAGGTACTGCCCGCCGTCGCCTGACTGCACCTGGGGTAGCTCTGGACGGGCGGCCCGCGCACAGGACCTTCGGGCTCGACACCCCGGCGAGCAACGGGTTCGATCATCGGTTCGGCCGACCCTCACACGAGCACCCGCGAGGCGATCGGCCTGTTGATGGCCGGCGTCGCCAGCGGGGTGCGCACCGAGGAGCCCGCCGAGGTCGTGTGAGGCGGCGCCGTCACGACGCATCCGCTTGGATTGCGGTCAGGAGGCGACCTCGACAGCCTCCATCGACTGCGCAGCAGAAGAGCCCAGCACCTTGTCGAAGAGGGACAGGTGCCGGTCGACCATCCGCGCTGTCGAGAAACGCCTGAGCACCGCATCTCGACAGCGCGAGCGGTCGAGTCCCGAGGCGAGTGACGCTGCAGCCGCAAGCTCCTCGTCAGACCCGCAGAGGAAGCCGGTGCGGGCGTGGTCGACGATCTCAGGGGCGGCACCGACAGGGTGCGTGAGCACGGGCGTGCCGCAGGCGAGCGCCTCGACCATGACGAGGCCGAAGGGCTCGGCCCAACGGATCGGGTTGAGGAGCGCGACAGCGTCACCGAGCAGGCGGAGTTTCTCGGCGCCGGCAACCTCCCCGATGTACTCGGCCCCGTGCCCGAGCGCGGGACGCACGAACTCGTCGAAATACTGCCGCTCGGCTGGCTCGCGCATCTTCGCGGCGAGGACAAGGGGTATACCCGCCTTCTCGGCGATATCGATGGCGCGATGAGCTCCCTTCTCCGGGCTCATCCGGCCGAGGAAGAGGAGGTAACCGCCGGAACCGGTACCCATGGGGAATTCGTCGACGTCGAGCCCGTGGTGGATCACGGCGGCGACCGGGATCTCCGGTGCCTGAAGCGCCTGGGCATGGGAGATGGCAATCACCGGCAGTCGCCGAGCGACGCGAGCGTAGATGTCCCGCAGGTCGCCCGCGAGCGGGCCGTGGCACGTCGTCACGGTCGGGACGGCCGGATGGCGAGTCGACTCGAGCAGCCCGGCGAGAGTGTGATCGTGGACGACGTCGCAGTCGCCGAACGCCTCGTAGCCAGCGAGGACGTGCCGGACTTCGGTCACGGCTGCTCCCAGGTCACGAGCCTCGAACGACACCACCGAGCGGGTGTCGACCGGACAGCTCGAGCCGGGGGCGGCGAACAGCACCACGTGGTGGCCCGCCTTCTGGAACCCTCTTGCGAGGCGATCCACCACAGCTTCTGTGCCGCCGTATCCGATCGGGGGCACGGGGAGCCAGGGAGGGGCGAGCAGCCCGATGCGCAGCCGGTCCCCCGTAGCCGCCGGAGTATGGGGTTCGTGCGGCGTGAGCCCGATGCGCCGAATGCCTGGCTCACCGAAGACCGGACGCGCGTGTAGCTCGGCCGTTGACGACTCGGCAGGCCGACCAGGCGATGAGCGATGTGCCGCGCTCGCCATCGACGATTGTTCGGGCAGGCTTCGACTCGGCACAGCTCTCCTCTGCGGTGATGCTCAGAAGAGGCTTGAGCCAGTCGGCAACGGGGGTACACCCTCTCGCCGAGCCTCGCGGGCCGTCCCTCCCAAGTGGGAAACTTTAGTTTACCGCCGATTTCCGGATCGCGCCCCTCGGGGAAGGTGGCTGGACTCAGGACCGCGCCTGGGGCGTACGCTGACAGGCGGCGCGCCAGTTCGGCTGCTCCAGGTCCGAGGAGCACCGATGAGCGACCACTCTTGCATGCGACCGGCCTGCAATTACGACGACGGGTCCATCAACACAGGCAGCAGCACGTGAGAGGCGGCTTAGCAGATTCCGGCGCTGCCCTCACTCCGTGGACGTTCTCAGGAGAGGCTGTCCCACCCGATGCCGGAAGTATCACGCTCGTCGGTGGCGCGAGCTTTGTCATCTGCGATCGGCGCGGCGACATCACCGGCCAGGGGCCGAGCGGCCTGTTCGTGGGCGACCGCCGCGTCCTGTCACGACTGGTCCTGCAGGTGTCGGGCGAGGTGATCGAGCCTCTGGCGTGCACACTTTCGGCGCCGTTCTCAGCCGCGATGGCCGGCCGCACGAACGACCACACGATTCTCGTGCTGCGAGAGCTGCATGTCGGGCACGGCCTGCGGACCGACGTGCGCCTCCGCAACCTCGCTGAGCAGGAGCAGACCGTCGACGTCCTGGTGTCGGTCGGGACGGACCTCGCCGGCGTGATCGAGGTGAAGGAGGCAAGCCACGCCCCACCGATGCTCACAGCTTCGGCCGTGGGCGAGGCCCTACGCCTGGGAGAGCCGGACTCCGATGCAGGATCAATCGTCCGCCCTCATCCGGCAGGTGTCCTCGACGCCGACGACGGAACGATCTCCTGGCACGTCGTCCTGCCGGGCAAGCAGGAGTGGTCGGCCTGCTTGGAAGTGGCAGCGGTGCGGGCCGGGGAGGAACTGCCGTCTCTGCACCGGTGCGGTCAGCCTGTCGAGGCATCGCCCGCGGCGACCCGACAGGCAGCCTGGGAGGCCGGTCTTCCTCGGATCACTACCGATGTCCCCGCTTTGGCACTCTCGCTCCGCAGAGCCGGGATCGATCTCGGCGCCCTCCGGATCTTCGATCCGGCGCACCCCCACGAGCCGGTCGTGGCAGCCGGAGCGCCGTGGTTCATGACGCTCTTCGGTCGCGACTCCATACTCACGGCGTGGATGTCCCTGGTCCTTGGGCCATCGTTGGCTCTCTCGACAGCGACGACACTCGCTCGCCTACAGGGGAAGCGGTATGACGATGCCACAGAAGAACAACCGGGTCGGATCCTGCACGAAGTTCGCCAGGAGGGTCGTGCGTCACTCTCGTTCGCTTCCGGCAACGTGTACTACGGGACGGCAGACGCCACGCCTCTCTTTGTGATGCTCGTCGCCGAGCTCTGGCGTTGGGGCACTCCGTTGGCCGACGTACGTCCCTTGATCCCTGCCGTCAACGCCGCGCTGGATTGGATGGCGGGTCCCGGGGACCCGGACGGCGACGGCTACATCGAGTACCAACGGATCAGTGAATCCGGGCTCGTCAACCAAGGCTGGAAGGACTCTTGGGACGGGGTGTCGTTCGCCGATGGTCGCTTGCCTGAGGCTCCAATCGCTGTCGCAGAGGTGCAGGGTTACGCGTACGCGGCCTGGCGGGCGGGCGCAGCGCTCGCTGCAGCGCTCGGCGATACCGCGCTCGCGGCCGATCGGAAC
>JBEKLQ010000068.1:0-21653 GCA_050010115.1 Acidimicrobiales bacterium | reverse complement strand
GGTGTTGTTCGGGACGACGAGTGGGTTTCTCGAGCGGTTGGGACTGGACTCCCTCGAGGAGCTGCCAGCGCTAGCCGAGTTCGTACCTCCTGCCACCACGGTGGAGATGCTGGAGCAGGCGCTCCGTCCTGACCCCGAGGCCTGAGTGGCGCTCGGGCCGCCGCCCGAGGGCGAGCGGCTGCAGAAGGTGCTGGCGAGGGCCGGCTTCGGGAGCCGGAGGATCTGCGAAGAGCTGATCAGTGATGGTCGAGTCACGGTCAACGGGGTCGAAGCCGAGCTGGGTCGCCGGGTCGACGTCACGCACGACCAGATCGAGGTCGACTCAGTGCCCGTCGGTGTCCTGCCGGGGCTGGTGTACTACCTCCTGAACAAACCGGAGGGGGTCTTGACGACGGCTTCGGACCCCGAGGGCCGGCCCACCGTGCTGGATCTCGTCCCGCCCGAACCGCGGGTGTTCTCGGTCGGCCGCTTGGACGTCGGCACCGAGGGCCTCCTCATCCTCACGAATGACGGTGTCCTCACTCAGTTGCTGGCGCACCCGAGTCACGGTGTCGAGAAGGAGTACCTCGCGGAGGTGCGAGGCCTGCCGTCGCCCCGGGCGGTGCGGGCGCTTCGCGAAGGGGTCGTCCTGTCCGACGGGCCGACGAGCCCTGCCCGGGTGTCGCTCCTGTCGGCGGGTGTGCTGCGCATCGTGATCAACGAAGGTCGCAACCGGCAGGTCCGCCGCATGTGCGAGGCGGTCGGCCACCCCGTCGTCCGGCTCGTGCGGACGCGAATCGGCCCCGTCAGTGACCGCCGGCTCCGGCCGGGGGAGTGGCGGGAGCTGGATGCTGAGGAAGTGCGCGAGCTTGCGCGAGCCGCCACGCCCCGGCCTCCGACGCGGGCGGAGCGACGGGCGGCCGCGCAGGCAGATCGCGTGCCCCTCGACGACGGGTAGCCAGGATGGCGGGGCTTCCTTGTGGCATCGCTGTCACGTGTACTCGGCACAGTGCAGAGTTTCCGTGACACCGACGCCGGCGGCGAAGGCTGACCGGGGCGGCGAAGGCTGACCGGGGCGGCGAAGGCTGACCGGGGCGGCGAAGGCTGATGCTGGCGGCGAAGGCTGACCGGGGCGGCGAAGGGCACCGGGGCGGCGAAGGGCACCGGGGCGACCCATTAGGCTCGGCGCCTATGCCTGCCACCCCCCTGACACGACGCGCCCAGGTGGTGGGCCTTGGCCTTGTGGGTGCCTCGATCGCCGGCGGCCTACGGGCTCGTGGTTGGCAGGTCACGGGATCGGACCGCGACGAGATCCGGGCAGCCCGGGCGGCCGAGCTTGGCGTGATCGACCGCGTCGGCCATGACGACCAGGCAGACATCGCCTTCGTGGCGACGCCGGCATCGGCGGTCGTGCCGGTAGCCCGCGAACTGCTCGCTACCGGAGGCGACAACCTGATCGTCACCGATGTGGCGGGGGTGAAGGGGCCGATCGTCTCGGAGCTCGCTCACCCCCGGTTTGTCGCCGGGCACCCGATGGCCGGCTCCGAGCAGGAAGGCCCCGACGGCGCCGACCCCGAGCTGTTCGTGGGCGCCACCTGGGTGCTCACGCCCACGGAGCACACCGACCCGGCGGCGTTCACCACTCTCCAATCGGTCATCGCATCACTCGGAGCCGACGTGGTGGCGCTGGCGGCAGACCGCCACGACGAGCTGGTCGCCGTGATCTCGCACGTGCCCCACCTCACGTCTGCGACGCTCATGAGCCTTGCGGGGGAGTCCTCGCTCGATCATGCGGCGCTGATGAGGTTGGCGGCGGGCGGGTTTCGTGACATGACGCGCATCGCGGCCGGTTCTCCCGCGATCTGGCCCGACATCTGCCGCGACAACGCCGGCGCCATCTTGCCGGTGCTCGACCGCCTGATCGATCGCCTCGGCGAGGTGCGCCGCATCGTCGCGGACGGTGATCGTTCCTCGCTCGTAGCCCTCCTCGAAACCGCCCGCTCCTCTCGCCGCAACCTCCCACCCCGGGGCCTGCGCCCGACGGTGGTAGCGGAGCTACGCGTCGTGGTTCCCGACCGCCCTGGAGTCCTCGCCGAGGTGACCACGCTCGCCGGCGAGCTCGGCGTGAACATCTACGACCTCGAGATCGCCCACTCCGCCGAGGGACCTCGCGGCGTGCTCGTGCTCGTCATCGACGCGGCCGCAGTCGAAGCGGTCGTGACGCCCTTGCGGGACCATGGCTACCGGGTGTCGTGGACGACGGAGGACGCGTGACGGTCTGCGGCTCTCCTCCCGCTGGTGGAAGCGTCATCGCCATCGACGGGCCGGCCGGATCCGGCAAGTCGACTGTGGCAACCGCCTTGGCCGCCCGGTTGGGCCTGCGGAGACTCGACACCGGTGCGATGTACCGGGCGGTCACACTCCTTGCCATGCGCTCGGGCATCGATCTCGCCGACGACGAGGCGTGCGCCGGCCTGGCGCGGGAGATGACGCTCGAGGTCGGTGACGCCATCGTGCTCAACGGCGAGGACGTGTCGGCGGCGATCCGGACTCCGGAGGTGGACGCTGTCGTGTCGGCCGTGGCAGCGCACCCCGCCGTGCGTGCCGAGCTCGTGCAAAGGCAGCGGTCCTGGATCGAGGCTCATGTCGGTGGCGTCGTGGAGGGTCGGGACATCGGCAGTGTTGTGGCCCCCGGTGCGACGGTGAAGGTGTATCTGACCGCGGACCCCGACGAACGGGCGCGGCGGCGGGCGATCCAGCACGCGGGGTCGCCGGCCATCGCCAATGAAGCCACTGCCGGCGCGACCGAGGCAGCGATATCGAGGCGTGACGACCTGGACTCGTCCCGTGCCGTATCCCCCCTTATGATCGCCGAGGGTGCGATCGTGGTGGACACGACCGGGCGATCGGTCGATGACGTGGTCGAGGAGGTGTTGTCGCACCTGTGAGCTGGACTCCCTCACCGCCGCCCACACGCGGCGAGATCCTGCTGTACCGGGTGACCCGCGGCATCGCCGTCGGCCTTTCTCGTTTGTACCTGCCGGGCCGTGTCATCGGGAAGGAGAATTTGCCGACTGAGGGAGCGTTTCTCGTCGCCCCGGTCCACCGCTCCTACGTCGACTGGCTGATCGTCGCCCGCGTGACCACGCGCCGCCTTCGTTACATCGCCAAGGCCGAGATCTGGAAGTCGAAGCTCGCCGGGCGGATGCTCGAGGCGCTCGGGGTGTTCCCGGTGAACCGGTCCGGTGCGGACCGGGAGGCGCTGGAGCGCTGTCGGGCGGTGCTCGCCGGTGGGGAACCCCTCGTCATGTTCCCGGAAGGCACCCGCCGCTCAGGACGCGAAGTGATCGACCTGCGCGAGGGCGTGGCATATCTGGCGGTGCGAGCCGGCGTGCCCGTGGTCCCAGTCGGGATCGGAGGCAGCGAGCAGTCGATGCCGCGCGGCTCGACGATCCCGCGGCCACGGCGCGTCGTTGTGGTCATCGGCAAGCCGATCTGGCCGCCCCTGAGCGGCACCGAGATCGGCGGCCGTGCGCAGGCCGCAGCCGCATCCGCCGCCGCAGCCGCATCCGCCGGCGCAGCATCCGTAGCCCCAGCAGCCGAAGGCGCCCGCGAGTCCGGTGAGGGCGGGGACGAAGCAGGGAAGAAGCGGCCTGTCCGGGTCTCCCGGCGCGCCACTAAGGAGTTCTCCGACCAAGTGGCTGCCGGGATCCAGCAGGCCTTCGACGACGCTCGGCGGAGGGCGAAAGTCGTGTAGGCAGATCGCCAGCCCGCGACTGGTCTGGCACCCGGTCCGGCGGCTGGCCGGCGGCCATCCGCGATGGCGTCTCCCACCTCACGCTCGACTCCGCAGCCGCCGAGGCGAACCTGAGCAAGGGGGGAGTGCTCTATCACTTCCCGTCGAGGGCGGCGCTGGTGACGGCCATGGTCGAGCAGTTCGTCCTCACCTTTGATGCGGACCTCGAGCGGTTCGATGCCTACAGCGGCGAGCCCGGCGCGTTCATCCGCGCCTACGTCGAGGCCACCGTGCAGCCTGCCGACGAGCCGAGCGATCCCCGCGACCGGCGCCTCGGCAGCGCACTGCTCGCAAGAGTCGCCTCCGACCCGGAATTGCTGGCGCCGCTCAGGGATCGTTTTGCCTGCTGGCAGGCCGCCGTGGAGAACGACGGTGTGGATCGTGTGCTGGCGACCGTCGTCCGCTACGCGACCGACGGATTGTGGCTCTGCGACCTATTCGGGCTCGCCCCGCTGCCCAGCGAGCGGCGCCGGGAGCTAGCCGAGGAGTTGCGTAGCCTCATCCGGGAGGCGGCACGGACGTGACAACTGATCCGGCAACACACCGGCAGCCAAGCTCGAGCCCGCCGCCGCCCGCTCCGCACGGCGGGTTGTCCTGGCGCTCTCGGCGTCGGCGTTCACCGAGTGGTGCGGGGCGACCGCCGTACTGCCGCCGCTCCCCGTCTACCTGCGACACCGAGGCTCGTCGGTGACGCTGGTCGGCATCACCATGGCGTCGTTCTTTGCTGCCGCGCTCCTGCTGCGGGCGCTGCAAGGCGCCGGCGCCGGCGTCGTGGACGTGGCAAACGCCGCCACGATCGCCGAAGTCGTACCTGCATCCCATAGAGGGCGAGCCTTCGGGTCCTTCTACGGAGCGAGGACGATCGCGATGGCTATCGGCCCGTTCATCGGCGGCTTTGCCGGCGTCGCCGGCATGCGCTGGGTCTTCCTCGTGGCGGCCGGAGCATCGTTGATCGCCATCGTCCCGATCGTGCTGTTCCTTCCAAAGCGCCGGCCCGCTACCGCCGAGCACGAGCCCACAGGCACTCGGCTCCGGCTCTGGCGCAACCGGTCGTTACTGGGTGTCCTGGTCGCGTTCGCAACCGTGGGACTCGTGGTCGGCGTCTACGAGGTGTGCTGGAGCTTGCTGCTGGCAGGAAGGGGGCGACGGCATGGGAGATCGGATTGTCGTGGACGCTGTTCGCCTTCCCGTTCGCCGTTATGTCGTTCCCCGGCGGCTGGCTCGTGGATCACTTCGACCGGCGGTATCTCGTCGCCTTCGCGATGGCGGGCTCTGCAGTCTTCGCGACGCTGTATCGGTTCATCGGGAGCGTCCCGCTCCTGATTGGCCTCGGCTCCGTCGAGGCGGTGCTCGTGGCCGTCGGCACTCCCGCCGAGGCGGCTCAGCTCGCTCAGTGGGTCCGGTCTTGGGAGCTCGGACGGGCCCAGGGTGCGGCTGCTTCGGCGCAGACCGCCGCGACGGCGGTGGCAGCAGCGGTCGCCGGTTCGATGTTCGCGGTGCATGGCTGCCGTTCGTGAGCGCGGCGGGCGCGATCTTCCTCGGCGTCGGGCTGCTCAGCCTGCTCTGGCGCGGCGTATCGGGTCGCTTTCCCGTGGACCAGGTGGCTCGCGAGTTGGCTGCCGAGATCAAGGTCAGGCAGTCGGCCTGAGCACCTCGGCGGCCGAGATCGACCGATCGCCGGCGGTCGGCGGCGTCTCGTCGACGGGCGAACCAAAGGCCAACGACAGCGCCGCTGCGGCAGCGCGCAGCACGTCACGCAGCTCCGGCGGGGGAGGGAAGTACTCGTCCTCGTCGGTCACGTGCACGATCTCCACACCGTCGCGAGGGGCGAGCCGGGCGATGATCTGTTGAACGAGCCAGTCCGGTGCCGACGCCCCAGCGGTGACCCCGACAGTTCCGGCCAGATCCTCTGGGAGCTCGTCAGGGGAGTTGACCCGGACCACGCGGGGACAGGTCGCCGAAGCCACTTTGGCGAGCGCCAAGGTGTTGGACGAGTTTGACGATCCCACCACGACGACGGCGTCACAGCTCGGCGCCAGCTCGCGCATGGCCGCCTGCCGATTCGTTGTCGCGTAACACAGGTCGGAGCGCCCAGGCATCCACAAGTCAGGGAAACGGGCCCGGGCGGCGTCCACGAGCCCGATCCACTCCTCATGTGCGAGCGTCGTCTGAGCGAGCAAAGCGACCGGCGTGTCGGCCGGCAGCCTGGCGGCGGCTGCCTCAACGTCGGCGTCGCTCTCCACGAGGTGCGCGGCGGCCGGAGCGACGGCCATCGTGCCGATCGCCTCCTCGTGACCCTCATGACCGACGTAGAGGATCGTGTATCCCTTGCGAGCACGGACCTTCATCTCGTGATGCACTTTCGTCACGAGCGGGCAGCACGCGTCGACGACGACCCGGCCGTGGGTGGCGGCAGCAGCCTCGACTTCGGGGGCTGACCCGTGTGCCGACAGCATGACCGGTGCCCCGGCCGGCACTGCGGAGACGTCGTCCACGAAGATGACGCCGCGCCGCTCGAACTCCTCGACGACGATCCGGTTGTGGACGATCTCGTGGTAGCAGTACACCGGCGGCTCGAAGACCCGTACCATCCAGTCGAGGGCTTTGATCGCCATCTCGACTCCCGCACAGAAACCCCTCGGCTCTGCCAACCGCACCTTCGTGACCCGCATGGCTACGACGCTAACGGCGCTTGGCCACGCTATGGGAGGCCGTGAGCCGGCGCCCGTCACGGCGCGGCTGACAGGGGCTGTAACCTGGGGCAATGCCACTACCACGAGTGGTGGCCGTGGCCGATCCCTCCCCGGCGTCGCGTGCCGGGCTCCTGCCAGGCGACGAGATTCGCGCGATGAACGGCCAAGTGCCCCGCGACGTCATCGAGTATCAGCTGATCGCCGACGAACCGGTGGTCGACTTCGACGTGTCGCGGGGCGGCCTCGACCTAGCGGTGACTGTGGACAAAGCAGCTGGGGAGCCGCTCGGCGCCGAGATCTCTTCCGCGGTGTTCGACCAGGTGCGGACCTGCGACAACCATTGCGAGTTCTGCTTCATCTACCAGCTGCCGAAGGGCATGCGCTCCAGCCTGTACCTGAAGGACGACGACTACCGGTTGTCGTTCCTGTATGGGAATTTCACTACCTTGACGCGTTTCACCGAGGCTGATCTGGAGCGTGTGATCGACCAGCACCTCTCCCCGCTGTACGTGTCGATCCACGCCACCGACCCCGATGTACGGGCCCGGCTGCTGCGCAACAAGCGGGGAGCGCTCTCGCTGCGGTGGCTGCGGTTGCTGCTGGACCACGGCATCG
Organism: Acidimicrobiales bacterium; assembly: GCA_050010115.1. GTDB lineage: Bacteria > Actinomycetota > Acidimicrobiia > Acidimicrobiales > Bog-793 > JAKACA01. The sequence goes on along the minus strand of JBEKLQ010000068.1, from coordinate 14,570 downwards.
AGGTGCACGGCCAGGTGGTCGTCTGTCCTGGTGTCAACGACGGCGCCGTCCTGCAGGACACGCTCGCGGGACTGCTGGATCGATTCCCCGATCTCGCGACCGCTGCGCTCGTCCCGCTCGGGATCAGCCGGTACACCACCGAGGCCTCCATGCGGGCGCACACTTGCTCCGAGGCTGTCGCCGTCGTCGAGGCGGTCGCCGAGTGGCAGTCGATCTTCCTGCGCGGGATCGGGCGCCGGCTCGTGTACGCCGCCGACGAGTACTACCTGCTGGCCGGGGTGCCCTTCCCTCCGGCTGAGGAGTACGACGGTTTCCTGCAGCACGAGAACGGCATCGGGATGGCCAGGGCGTTCGAGGCCGATCTGCTCGGCCTCTCGTCGGGAGAGCTCGTGGGTCGGGCGGGTCACACGACGGGTTTCTTCCAGTGGGTCGAGGGCGCACCTGCTGAGGGCTACCGGGCGCCGAGGACCGCCGATGAGCCAGTCGGGGCAGTGGCGTTCGCGGCAGCGACGGTCGCGGCAGCGGCCAACGGTTCCATTGCGGCGAGACACGCGACTTCTGGCGGCGGGACAGCCACGGCGGTTGCCGCGCCGGTCCGCTTCGGGCGGCCGCGCCATCACGATCTCCGCCCGCCGGCCGTCCTCACGGGCGAGTACGGGGCGGCCGTGCTGGCGCCGCTGCTGGCCGAGGTCGGCCGCGACGAAGTCGAGATCGTCGCTGTCCGCAACGACTTCTTTGGCGGCAACATCGCCGTCACCGGATTGATGGCGGGGAACGACGTGGCCGCTGTACTGGCGGCGCGGTCGGACGACTGCCGCTACTTGCTGCCGGACGTCTGCCTGTCCAACGGGTTGTTTCTCGATGGGGTCAAGCTGTCCGAGCTGCCGAAGCCAGTCGAAGTCGTAGCAACCGATGCTCGGTCGCTACTCCAGGCGTTGGGAGCCCGATGAAAGACACCCTGCCCGTTGTCGTCGTAGCCGGGCGACCGAATGTCGGGAAGTCCACCCTCGTGAACCGATTCGTCGGGCGGCAGATCGCCATCGTCGAGCGCAACCCGGGTGTCACCCGCGATCGCCTGGAGCTGCAGTGTGATTGGGCGGGGACGGCGTTTCGCCTCGTCGACACCGGCGGGCTCGTCGAGGGCGGCGACTCGCTGGAGGACAAGGTCAGCGAGCAGTCGATCCGTGCGGTGAACGGCGCCGACATCGTGCTGTTCGTGCTCGACGCCACGACCGGGGTCACGGGCGAGGACGCCATCGTTGCCGGCTGGCTGCGCCGCGTGCGGGACAAAGTCATCGTCGTCGCCAACAAGGTCGACAACGAGCGCCGGGAGGCGGAGGCCTGGGAGCTCGCCTCGCTCGGGCTCGGCACACCGATCATGGTGAGCGCGTTACACGGCCGGGGCGTCGGGGATTTGCTGGACACGCTGGTGGGGCGGCTCGGGTCGTTGGCGGCCGGGTCGGCGGCACGTGGCGCCGGCGCCGGCGCGTGTGCAGCAGCCGGCGCCGGGCAGGACTCTCCGGTCGATATGGGACACATGCGTCCCATTCGCGAGGGAGAGTCGATAGACGAGACGCCGCTCCGAGCGGAAGGCGGCCATGTCGAAGCCTCTTCGCGGGGCGGGAACTCCGGGAGCGCTGCGAACGCCGGGAGCGCCGGGAATGACCGGGCCATCGCTGCCGTCGCCATCGTGGGTCGCCCGAATGTCGGCAAGTCGACGTTGTTCAACCGTCTCGTCGGCGAGGATCGATCCGTGGTCCATGACCTGCCCGGGACGACCCGGGACGCCATCGACACCGTCGTCGATACCGAGGTCGGTTCGCTGCGCCTGGTCGACACCGCCGGGATGCGACGCCGAGCCAGGGAAGGGGACGCTCCGGAGTACTTCTCGCTCGTCCGGTCGTTGCGAGCGCTCGACCGGTCGGATGTGGCACTCCTGGTCCTCGATGCCACCGAGGGGGTCACGCATCAGGACCAGCGTCTGGCGGAACGGGTCGACGCGTCCGGCAGTCCTGCTGTCATTCTGCTCAACAAGTGGGATCTCCTGTCGACCGAGGAGCGCCTCGACTTGGGCGATCAGGTGGCTGAGAAACTGGCGTTTCTCGGGTACGCGCCCGTCCTCCGCATCTCGGCCAAGACCGGGCTCGGTGTGCACCGCCTGCTCCCGGTCATCGACCAGGCGATCGCCGCCTATCACCGTCGCATCCCGACGTCGCGCCTGAACGAGGCGCTCAAGGCCGCCCAGAGTGCCCATCCCGCTCCGGGCGCTCGTATCCTCTACGCCGTGCAGGGGGCCATCGACCCACCCACGGTGACGTTATTCGCCACCCGGAGGCTGCCTCCGCCGTACCTGCGGTACCTGGAGCGATCCTTGAGGGAGCGTTTCGATCTCGGGCCGACACCGATCGAGATGCGCGTACGGGTGAGGGCTCAGCGGTGAGCGAGCCTGCGGCCGCCGGCGGCGCCGCTGGTGCGCGCGCAGCCGATCAGCCCCCTCCGGATGCTCCCGCTCCCGGCCTGCCCGCCGCCGGCCAGCCCGTCGGCGAGGTGCCCGCCGCCGGCCAGCCCGTCGGCGAGGTGCCCGCCGCCGGCCAGCCCGTCGGCGAGATGTCGGAGGGAGAGCGGATCGACGCTGCGACAGCGCGGGCCTCTGTCGGCAACCTTGCGACAGGAGCGGCCAAACTCAAGGCCCAGAACAAGCTCTTCGTGCGTGATCGGCTGGCGTTGCTGCTCGACGAGGGTTCGTTCGTCGAGGACAGCTTGCTGGCCAACTCGCTCGGGGCCGATCTCCCGGCTGACGGCGTGGTTACCGGTCGAGGGCGCGTCGACGGCAGACCCGTGTGCGTCATGGCGAACGACTCGACCGTCAAGGCCGGCTCGTGGGGCGCCCGCACGGTCGAGAAGATCGTCCGCCTGACCGAGTACGCGCTCGAGCACGAGCTACCGGTCTTCTACCTGGTGGACTCTGCCGGGGCCCGGATCACCGATCAAGTGGAATTGTTCCCCGGACGCCGAGGTGCCGGCCGCATCTTCTATAACGAGATCCGGCTCTCGGGCCGCGTGCCACAGATTTGCTGCCTGTTCGGGCCCTCTGCCGCCGGGGGTGCGTACATCCCGGCCTTCTGCGACGTCGTGTTCATGGTCGAGGGCAACGCGTCGATGTACCTCGGATCGCCACGCATGGCCGAGATGGTGGTCGGCGAGGTGACGGATCTGGAGGAGATGGGCGGCGCTCGCATGCACGCCACGGTGTCGGGTTCGGGTGACAACCTGGTGATCGACGACGCGGCCGCGATCAAGGCAGCCAAGGGCTACTTCGCGTACCTGCCCGGGTCGTGGCGCGAGGCGGCGCCGTGGGAGTCGCCTCAGCCGCCGTTCGGCGAGCTCACCGCTGCGACGATCCCGGACTCGGACAGTGCCGGCTACTCGATCTTCGACGTCATCGACGCGCTGGTCGACGGCGGGAGTTTCTTCGAGATCAAGCCGCATTTCGCTCCTGAGCTCGTGGTCGGATGGGCACGGCTTGAGGGCCGGTCCATCGGCATTGTGGCCAACAACCCGGGATCTCGCGGTGGCGTGCTGTTCTCGGACTCGGCCGACAAGGCCGCACGGTTCATCTGGTGCGCGGACGCGTTCAATGTGCCGTTGTTGTTCTTGGCGGATGTGCCTGGTTTCATGATCGGGACCCAGGTCGAACGGGGGGGGATCATCCGCCATGGCGCCAAGATGATCACGGCGGTTGCTGAGGCGACCGTGCCGAAGATCTCGGTGATCCTGCGGAAGGCGTACGGGGCGGGCCTCTACGCGATGGCCGGACCGGCGTTCGCGCCGGATGCGTGCCTCGCTTTGCCGTCGGCGAAGATTGCCGTCATGGGTCCGGAGGCTGCCGTGAACGCCGTCTATGCGAACCGGATCGCTGCGATCGTCGACGAGGCGGAGCGTTCGCAGTTCGTGGCAGAGCGTCGCCGTGAGTACGAGGCCGATGTCGACTTGTTGCGCCTCGCCTCCGATCTCGTGATCGACGCCATCGTGCAACCCGAGCGGTTGCGTGGGGAGCTGATCACCCGCTTCGCACTGGCTGAGTCGAAGACCCGTTGGTTCACCGACCGCCGGCATGGTGTGCCCCCGGTGTGAGCTCTCCGCTCGACCCTCCCGGCGATGCAGAGCGTGTACCTGGGGCCGAGGAGTCCCCTGAGTCTGAGGCCGAAGTTGCCGGCCCCGGACCGGTGGGCACCGGCGGTGATCTCGCAGCGTCCGGGAGGACGCCGGCCGATGATGAGGGATCGAGCACCGCAGATCGACCGGTGCGACGTCCGCCCGACCCTGCCCGCCGACCGGCGCGGGCCTCGGCCAAACGATCGGAGGGAGGGTCAGCCCGGTCAGCCGGAGGGTCGGCGGGGCCAGCCGGCGCAGGTCAGTCGCGACCACACGGTCAGGCCGACAAGAGCGGGGGTGGCCGGCGCCCCGCTTCGGAGCTGGGCATGCCGCCGGACCAGGCGGTGGATGGGGATCCGACCGACCGCCGCTCCCGCCGACGGCGTGCGGCGAAACGGCACGAGCCGGACGCCACGGACACTGATGGCCCAGACAGAGAGCAGACCGAGGAGGCCGAAGACGGTGAGCGCCAGGCGAGAGCACCGTGGCACTTCAAGGTGATCCTGGTGGGATCGGTTGTTTACTTGGGCTGGCGGCTCTACCAGGGCATCTCCTGGTTAGCACACCACTTGTGAGCAGCACCGAGCTCACGAGTGGTCACGTGGGACACGGTGGTTGCGCGTCGTCCGCTCCGACGTGCCGTCCAGTGCTGGCGTCAGCGGTTGGCGCAGGCGCAGCCCGGTCCGCAGCCGCCACCGCTCGCGGGGAGATCGCCGCCAGAGGGGAGTCCCGACGCTGCCGCTCTTCCCGCTGTAGCGAACACCGAAAGGACGCGCCGGGTGGTTGCGTGGCCATTCGGGCACGCAGGAGCCACAGCGTCCGACTGATCGACCGGCCGGCGAGCCTCGAAACGCACCTCGCACTCCGAGCACCGGAACTCATAGATCGGCATGAGGTGGAGATTAGTGGCGGAGCTACCGCCGCCCGTGGCGCTAGCTCGGCGGCATGACGTTCGTATTGTGCGCGGCCCGGATCCGCCACGCCTCAGGATGTCCTTGGAGGACAAACGTGAGACAAGTCGAGCGCCGCGACCGAGGAGTGCCATCTGGGTTCAGGTCCCCGCTGATCGCGGTCGTGACGTGAGCGATGGCCACTCCGTCGGCGAGGACCGCCGCGTCGTGGTGCTCGGCGGAGAGCACGCTGTTGCGAAACTGCCCCGCGTGCGCCGCGGCGTGCACGTCACGGATCTCGTGCCATCCCGTCATCCGAAACCCTATGACGTTCACAAAGTCGGCGTCCGGCGTGAACAACGGTTCCCAGGCTGCGACGTCATGCTGGTTCCACAATGAGACGAAGGCGTCAATGGGTGCCCAGAGGGTTTCGCCGGGGGAGGTCATCGTGTTCTCCGGCCAGTCAGCTGAGCCGGGGATCGCTCACTCTCGACCCAGGAACCACACAGGTATTCGCCCATGAGGGAATCGTGGCAGTGCGGGGGGATCTTGGCGAGGGTTCTGCGGCTTGCGGCGCCCGTCATGACGGCGGCAACCAGTTCGTATGCGGGTTCTGCAGGGACCGGTCGCTGGATGTTCGATTGACTGGGACTCTCGGGTGGAGAGTGCCAGGTGCCGCAGACCGCCCGACCGCTCGCCGCGAGTAGGGTGTCTGCTCTCGCGGGCTGTGGCGCAGCTTGGTTAGCGCGCTTGACTGGGGGTCTTCGCCGTGTCCGCAGCTGGTAGCAACGGCCGGCAATCCTCGCAGCTGGTGACCCTTGGCCTCGTTCACTGCCGTAAACGCCCGGACATCCCCCGCAAACGGCTTGGCGGTCAACTTTGGCGGTCAGGCATCGATGGCCAGAGCGCGGTACATGGCCGGTACGAGCCGATCAGGAACACCTCGCGTTCCCCTCTCCCAGCCGCTCACCGTCACGTTCCTCACTCCGACGAGCTCACCGAGCCTTGCCTGGGAAAGGCCGGCCGACAGCCGCCGGGCTCTGATCTCGGAGCCGGCAAGCGACGGGCGCTGATCATCGTCCGTCGACGGCGGCGTGCTTTCGCTCACGAACGCCCTTCGAGCGAAGACGCGCCCGTCCTTCACCGTCTCTAGGCGGCTCACGGACCAAATGAGGCCCGAGTCGAGTGCCCGATCGAACGATTGAGCGCCGACCGGGCTGCGCCGGAAGGGGATGAGCTCCGTCGATCTGGCCCCACCGGGCCTGGCGGTCAGTGCGAGCAGGCGATCGAGCCGGCGCGTATCGGCTGGGCGCGCTGGTGCTGGTCCCTCGAGGACCGACAGCGCCATCGCGGCCCGTGCGGGCGCAAGGCCGCGCGCACCCGTCTCCCAGCGAGACACCGTGTTGCCTCGGGTGCCGAGAGCCTTTGCCAGCTCGGGCGTCGTCCATCCGGCACCCTCTCGGGCCTTCCGCAGCTGTTGCCCCGCCATTCGTGCCGACTCGGTCGGCGCATTGCCGCGCCGATACAACGCGCCGCGGGGCACTCTCCGACCGAGCCGATCCCAAGCGGGTCCCCATTCCAGATCCGTCTTGAGGAGGGCGATCCGAGCCGAGCGGGCTGCATTGCTGTTGCCGAAACGCTCGAGAAAGCCTTGACGCGAAAGCGGGCCTTCGTCCACGGTCCGCAGGATCTCGAGACCAAGCTCGGATCGCTTGGTCTCCAGCTCGCTCAAAGCGCTTCTCAGAGGCGCCGACCAATGGGGATGGAGTCGATGATCGCCGCTTTGCTCATACCGGGTTACCAGCCCCGCAGAGCAACCGACTTGCTCGGCTAGCACGCGGCGGCTGATGCCAAGCCGCTGTCGCTCATGGCCGAGCTGCCGGCCGGTCAGTCCGCCGCGGGGTTTCTGAGGCACCGCGTCGGGCGTGCACAACGCGGACACCGGATGGGAGCTGTCGCTCGTGCGAATGACCCCGACGCGGACCAACAGCCCTCGACTTAGAGCCTCCTGCAGCGCCCAGACAGCGAGCTCTGGTACATACTGCCGCCCGTCACGTCGGCGGCGGGAGCGATGCAGCCATTCCGATTCCGTGATCGGCCCGGTCTCTGCGAGGGCGATGAGCGCGGCGAGGGCGGTGTTCCTCCGGTCGTCGGCGGCGCGCTGCGCAGCCGCCAGCAGAGAGGCAAGCGCCATCAGGCGGCCTCTTGATGGACGCCGTTTCCCCGTCTCCCAAGAATGGACGACCGACAACGAGACACCGACGCGTCTTCCAACCTCTTTGAGAGACCAGCCGGCCGCTAGTCGGGCGTCCCGGAGCTCTGGACCGGTCGGGAGCCAGTCGAGACTGTCGATGAATTCCGGCACCCGCGCCCGGGGCGGCCCCGCCGCCTCCCACCCCCGCCACGTTCCAGCGCTCACACCTGCGCGTTCGGCGGCTGCTGCCACTGGCAGCCCGCTGCGTTTGCGTGCCAGGGCTAGCTCCTGTCCCGCCGGCGGTCGTGGTGCCGAGCGATCCAGACCGGCCCGACTCGTTCGGGCGAGGAAGACGCCGGGCCTTTCGTAATACCTCCCACGTCCGTCCCGCCTTGCAATCGGGGAAACCGTCAGCCGGCCGTCCCCGAGCATTGCCCGAAGGCATAGGCGTTCGACGCGGCCCGATAAGCGATTCTCGAGTTCCCGAATTGTCCAAGGACCGCTAACCACCTCGGCGGCCACGCGAGTAGGCGCCGCTGCCGCGTCCCGAAGCACGGCCTCAAGGTGCTCTCTCTGGTCGATCGGAATTGGTCGGTCGCCGGTCTTCCATCGCATGACCGTCTGCGGGCTGACGTCAAGCGCACCGCCGAGCTCCCGCAAGCTGAGCTCCGATGAGACCAGTGCTTCAGAGAGTCGGCACGCGCTGTCGAGGGTCTGAACAGGCACGGGAACGATTTTAGCAGTCATCCCGCAGTAGTTCCCCGGACGATCCGTGCTGCAACTAGTCGGCCGTGGTTACGTCATCGCATGTCTACTCACGGTGAGAGCCGCCTGTTGCTCACAATTGACGAGACGTGCGAGTGCCTCCACGTCAGCCGACCGATCGTCTACCGATTGATTCACGAGGGCGCTCTCCGAAGCATCGTCATCGGGCGCGCGCGCCGCGTTCCCGTGCTGGCCGTCGAGGCTTACATCGCGGAACAGATGCGTATTCAGGGCTCGGACCCGGCTGCATGAGCACGTCTGCTCCATTGATGACCGGAAGTTCCTCCGAGGCGATCTTGTCGCCTTGGCCAGCGATCCGCGGGTACAAGCTTCGGAGCGTCTACCAGTATTGCGACGAGTCTGGGCGCACCGTCAAAGAATCAGCGCGCTACCAAGCTGACCCCGGGGCACCGGAGGCCAAGACATTTCGTCAGCGCTGGCCGAAGCCCGGGGCGTGTCGCATGGCCGTGTATAAGCGCCCGGACGGCATGCGCGATGTTCTCTATCGGCTGCCCGAGATCATCCAGTGCGCAGAGGGGGGCGAGGGCGACCTTTGGTGGGTCGAGGGCGAGAAGGACGCCGAAGCAGCACGCGCAATCGGTCTCACCGCCACCACGGTCGGCGGTGTGAGCGCACCTTTGCCGGTCGATCTCGACGTGCAACTACGGGGAATCCGGCGCCTGCTGATCCTTCCCGACAACGACGAGCCGGGTCGCATTCACGCGGAGAAGGTGGCTGCGGTGGTCAGCGCGATTGGAATCGAGTCTCGGCTCGTGGTGCTCCCACGATTACCGGACCACGGCGACCTCTCAGACTTTCTCGCCGCGGGCGGTACAGAGGACGATCTTTGGCGCCTGGCCGAGGCTGAGGAGGCGTGGAAGCCGCTTCCCAGTCCAGACCCGATTCCGATCAAGCCTGACACGGGCACAGGTCGAAGTGTGGCGGACGAGCTGTACCGCTTCGTCCTCGAACTCGTCGACGCGGGCGCCATCGAACTCTTCTGCGATGAGGGGGGCTCTGCGTTTGCAACGGTTAGGCCGCCCGTGTCGCCGGCCGTCCGGACGTTCGACGTCGACGATCGTGACTTCGAGCGCGTGATCCTCAATGCAGTTCGTAGCGACCGGGGCAAGCGTGGGAGCAGGCCGAAGGTGCCGTCCTCGGCAGTCTGGAAAGACGTGGTGCGTTCAGTTTCGGCTGTCGCGTCGGAGGAGCGCCCACGAGCCGTGCACTACCGGATAGCTCGCATCGGGCCGGAGGTGTTCATCGACCTCGGTGACACCACCGGCCGCGCAATCGTGGTTTCGACAGATGGCTGGCGGGTGGCAGATGACGCGCTGCCGGCCCGCTTTCGCCGATCCCGCACCATGCAAGCGCTACCCGTTCCGGAGCGAGCTGGCGATGGGCCCGATCGCTTCTGGAGCTATCTCCACGCGACCGACTCCTGTCGACCACTCATGCTCGCGTGGGCTGTCGCGGCCCTCGCCGGTAAAGGGCCGTTTCCGGTGCTCACCATCCACGGCGAGCAGGGCTCCGCGAAGACAAACACCGCGAGGTTCCTTCGCGGGCTCATCGATCCTGCCAAAGCCGCCCTTCGCGGCCTCTCCCATGACGAGCGCGATCTCATGGTCTGTGCCCACAACAACTACGTGCTCGGATTCGACAACCTGTCGGGCATCGAGCCGAGGATGTCGGACGCCCTCTGCCGGCTCGCCAGCGGTGAGGGTTTCGGCATCCGAGCCCTCTACACCAATCGCGACGAGGAGGTCTTCGACGGCGCCCGACCCATCCTGTTGACGGGGATCGACGAGGCAGCCGGTCGACCGGACCTGCTCGATCGTTCCTACCTGGTCGAGGCACCTCGCATCGCCGCGTCCGAGCGCCGTGACGAGGCGCAGCTCCGCGCCGAGTTCGATCAGGATCGACCGGCCCTATTGGCCACTTTGCTTGACGCTCTCGTGGCCGGGCTGGCCGGCGCTCGCAACGTTCACCTCGCGAGCCAACCTCGGATGCTGGACGCCGCTCGGATCGCCGTAGCCGCGGAGCCCGCTCTCGGGCTGGCTCCGGGCACGATGGCCGCCGCTATCGATGCAGCGAAACAGAGCGCGAGCGATGCGGCTCTCGGTGCATCGCCATTCGCCCAAGCCATCCTCGCATTCATGGAGACTCGCGACCGGCCGTGGCTGGGATCGCTCTCGACGCTGCTCGACGAGCTCCAGGCAGCGAACGAGGACGGCTGGCGCCGGCCGAGGAGCTGGCCGGCGACGCCACGAGCGGCGTCGTCTCATCTCCAGCGCACGGCACCGGGTCTGCGTGACGCGGGTCTGTCGGTTGTCAAGCTGGGCCCGCAAGGCAAGCGAAGAGAGCGCAAGTGGCAGCTTGAATGGGTCGAGCCGGCCGAGAGCGAACGATGATGCCTCGTTCTCTTCTACTTCCATGGGAGAGGGAGGACGCAACCGTCCGCACCGTCCGCCCATGGCCGGATTGCGGCTTTGATCTGCACCGTTGGGGGCGGACGGTCGCGCCTCACAACCGTCCGCCTACCGTCCGCCTGCTGGCCGCACCGTCCGCCACCCGCCAATCGGGCGAACGGTGCAGAGATCTGTCGCAAGGGTGGTGCTCGGTCACACCGTCCGCCACCGCCGTCCGGCGACGTCCCTGGTCAGCGACGTGGCGCCACCCTTGGCGGACGGTGCGGACGGTGCGGACGGTCTCCCCCCCACTCTGCGAATTTGGGAATTACCGGGTCGGCGGTCGATGACCGGAACAGCGGGCCGATTCCAGCTGCTCCCCGAGCTGCTCCCCGGCGAGTTCGCGGTACTCAAGACCGACATCGCCCGGCGAGGCGTGCTCGTGCCGATCGAGCTCGACGAGGCTGGCCAGGTGCTCGATGGGCACCACCGGCTCCGGGCGTGGACGGAGCTCCGTGCCGAGGGCGTCAAGCTGCCGCCCTATCCCCGGATCGTCCGATCATTCCCGGACGACGCGGCGAGGACCGCTCACGCACTGAGGCTGAATCTCGTGCGCCGCCACCTCGGGCGGGGGGAACGCGCCGGGATCGAGGCCGACCTGCGCGGCCAGGGATGGAGCATCCGACGAATTGCGAGCGAGCTCGACATTGACCCGGCGACCGTCTGGCGGGACCTCGCAGGTGTTGTAGACGCAACACCTGCGTTCGTCAACGGTGCCGACGGTAAGTGTTATCCATCGCGGTTGGCCGGGTCGCCATCAATCGCCGTGGCGAGCGACCGCGACGAGCGCCGAGCCCGGAGCGCCCTCCTCGAGCTCGGGGACCAGGCACCCGCTCGCGCGATGAACCTTGCCCAGGCGGAGCGCCATGCTCGAAACGCCCGCCTCTCGACGGCGGGCGGCGCGACAGGTTCGACAAACTCAGACTCGACTTGGCGAATCGAGTGCTGCGCCTTCCGCGACCTCGAGCTTCCGCCGGCGAGCGTCGATTTCATGCTGGCCGACCCGCCGTATAGCGAGGACGCGATGCCGCTCCATTCGGAGTTGAGCGCCTTCGCCGCCCGGGTCTTGCGCCCAGGTCGGCTGCTCGCCTGTTACGCGGGCAAGCTCCACCTTCCGGAGGTCATCGAGCGCCTGGGCGAGCAGCTCGTCTACGTCTGGTGCGGCGTCATCGTGCAACCGGGGCGCCAGAGTCGCATCCGGGCCTACCGAGTGCGAAGCGGCAATCGGCCGGTGCTCCTCTTCTCGGCCGGCCGCTACGAGCCCCGCGGCTGGATCGATGACACGCTCACGAGCGAGGCGGTGCCGGCGAAGGCGGCGCACCCGTGGGAGCAGGCTCTCGGACCGGTGGCTGCACTCGTCCGGTCGTGCTCCCACCCGGGGGAGCTCGTCTGCGACCCGTTCCTCGGCTCCGGGACGACCGCCGTAGCCGCGGTGGCGGAAAGCCGTCGATTCATCGGATGCGACATCGACCCGCGTTCGATCGCGACAGCTCTGGCGCGGCTCGGAGCAGCTCCGCCAGCTCGGGGGCAGCGCAGGTGACTTCCCTGCCGTCCGCCCACCGCCGGCGCTCCGGGGACTGCCCTCCGCGGCTAGTGGCTGTGGTGGCCGCGGTCACCAGCCATCATCGCCGTACCGAAATCGGGTTGTCCGGAGCCCGGTCCGGTCTCGGCAGGCCCTTCGTCCGGCAATCGGCACGTGCCGCCAACCTGCTGCGACAAGCTCCCTGGTCACAGCTTCACAGCAGCTGCGCTTACCGCGAGTCGGCAATGGTGTTGGGGCAGTCGGCGCCCGATTTCGGGGAATCCGCAACGGTGTCAGCACCATCGGCGGAGCGTCTGTGATGGCCGAGCGGGACGTCCCGACGCCGAGCGAGCGGGCCGTCCTTCGAGCGCTGGCGGCCGGGGCCGAAAGGGCGGGCGAGTTGACTGCCGCGACGGAGCTGAGCCCGCGCACCGTGAGCGCGTCGCTCAAACGCCTCGCGGGCCTAGGTCTCGTCGAAGGCAGCGAGCGGGCCCGGCGCATCACGGCCGCCGGCCGACGCCACGTGTTGCCGGACGCGTCCACCGGCGACGACGAACTCGGGAGAATGACCCGCGAGCTCTTGCCGGCGCCGCTCGCCGCCATGGCCCGGCTGATCGTGGATGCTGTGGTGTTTCGTCACCACTGGCCGACACGAAACCGTCAGCCCGGCTTCCTGGTGTTTGGCCCGACCGGCACCGGCAAGACCACTCTCGCCCAGCTGGTCGCGTCGTTCCTCGGACTCGACTTCGCAGACGTGAGTCGAGACCTGCCCGCCCTCTCGGCCGGCGAAGTGCTCGGCCGACGTTCGCAGGTGGCGGGAGGAGAGTGGCGCTTCGCTCCGGCCGAGCACCTGTCGCGGCCGTTCGTATTTCTCGACGAGGCGGACAAGGCCGATCCGGACGTGCGCAAGCGAACGTTTTCGTTATTCCAGGACTCCCCGCGCATCCGCGTCGAGGACGAGACGATCGTCGTTCGAGCCGTCGCCCTCGTGGCGTTCAATGCCGAGCCCTCCGGCTCGTTCGGCCTCCCCCGAGAGTTTCACCCCGCCCACTACCGGCGGTCCGTCGCGTGCTCGACGGCGGCGCTTACGCAAGCCGAGATCGCAGCCATTCCGCGGGCCGTCCGCGCCTATCTCGGACCAGACGAGGCCCCGAGCCCGCTCGTGTCGATCGCCGACTGCCCGCCGCTTGGCCAGCTCCCGGACGACGACTACGGGCGTCTCCTGGAGCTCGGGGCCTCCGACGTCCTGACGTCCGAAGGCCGCAATCTGATCCAGCCGAGCGGTCTCGAATGTCTCGTGCTCGGCCGGGCGGGCCGTCTCGGCGGGACCGACGCGCTCCGCTCATCGACGGCCGGGGTGCTCCTTGACGTGCTCGCCGCGTGGGAGACGGTCCCGGGTGTTGTTCAGCCCGACTGGCAGATGGACGTCGAGGCCTGGCGACGGTGGCTGGGCGACACGCCCGGAGCGGACAGCTATGTCGCTGCCGTCGAGCGCCTCGACGAGCACCGCGCCGAGCTCACCGCTGCGAGAGCGCAGCGCCGCGTCACGCGCTCGGCCGATGAACTCGAGCTCGGCGGCCGCCGGGAAGAGCTCCGGACGCGGCTCGACGATGCCGAGCGAGCGATCCGGCAAGGTATCCCCGCACAAGAGAGGCCATACGCCGCCGCCGTTCGGCATCAGCTCCGAGCGCTCCGCGACCAGGCGGGCGATGCTCGCTCGATGGCCGGCCTCGTCGAGGTGGCGGAGCTCGCTGCTCCGAAGCTCGCCGACGCCGCTCGGTTGCGCGCTGGGCTCGATGTCGCGAAGGCAGTCGAGAGCGAGCGGATCGCCGATGCCAAACAGCAGCAGGCCGAGAGCCGGAGAGATGCCGCAAGTGCGGCCGTTCACGGGAAGGCCCAAGCTCGGGCGACAGAGAAAGCTCTCCGGGAGGCCCGAGCGACGGTCAAGCGCCAGAGGTCGGAGATCTCCCGAGCGATCAAGCGCGTCCGGACATCGGCCGGCGCCGACGTCCTAGCGGAGCTCGCCCGGCTTCGAGTGATCGCCCCGCTCTCCGAGCGTTTCGAGGTTGCCGTCCCGCCACCGATCGGCGCCGCTATTAAGGCCAGGCTCTCCGGCAAGCCGGCTCCGGCGCCGGGCAAACGACTCGCCGAGCGTGTTCGCTACATCGATCATTCCGGCCGTCGCTTCGAGGCTGCTCAGCTCGGAGCCTGGGGCCTGACAGGCACACGGCAAGCGCTGAGCGCAGCCCTCGATGCCCTCGAGGCGATCGAGCAGGCGATCCACCGCGGCCAGCTGCTCAGCGGCGAGCTCGCGTCGCCGCGGCCGCCCTCGGCTGGCTCGGCGATTCGGTGGCCCAGGTCGAGCGCCGAGCGGGGTCTTACCGGTGATTGGTCCAACCTCCGATGATCGCCGCGAATCTTGCGGTCGAGCATCCGAGGCGGGCGCTGCCGGCGTGCGGTACCCTCCCGCCGCTCAGAAAGATGGCCTCGGCGGTGCGAGAACACCCCGAGGCCTGGCCGAAACCTACGAGGAGGTGACGACATGGCCGAAGCTAGCCCGATGGGCGGCGGTTCCG
>JBEKLQ010000067.1:0-22855 GCA_050010115.1 Acidimicrobiales bacterium | reverse complement strand
GGCGGCCGTGGCCGCCGGGCTGGTTCTCGCCGAAGCCGCTCCGGTGTTCGAGGTCCAGCGGCTCCGGTTCGCCAGCGGCACGCCGGTGCTGCTGGAGTGCTCGTCGTTCCCAGCGGCGGCTTTCCCCGGTCTGCTCGATGAGCCGCTCGACGAGTCGCTGTACGGCTTGCTCGGCGACCGCTGGGGGCGCCGGCCCACTCACGCCCGCGAGGTGCTCGACGCCGTCGCAGCGGATCGCCGGGCGGCGAAGCTCCTCGGAGTTGCGAATGGGACTCCGCTGTTGCTCGTGGAGCGCACCGCCTTCGACGCCGAGGGGATGCCGGTCGAACATGCGACAGACCTCTTCCTCGGCGATCGGACTCGGGTCGTCGTCTGGAGCTTCGACGTCCCGACCCACTAGGGCTGTCCGGTCTCCGACGGGATCTGGACAGGGGGCAGGTGCTTCCTGCGCTGGCCGAGCGCGTAGTACAGGATGCCGATGATGAGCACGACACCGAGCACGGTGTAGAGGATCGGGATCTTGTTGAGGAAACCGATCCCGAGGCTCAACGAGCCGAGCGTCTGATTCGGCGTCGGGTTGCTCGCCGCCCGCGGCCAGGCGAAGTTGATGAGCATCGCCCCGCCGTACACCAGACCCAACGCGTTGACCACGGGGCCCCATTTACCGAGCTTGAAGGGCGTGCTCGCCTTCGGCCAGCCCCTCAGGCGAGCCCGCATCGAGGCGAGGTTGCCGAGGAAGTAGCTCAGGTAGATCATGCCGGTGGCGGCGATGGCGACGTAGCCGGCGCCGGCGTACTTGATCATCGGCACGGCCGAGAGGACTCCCACGACGATGCAGGCCGTGACCGGCGTGTGCAGCGTGTGGCTCACCTTGGAGACGCCCTTCGAGAACGGCAGGTTGTTGTCCCGTGCCATGCCGAAGCACAGGCGGATCGTCGCCGTCATGATGCACATGCAGCACACCAAGATGGCGGCCGAGACGATCAGCAGGTAGATCGTTGCCAACGGCTTGGAGAAGTTCGCCTCGATGATCGTCGCCGGCCCCCAGGCACCCTTGATCGCTTGGCCGAGGTTGGGAATCGCAATCAGCAAGGCGAACAGGAAGATGCCACCGATGACGAAAGCGCCGGCGACCGAGGTGAGCACTGCCTGGGGAGCTCTGCGCCGCGGGTCGTTCGTCTCCTCGGCCAGTGTGGACGCCGTGTCGAAGCCGTAGATCACGAACAAGCTCATGAACATGGCGGCGAAGAATGACCCGAAGTGGACCGGGAGACCTCCGCTGTTCGTCACGATCGATGCGCTCTGGTGGTGGTGGAAGATGATGAGGATCACGGCGAACACGACCATGCCCAGGATCTCGAAGAGGACGCCGGTGTTGTTGATGATCGAGACGAGCTTGACCGAGTAGATGTTGAGCACGAGCACGACGACGAGCAGGATGAGTGCGATCCATCGCTGGTTCGACAGGCTGGCGGCGTTGAGGTTCCAACCCATGAGGTTGAGGGCCGGGATGAACGCCAGCGGGAACGTGACGAGGACGGCCGTTGTAGTCAGGATCCCGGCGATCAGGTAGATCCAGCCGCTGAACCAGGCGTAGGTGGGACCCGCCAGGTACTTGGTCCACTGGAAGACGGATCCGGCGATCGGGAAGTGGCTGGAGATCTCGGCGAAGTTCAGGGCGATGATGAACTGCCCGGCTGCGACGATCGGCCACGACCAGATGAACACACCGCCGATCGTTGTCAACCCCAGCGCGAACAGAGTGAAGATGCCCGTGGACGGTGAGATGTAACTGAACGCTGCCGCGAAGGAGCTGAAGAAACCCAACGATCTCTTCAACTCCTGCTTGTACCCGAACGACGCCAGGTCGTGCTCGTCGCCGCTACCGGTGCCCGGCGTTGTCCCACCCGCAGGGTCGATCGTCTGTGACATGAGTCCCCCTCACTCCCGACGCTCTTGCTGCGGAGACGGTACTACGAGGGACCTTAACTGTCTACACATTTACAGCCCGGCACCGGTGCCGTGATGGCGGCAGTCCCTGCCGGCCCGAGCTCAGTCGTAGACGAGCACCCCGCGGATGTTCTTGCCGTCCCGCATGTCCTGGTAGCCCTGGTTGACATCCCCGAGCTTGTAGGTGTTCGTGATCATGCCGTCGAGGTCCAGCTGGCCCTGGCGGTAGAGCTCGAGCAGCTTCGGGATGTCGTAGCGGATGTTCGCCGACCCGAAGATCGTGCCGACGACCTGCTTCTCCTGCAGCGTCAGGTCGCAGAGGTTGATCGTGGCGTCCATCTCGGCCATCGGGTGGATGTTCGTCACCACGACACGGCCGCGCTTGGCGCACAGCATCATGATCGAGGCCATGAGCGAGCCCCGGCCGACGCCCATGGCGCAGACGATCCGGTCGCACATCCTTCCCCAGGTCAGCTCCTGGATCAGGCCGAACGCCTCGTCGATGCTGGCGGCCGTGTGCGTCGCACCGAACACCTTGGCCTGCTCGCGCTTGTACTCGTACGGGTCGATGGCGAAGATCCGCTCGGCGCCCGCCAACCGGAAGCCCTGGATCGCCGATGCGCCGATCCCGCCGACACCGATGACGGCGACGTTCTGGCCGGGACGGGCCTCAGCGACATACACGGCGGAGCCCCAGCCGGTCGTGACACCGCAACCGACGAGACAGGCGCGGTCGGCCGGGATGTCCTCGGGGATCTTCACGCACGACGCGATGTTGACGACGGTGTGGCGGGCGAACGTGCCGAGGCAGACCATCGTGTTGAGGTCCTGCCCCCGCGCGTGGTGGCGGGACGTGCCGTCGAGCTGGCGGCCGAACATCAAGATCGCCCCGGTGTCGCAGACGTTTGAGTGACCGGTGGCACACGACGGGCAGTGGCCACAGGCGGGGATGAAACCGAACACCACGTGGTCGCCGACCTGCAGGGCGGTCACGCCGGGACCGACCTCGGTGACGACGCCGGCCCCTTCGTGGCCGCCGATGACCGGGACCGGCGCCGGGAAGTCACCGGTGACGAGATGCTCGTCGGAGTGGCACATGCCCGAGGCGTGCAGCCGTACGAGCACCTCGCCCGCTTTCGGTGGGTCGAGCTCGATCGGCTCGACCTCCCATTGGCCGCCCGGCTCCCACAGGATCGCTGCTTCCGACTCCACTCCGTCCCCCAATCATCGGTGCCCGCTTGGCGCGCCCTCGTATGTGCCGTCACTGGTGTAGCCGACCGATGGCACTCGTGCACGCCAATTGCCGCCGTTAGGCGTCGTCGTCGTACGTCCAGCGCCGAGCGCTCCGCCGTGTCTGGCCGCGGACTCGCGCCTCGCGCCGGCGAGCCAGCACGCCCCGACTCGGTGCCGTGGTACGGCGCTCGACCGGGATCTCGAGCGCGTCCGCCAGGCGTTCTCCGAGTCGCTCAGCCGCCAGCCGGCGGTTACGCCACTGCGACCGTTCGTCCGACGCCACGACTCGCACCGAGCGCCCGAGACGCGACTCGATCAGTTCGCGCTGCCGCTCGTCGAGCGCGGCGGAGGACTCGACGTCGAACACGACCTCGACGCGGGTGTTGGACCGGTTGACGTGCTGACCGCCGGGCCCGCTGCTGGTCGAGTACCGCCAGCGGAGCTCGTTCTCGGGGATCAGCGGCCCGCCCGGTATCTGCAGGCCGCGTGAGGGAACTGATGGAACCTTTGGGACTGATGTCTCGGCCACTCGTGTCAACCTTCATGATTCGCCGTGGGTGAGAGCGGGCTGGTCCGAGCCGGCGAGAGGCCGTCCCGAGCGGGATCAGCCCGGCAGGGCCGACTCGATCGCGCTCGTCAGCTCGTCCGACTCGGGTTCGATGAGCGGCCGGAACCGCTTCACCTCACCGCCCGGAGCCACGAGGAACTTCTCGAAATTCCACTGTATGTCACCGGCGGCGCCCTCGCCGTCCGCCACCGCGGTGAGCTCGCTGTAGAGCGGGTGCCGGCCTTCGCCGTTCACCTCGATCTTCTCCGTCATCGGGAACGTGACGCCGTAGGTCACCGAGCAGAACGTCTTGATCTCGTCGGCAGTGCCCGGCTCCTGCTCGCCGAACTGGTTGCAGGGGACGCCGAGCACCGTGAAGCCACGGTCCGCGTACCGTTCCTGCAGGTGCTCGAGCCCTTCGTACTGTGGCGTGAGACCGCAACGTGAGGCCACGTTCACGACGAGGACAGTCTTGTCGGCGTAGTCGTGAAGATCGAGCGGGTCGCCATCGAGCGAGTTGATGGAGTGGTCGTAGAGCGCCATGTGACCACCCTAAAGCTTGGCGACCTGGCTCAACCGAAGTAGATCGTGAGCGCGATGCCGGCAGCGAGGCAGTACGCCGCGAACGGCAAGAGGGTCTTCGTCTGGAAGTACTTCGACAGGAACCGAACCGAGATGTAGGCGGCGATGCCGGCGAAGATGGCTCCGACGACGGTCTGGCCTCGGATGCCGTTGCCGAGCGGGCCCAACAGGTCCGGCACCTTGACGACGCCGGCACCGAGGATGATCGGCGTGGCGAGCAGGAAGGCGAACTTGGCGCTGTCCTCGTGGTTGAGACCTCGCACCAGCCCGGCCACCATCGTGACGCCCGAGCGCGAGATGCCGGCGAACAGCGCGCCGATCTGGGCGACGCCCACGATCACGGCCTCCGTGAAGTTGAGGTTCGCCAGCTCTCGCTTCGGTTTCAGCCCTCGCTTCTGCCGGTTCTCGGCGCCCCTGCGGACGCCTTCGCCGAAGAAGAGCAGCAGGCCGTTGACCGTGAGGAAGATGGATGCGGCGAGGGGCTTGGTGAACAGAACCCGCAGCGGGTGCTCGAGTGCCAGCCCGAACACCCCGGCGGGGATCGTGGCGACGACGAGGAGCCAACCGAGGCGCTGGTTGCTGTCCTCGATCGTGCGCTTGGCGATGGA
Source organism: Acidimicrobiales bacterium (assembly GCA_050010115.1). Taxonomy (GTDB): domain Bacteria; phylum Actinomycetota; class Acidimicrobiia; order Acidimicrobiales; family Bog-793; genus JAKACA01. The sequence continues at coordinate 17,935 of JBEKLQ010000067.1, read as the reverse complement.
CCTGAGCAACCCGCGGATGATGTCCACCCAGGTGCGGAAGTAGAAGACGAAGAGGGCGAGCGCGGTGCCGACGTGGAGGCCCACGACGAAGGGGAGCCAGAACGACTCCGGCTGGCTCTCGGCGATCACGACCCGGTGCCAGCCGAACAGCTGCGGGAGGATCACCGTGTGGCCGAGGCTCGAGACCGGGAACAGCTCGGTCACGCCTTGGATCAGGCCGAGGATGATGGCCTGCAGGTACGAGATGCTGCCGTGGTACGCCGTCGTCGCCAGAAGCACCGGGGCAGCCTAAAGCCTCGGTGCAGCGAAGTATGAGCAATCCCGCCGATCAGTCGCCCGGCGCGCCGGCTGGCGGAGCCTGCGGTCCGTGCTCGTGGTGCTCGTGAAGCAGATGGCGCTGAACCTTGCCGAGGGCGTTGCGGGGGAGGGACCCGACGACGTGCACGATCCTCGGGCGCTTGTAGGGAGCGAGCCGGGCGGCGGCGAATTCCGTGACTGCACCGACCAGGTCGGCGCGCTCCGGCGCGCTCGGGGAGTCTGGTGCCAGCGGCACGATCCAGGCGGTGACGACTTCGCCCCACTCCGCCGACGGTGTCCCCGTCACCACTGACTCGGCGACGGCGGGGTGCTCGTTCAGGACCGCCTCGACCTCGGCGGGATAGACGTTGAAGCCGCCGGAGATGACGAGCTCCTTCGTGCGCCCGAGGATCCGCACGTACCCATCGGCGTCGACCGACGCCAGATCACCGGTCCGGTACCAACCCCCGGAAACCGCAGCCGCCGTGGCATCCGGGCGTCCCCAGTAGCCGGCGAACTGCGACATCGCCTTGACGAGGAGCTCGCCGCCCGGCTCCAGGCGGATCTCGACACCTGGCAGCGGGAGGCCGACGGTCCCGGGCCGGCGTTCACCGTCGTAGGGGTTCGAGAGGTTCATGAGGGTTTCGGTCGTTCCGTACCGCTCGAGGATCGCCGGGCCGCCCGCCTCGGTGATCGCCCGGTGCAGGTCGGCGGAGAGCGCCGCCGAACCGGAGACGGCCAGGCGCAGCTTTGACAGCTCGCCGACTCTGCCCGACTCGGCGATGCGGTGGTACATCGTGGGGACGCCGAAGAAGAGCGTCGCCCGGTGCCCGGCCACGGCGTCGAGCACTTCAGTCGGGCCGAAACGGGGCAGCAGCACCACCGAAGCGCCGGCACCCAGGGTGCAGAACAGGCCCACGACGAGGCCGTGAGCGTGGAACAACGGCAGCGAGTGCACGAGCCGGTCGTCGGGGGACCAACGCCACGCAGCCCGCAACGCCTCGGCGTTCGCAAGCAGGCTGCCGTGGGTGTGCAGCGCCCCCTTCGGGGTGCCGGTGGTGCCCGACGTGAACAGGATCAGAGCGCCGTCGGAGGCATCCGAGCGGTCGAGCGAGGCGGGAGCCGGCCCGGCACGGTAGGCGGCCAGCGAGCCGGCGTCCAGCACCCGCACCGCTCGGTCGAGGTCGGGAGCCGGCCCGGTCCCGGGATCCAGCACGAAGACCGCCGGCGCTGTATCGCTCACGACGTGCCGCAGCTCGCGCCCGGTCAAGGCCGGGTTGGCGGGCACGAGCACGTATCCCGCCCGGAGCACGCCGACCGCCGTGATGACGTGGAGGAGCCCGGTGCCTGCACGCCAGAGCACCCGGTCGCCCGGCTGGAGCCCCGCTGCGGCAAGGCCGGTTGCCACCGAGCGGCTCGCCGCCTCGAGCTCGCCGGCCGTGACGACGCGGCCGCCGGCGCCGTCGATGATCACCGGCTTCCGCTCTTCGGAGGCCCACAGCTGGGCCCAGCGTCGGGGGAGTGTCAGCCGTCGCCCGCCATCAGCCCCAGCCGCCGGTCCGGGACCGCTCAGAGCTTCGTCCACGCCTCCGCGAGCACCGAGTGCAAGATGCCCTCGATCTCGTCGAAGTGCTCCTGGTCGCAGATGAGTGGTGGCGAGAGCTGGATGACTGGATCGCCGCGGTCGTCGGCGCGGCAGATCAGCCCGCGCTCGAACAGCGCAGGCGACAGGAAACCACGCAGCAGTCGCTCGGCCTCCTCGTGCGAGAACGTCTCCTTCGTTGTCTTGTCCTTCACGAGCTCGATGCCGTAGAAGTAACCGGCGCCGCGGATGTCACCGACGATCGGCAGGTCGCTCAAGCGGTCGAGTGTCGCCCGGAAGTTCCCCTCGTTCTTCTGCACGTGCGCGATGATCCCCTCACGTTCGAATGCGTCCAGGTTCGCCAGCGCCACGGCCGACGACACCGGGTGACCACCGAAGGTGATGCCGTGGGCGAAGCTCGCGTTGCCCTCGAGGAACGGCTCCATGACGTGGTCGCGAGCGATCATCGCCCCGATCGGCGAGTAGCCGCTCGTCATCCCCTTGGCGCAGGTGATCATGTCCGGAACGTAGCCGTAGCGGTCGCAGGCGAACATCTCGCCGACGCGGCCGAAGGCGCAGATGACCTCGTCGGAGACCATCATCACGCCGTAGGTGTCACAGATCTCGCGCACGCGCGTCAGGTAGCCGTCCGGCGGCGGGAAACAGCCACCGGAGTTCTGCACCGGCTCTACGAAGACCGCGGCGATGGTCTCGGGCCCTTCGAATTGCATGATCTGCTCGATCGAATCGGCGCAGCGCATCGTGCAGTGGTCGAGATGCGAGCAGTCGGCGCACCGGTACCGGTTCGTGTTCATGGCCTTCCGGGCGCCCGGCACGAGCGGCTCGAACGGGATCCTGGCGGACGGGATACCCGTGATCGAGAGCGCGCCGAGCGATGTGCCGTGGTAGGCGATGTTCCGGCTGATGACCTTGTAACGGCTGTGCTGGCCGATCGCCTTGTAGTACTGCCGGGCGAGCTTCCATGCGGTCTCGACCGCTTCACTGCCGCCGGTGGTGAAGAAGATGCGGTTGAGGTCTGCGGGCGCGTAGTCAGCCAAACGGTCAGCCAGTTCGATGCTCGCCGGGTGGGCGTAGGACCACAGTGGGAAGTAGGCGAGCTTTTCGGCCTGGGCCCGGGCGGCCTCGGCGAGGTCCTTGCGCCCGTGCCCGAGCTGCACGACGAACAGGCCGGAGAGCCCGTCGAGGTAGCGCTTCCCATGGTTGTCGTACACGTAGGGTCCCTCGCCCCGCTCGATGACGGGGACGTGGTGTTCTTCGCTGTACGCGCCCATGCGGCTGAAGTGCAGCCACAGATGGTCGCGTGCCGTCGACTGGATGGTGTGGATGTCGGTCATGTCATGCCTCGTCTCATGTTCACAGAATTGTGGGGGGCCTCGCGTGGCTCACCTGGTGCCCCAGGCGTAGGTCTGTTTCACCAACCGTAAGTAGATGAAGGTCTCGGTCTCCTTGATCCCTTCGATCCCGCGGACGGATTCGTCGAGGAACCTGAGGAGGTGCTCGTCGTCCTCGCAAACCAGCTCGACCAGGATGTCGAATGAGCCGGCGCACAACACGACGTAGTCGAGCTCCGGGAGCAACGACAGCCGGCCGGCTATCTCTCGCAAGTTCCCTTCGGCCTTGATGCCCACCATGGCCTGCCTCGAGAAACCCACCGTCGTCGGATCCGTGACCGCCACGATCTGCATCACGCCGTCGTCGAGGAGCTTGCGGATCCGCTGGCGGACCGCTGCCTCGGACAGGCCGACCGACTTGGCAAGGGCCGCGTACGAGCGCCTGCCGTCCTGCTGCAACTCCTCGACGAGGTGTTTGGACACGTCATCCAGGAGCGGGAGGGCGGTAGGCATTGTGGCTGCTCATTCTCACAGCGAGGTGCTCGATTGTCAAAGGAATCCGTCGTAGATATGCTTAGGTACGACCGATTCAGTTGAAATGGTCATCAACAGATCCCGAAAGGGGAGTGCTCGCCGTGGCGAACTCCGAGGTCCCCCAGCGCCGCTCGCTGGTCACCGAAATTCCTGGGCCGCGTTCGGTCGCGCTCATGGCGCGGCGCCGTGCCGCCGTACCGGCCGGTGTCGGTGGCACGATGCCCGTCTTCGCCGACCGCGCGTCGGGCGGCATCGTCGTGGACGTCGACGGCAACTCGTTCATCGACCTCGGTGCCGGCATCGCGGTGCTGAATGTCGGCTCCAGCGCCGAGCTCGTATCGGCGGCTGTCGCCGAGCAGGCGGCGCGATTCACCCACACCTGCTTCCAGGTCACGCCATACGAGAGCTACATCGAGCTCGCCGAGCGCTTGAACGCCCTCGTTCCCGGCGATTTGGAGAGGCGCACGTTCTTCGTCAACTCCGGTGCCGAAGCGCTCGAGAACGCCGTCAAGATCGCTCGCAACGTGACGAGGCGGCAAGCCGTCGTCGTCTTCGACCACGCCTTCCACGGTCGCACGTTGTTGACGATGAGCCTGACGGCGAAAGCCATGCCGTACAAGGCGAACTTCGGGCCGCTCGCGCCCGAGATCTACCGGGTCCCGTTCTCGTACCCGTACCGCTGCGCCGCGGGTGCCTCGGCCGCCGAGTGCGGCCCGGCGTGCGCTGAGGCAGCGATCACGATCATGGACCGCCAGATCGGCGGCGAGCGGATCGCTGCTCTCATCGTCGAGCCCGTGCTGGGGGAAGGCGGTGTGGTGATCCCGGGGGAGGGTTTCTTGCCGGCGTTGCGCGAGTACTGCTCCGCCAACGGGATCGTGTTCGTGGCTGACGAGATCCAGGCCGGTTTTGCCCGCACTGGTGCCTGGTTCGCGTCCGAGCACTCAGGCATCGTCCCGGACATCATCACGACGGCCAAAGGGCTCGGAGGCGGCCTGCCGATCGGCGGCATCACGGCTCGGGCCGACCTCGTCGACCAGGTGCACGTCGGTGGTCTCGGTACGACGTTCGGTGGGAACCCGGTGTCGTGCGTGGCGGCGTTGGCAGCCATCCAGGAGGTCGAGCGCGGCGGCTTGATCGCCCGCGCGAAGCGGATCGGCGAGATCTTCGAGCAGAGGTTGCGGCCGCTCGTCTCCGACGTCGCCGCCGTGGGCGACGTGCGGGTGATCGGCGGGATGGCTGCGGTCGAGCTCGTCTCGGACCGGGCGGCGAAGACACCGGATGCCGCAGCCGCCGGCAAGGTGCTCGCTCAGTGCCACTCCGAGGGCGTGATCCTGCTGAAAGCCGGCACGTTCGACAACATCGTGCGCATCCTGCCGCCGCTGGTCATCTCCGAGGAGCTCTTGGGCGAGGGCATCGACATCTTCGACAAGGCGCTGCGCTCGCTCTGACCGCCGCCCGGGTCTAGTAGCCCGTCAAGCGGGCGACCACGCCGGCAAGGCGCGACGGGTTGCCCGTCTTTGCCTCGGTGCGGTCGGCCTGCCCCATAGCCACGAGGCCGCTGTTGACGCCGAGCCAGCGGAGCGGCTCCGGTTCCCACAACGGCGAGCGGTGGTTCACCCACGGGAGGCGCGTCAGCTCGGTGTCACGCCCACAGATGAGATCGGCGAGCGTACGGCCGGCGAGGTTCGCCGTCGATACGCCGTCGCCGACGTATCCACCGGCGGAGCCGACTCCGGTGCGCCGGTCGAAGTTGACCGACGGGTGCCAGTCGCGGTGGACGCCGAGTGGCCCACCCCAGCGGTGGGTGATCGCCACACCCTCGAGCACCGGGAACATCTCACCGAGCGTCTCACCGAGCGTCTCATGGACCTTCGGCACACGATCGAACGAGTCGTCGATCTGAGATCTGAAGTGGTAGGGAGCGCCGCGACCGCCGAAGGCGAGGCGGCCGTCGGGCGTCCGCTGGCCGTAGATGAGGAGGTGGCGGCCATCGGTGAACGTGATCCCGTCGCGGATGCCGATCTCGGAGAGCGTCGAGTCGTCGAGCGGCTCGGTGGCAACCATGAGTGAGTACACGGGCACGACCCGCCGTCGGCGGTCCGGCAGCTGGGCGGTGTAGCCCTCGGTGGCGATGACGACGACCGGTGCGCGCACCCGGCCGTGCGGCGTCTCGATCCGCTGACTGGCGCCGTTCGGTCCGGCGGGCTGCACGCGGGTGACCGCCGTCTGTTCGTAGATGCGGACGCCGCGCCCCTCGATCGTCTCGGCGAGGCCCCGGGCGAGACGGGCAGGATCGAGCGACGCGCAATGTGGCGTGAACAGACCGCCGAGCACACCGGTCGCGTTGACCAGATCGGTGGCACCCTCGGCGTCGCACCAGACGACGTCGTCGTCGCCAATTCCGAGCGCCCGGTAGCCGTCGAGGTCAGCCTTGTACGAAGCGAGCTGGGCAGCCGAGCGGGCGAGGCTGGCGGTGCCGCCCTTGCGGTAGGCGCAGTCGATGCCCTCGGCCGCCGCCGCCGCCCCGACCTCGTCGACGGAGTGCTGCATGGCCCGCTGCATGGCACCCATGGCGTCGAGGCCGTACGACTTCGTGAGGCTCTCGGGCGAGACGGCGAAGAACGCCGAGCACCACCCGCCGTTTCGTCCCGAGGCGCCGTAACCCGCCACTTCCCGCTCGAGTACCGCCACCCGGAGGCCTGGGTCGATGGCCGAGAGGTAGTACGCCGTCCACATGCCCGTGTAGCCGGCACCGACGATGACGACGTCGGCTTCGAGGTCGCCCGGCAGTGGTTGTCTCGGCGTGACCGGGCCGGGGAGGTTGTCGAACCAGTAGGAGATGCGGCGCCAGGACGAGTCGGGATCGGGCACGAGCCACGCTACCTCGCCCGGCTTGCAACGGCTGCTGGCTCCGAAGCCACTGGAACCGACAGCTGCGGATTCCATGGCCACGATGACCGGGACCGACGGAATCAGTTGCTCAGGTCCGATACCCGGCCTTGTGGCCAGGCTGTAGTTCTGTCAGGATCGAGCCCGTAGGGCGCGGCCGAGCATGTCCGGCAAGGACGGCGCCGCCGGGTCAACGAGGCAGGTCAACAGACACGGAGGGAAGTCGTGGCAAGCGAGAACGCCAAAGGGTTGCGGAAGCTGCAGAACTTCGTCGGCGGCGAGTTCGTCGATGCCAAGAATGGTGAGACCATCGAGGTGATCAACCCGAGCACCGGCGAGGCGTACGCCACCACGCCGCTGTCGGGTGCCGAGGACGTGAACGCGGCGTTCGAGGCAGCCGCAAAGGCCTTCGAGTCGTGGAAGGCGACCACGCCGTCGGAGCGCTCGATGGCCCTGCTCAAGATCGCCGACGCCATGGAGGCTCGGGCGGAGGAGCTCGTCGCGGCTGAGAGCGAGAACACGGGCAAGCCGATCGGGCTCACGATGTCGGAGGAGATCCCCCCGATGATCGACCAGATCCGCTTTTTCGCCGGGGCGGCCCGGGTGCTCGAGGGGCGTTCGGCGGGCGAGTACATGCACGGGTACACCTCGATGATCCGGCGCGAGCCGGTCGGAGTGTGCGCCCAGGTCACGCCCTGGAACTACCCGATGATGATGGCGGTGTGGAAGTGGGCACCTGCCATCGCGGCTGGGAACACGACGGTGCTCAAGCCGGCGCACTGGACCCCCGCTTCAACGGTCTTGATGGGCGAGATCATGGGTGAGTTCCTCCCGCCGGGCGTCTTCAACGTGATGTGCGGCAATCGCGACACCGGGCGTGCGCTCGTCTCCCATCCGACGCCCGCCATGGTGTCGATCACCGGATCAGTGCGCGCCGGCATCGAAGTGGCCCTGGATGCCGCCCGCGACGTCAAGCGGTGCCATCTCGAGCTCGGCGGCAAGGCACCCGTGGTCGTCTTCGACGACGCCGACCTCGAGAAGGCGGCGGAGACGATCGCCATCGCCGGCTACTTCAATGCCGGCCAGGACTGCACGGCGGCGACGCGGGTGCTCGCCGGTCCGGGCATCCACGACGACTTCGTCTCGGCGCTCGTCGCCCAAGCCAAGGGTACCGTCACCGGTCCGCCCGAGAACGAGGACGCGCTGTACGGCCCCCTCAACAATGTGAACCAGCTGGCGCAGGTGAGCGGATTCATCGAGCGGACGCCGTCACATGCGGAGGTGCTGAACGGCGGCCATCACGTCGGCGAGCGCGGCTACTTCTTCGAGCCGACGGTGGTGGCAGGGCTCCGTCAGGACGACGAGATGATCCAGGAGGAGATCTTCGGCCCGGTGATCACCGTGCAGCGGTTCTCCGACGAGGACGAGGCGCTGAAATGGGCGAACGGCGTCCCGTTCGGGCTTGCCTCGAGCGTCTGGACGAAAGATCACGCCCGCGCCATGCGGATGGCGAAAGGCCTTGACTTCGGGTGTGTCTGGATCAACGCGCACATCCCGCTCGTGGCCGAGATGCCGCACGGCGGCTACAAGAAATCGGGCTACGGCAAGGACCTGTCCATGTACGGGCTCGAGGACTACACGCGGATCAAGCACGTCATGAGCGCGATCGACTGAATGTGATGAGGCAGATCTCGCACTGGGTCGGCGGCAAGTCGTTTGCCGCCTACGCGGGCGATGGAGCCGCCTCCGGCGGCGCCTCGCCGGAGGCGGCCGGGCGCTTCGGGCCGGTGTTCGACCCCGCCACCGGCACGCAGACGGCTGCGGTCGAGCTGGCCTCGGTCGCGGTCGTCGACGAGGCCGTGGCGTCCGCCGTCGCAGCGTGGCGGACCTGGCGGCACTCGTCGCTCGCCGAGCGCATCCGGGTCATGTTCGCGTTCCGGGAACTGGTGGACCGCAGCCGGGACGAGATCGCTGCGGCGATCGCGTCGGAGCACGGCAAGACACACGCCGACGCGATGGGCGAGGTTGCCCGCGGGCTCGACGTCGTGGAGTTCGCCTGCGGCATCGCCGATCTCCTGAAGGGCGGCTACTCCGAGAGCGTCTCGACGAACGTGGACACGTACTCGCTCCGCCAGCCCCTCGGAGTCGTCGCCGGCATCACGCCGTTCAATTTCCCAACCATGGTGCCGATGTGGATGTTCCCGGTGGCTTTGGCGTGCGGGAATTGTTTCGTGCTGAAGCCGAGCGAGAAGGACCCGTCCGCATCTCTCGTGCTGGCGTCGCTGCTGGCCGAGGCCGGGCTGCCGGGCGGAGTCTTCTCCGTCGTGCAGGGCGACAAGGTGGCGGTCGACCGGTTGCTGGAGCACCCGGACGTGCGGGCGGTGAGCTTCGTCGGCTCCACGCCGATCGCCCGCTACGTCTACGAGACCGGCACCCGCCACGGCAAGCGCGTGCAGGCGCTCGGCGGTGCGAAGAACCACATGGTCGTGCTGCCCGACGCCTCGCTGGAGATGGCCGCGGACGCGGCCGTCTCGGCAGGGTTCGGGTCGGCCGGCGAGCGCTGCATGGCGGTGTCGGTCGTGGTCGCCGTCGAGCCCGCCGCCGACGAGCTCGTGAGCCTCATCGTCGACCGCATCCGCGACATCGAGGTCGGTCCCGCCTCGGAGACCAGCTCCGACATGGGCCCGCTCGTGACCCGCGAGCACCGCGACAAGGTGGCCTCTTACGTCGCCGCCGGCGCCTCCGAGGGCGCCGTGGTGGTGCTGGACGGGCGGGAGCATGAGGCGGCGGAGGGGGAGGGTTTCTTTCTCGGGCCGACGCTGCTCGATCACGTGACGGCCGACATGAGCGTCTACCGCGACGAGATCTTCGGGCCGGTCCTCGCGATCGTGCGGGCAGCTTCCTACGACGAGGCGCTCGAGCTTGTCAACGCCAACCCCTACGGCAACGGCGCCGCCATCTTCACGAACGACGGCGGAGCCGCACGGCGCTTCCAGCATGAGGTGGAGGCGGGGATGGTAGGCGTCAACGTGTCGATCCCCGTCCCGGTGGCGTACTACCCGTTCGGCGGCTGGAAGGCGTCGCTGTTCGGCGACACTCACGCCTACGGAAGAGATGCCGTCCACTTCTACACGCGGGGCAAGGTCGTGACGTCTCGATGGCTCGACCCGAGCCACGGTGGCGTGCAGTTGGGGTTCCCGACGTCGAGCTGAGCTCGGCACGAACCGCCTTTCGGGGTGGGCATGGCATGTTCTTGATTTCGAGAGTTCTAACTTATCGATAAGTAAGAGTTTTGGAAATTGACTATGCCCGCCTGGAGGCGCTCAGGTCGTAACGGCGAGCGGGCGAGCGGGCGAGCTGGCGCGAGCCCAGCTGGCAGCGCCCGGCCGAGGCCGGAGTGTGGCTCAGGCGGGCGCTTCGTCCCGGAGGTGCCAGGGCTCGCCGTAGGCCGTGCACATGTCGAGCAGCGGCACGGAGTCGAACGCCTCGCACCCGAGAACGCCGGCGCCTTGCCACTGGCCGTGTGCCCGAAGCTCCAGAGCGGTCACCGGCGCGATCGCCGTCTGCCAGACCACGGCTTGGCAGCCGTGACGTCCCATCGTCTCCTCGTTGTCGGACACGTGATACAGGTACACCTGGCGGTAGTTGCCGTCCTTGCCCGTGCCGCGCACGTGGGTGCCGGCGCAGGTGCGGCCGCTCATCTTGTCACCGAGCGTCGCAGGATCAGGCAGACAGGCTGCCACCACATCGCGAGGAGAGACCTCATGGCCCCGTACCGTGACGGGCCGGGTCGAGTCGAGGCCGAGGCGGTGCAGCGTCTCGAGCACGTCGATGAATTCATCGCCGAGGCCGTACTTGAACGTCGCCCGACCCACTTCCAGCCAGCGAGGGATCAGGAAGACCTCTTCGTGCTCGACGTTCACGCAGGTGATCTCACCGATCTCCTCAGGGAAGTCGAACACCTCGGGCTCGGAGAACGGCGGCGTGGTGAACCAGCCGCGGTCCCGCTCGAAGATGACCGGTGGGTTGAGGCACTCTTCGATCGTTGTCCAGATGCTGAACGTCGGGGCGAAGTCGAAGCCCTCGACCACGAGGTTCGCACCATCTCGGACACCGACCTCGTCCATTGCCTCGAACAGATGGTCGGAGGCGTACCGAGCGAAGACGTCGGACAGGCCGGGCTCGACGCCGCAGCCGACGAGAGCGAGGCGCCCGCGCCGGACGAAGTCGTCGTGAGCGGCAAACTGATGCTCCCCGAGGATCGTTCCGACCTGCTCGTAGGGGGCCTCCGGGTGCGGGAGCGAGAGCGACATGGCCATGTCGAGGTAGTCGGTATCGGCCTCGATGGCGGCTTGGAAGATGCTCGGCACGAAGCGCGGGTCGCAGGCGTTGAAGATCACGTCCACACCCTTGGCCCGGGCGACCGCTGCGATGGCCTTTGAGTCGCCGGCGTCGAGTCGGATGCCTTCGGCCGGCGTGTCGTGGCCGGCCGCGGTTGCTCGGGCGGCAACTCGGGTGGCGCGGTCCGCCGCGATGTCCCCGACGATGAGGCCTTCCACGAACCCGCGGCCACCCATCATGACGGCCGCCGCCTCCCCGACTCCGCCTGCGCCGACGAGCAGCACTTTCATCGAATCACACCCCTTTGTCGATTCAATTCTGCCTCCCCAGCCGACCCGGGAGTCTGTCATGCCGGCCCTGGGGACGCTCGTCGCTGGGCCGAGCCAGGGACAAGCCCGGTCCCGGGGTGAGCCCCGGGGTGAGCCCCGGAGGGTAACGGAGCGGTGATCAGTGCTGGATCGAGACCGGGTAACGCTGGTTGGGCACGAGCTCGACCCAGGTGTTCCCTGGAGCGAGCGTCATGAGCTCGCCGCCGGTGAAACGGAACGTCGTGAGGGCGCCGTACGCCGGTGTGCTCCACGTTCCTATCTCGACCTTGCCGTCGCGGAGGATCCACGCCGGCCCGCTGCCCTCGGTGATGCTTTCGACGTCAGGCACGGTACCGCTCTCGGCATACGGGCCGGGCTGGGTGTCGACGAGCTCGATGATCACATTCGTGGCGTGCAGCTGCGAGCCCGAGCTGTCGACATCGGGAACGCCGCCGACGTATCGCATCCAGAGTTTTGCCCGGGCATCCCACTTCCATTGGACGGTGGAGGCGTCGTCAAAGCCCGAGACTGTCGCTCCGGCCGCAACAGCCGCCTCGTGCGGCGTGCCTGCCGTGTACAGGAACTGGCGTGGCGGTGGCGTGCGGTTCGCAGCGTCCAGCTTCCAGAGCGCCGCGCCAGACGTGTAGTAGTTCTCCGGCGGAGACCGATTCGACATGCGGTAGTAGGCATTGGCTTGCGGCTCCGACAACCCGTTGGCGTCGAACAGCTTCCCTTCCGAAGCGAGCTGACTCACCATCGCCTCCCACGGATCGATCCCACCGGCGAACGCCAGGATCGGCTTGTGGTACGAGGCGAGGATGTGCCAGTCGTCCCAACGGACCGAGCGCGTCGGCCCGATCGCCGGCGGCACTCTGCACTGGAAGATGGCGAGGTAGCGGGTGATTCCGCCTTCTGCCATCTCCTCGTAGACGATGTCGGCGTCCGGCAAGCCGGTCTGGGGCCGGGCGTCCGGGTCGTTGCCGATCTTGACACCGAGCGCAGGTCGGTCCGGCACTTTCCCGTGGATGGCGGGGGTGCCGGTCAGCGGGCAGACATGGGAGACCACGTGGGGTTGGGGCACAGTCGTCGTGGAGCTCGTGGTCGTGGTGCTCGTGGTCGTGGTCGGCAGGGCGGCCTTGCCACTCGAGCCCGAGAGGGAGACCACGCCAGTGGCGATCAACGCGACGACGAGCGCCCCGGCCACCGACGTTGCGATCCGACCTTTGAGGTCCAGCTGCCGCCACCACAGCGCAACCTTGGACTGCAAGCGCTGAAGCGCGTTCGGTTGCCGGCGCGCGTGCGCGGAAGATCCAGCCATCAGCTTCGGCTCCTGTCACGTCCCAACATCGCTGCCGACCTACCCGCGCCGTGTTGCCGGCATCAACCTCGCGCTGATGCCATGTGATCGTGCGCAGGATGACGGTATCGGACCCGTCTTTTCGGGTGGGGGATACTCGCGACGGGGCCTGCCGCGCCATGATGAAGCCAGTGCTGAGCAGTGGGCTACCTCGATGACGATGATCCCGCCGGCCGGCTTGGCGGACCAGCAACGTCGCGCCAAGTCCATCCGTTTGGCCACTGGGGCGGACTGGTATCTGGTGGAGCGGGGACGTTTTGATCTCGTCGGATCGGGCGACGTGAGCGACGCAGATCTGCGCTCTGTGGCGCGGGAGCTGGGTGACTCGGGTGTGTTCGTCTGCGTCGTCAAGCCCAAGCCGATCGAGGAGATCCTCGGCGAAAAGGCGTGGGGGACCAGGCGGATCAGGCGGTCGGCTGGGCTCAAGGCCCCGACTCCGCCGAAACTTCGCTGGGTGGCTCAAGGCGCTCGCCTTGCAGTCCTGCCCGGTCGCGGGACGGTGTGGGTCGACACCGAGCATCTCTTCGCCGTCGATGAGCCGGTCCCGCTCCCGTGGACCGAGCCGCTGGTGGAGCTCGTCGTGGTCCGGCCGGCGACGGTGCTCTCGGCGATGAAAGCGATGGTGGGGCCAGGTGGGCCGGCGCGGGCGAGGCTCCCTTGGGTCGAGGAGAGCTGAGCTTCAGTCCCGGGCGTTCCCGCCTGGAGTGAACCGGCAGTCCAGGTGTTTCACGCCGTTGATGAAGTCCGACCTCAACCTCACCGGCTGAGAGCTTGCCTCGATGTCCGGCACGCGCTGGAAGAGCTCGCGGAACATCACGGTGATCTCCCGGCGGGCGAGGTGGGCACCGAGGCAGAAGTGCGGGCCGGGTGCTCCGAAGCCGAGGTGCCGGTTGTCGGCGCGCCGCACGTCGAAACGGTGCGGGTCCGTGAAGACGACCCCATCCCGGTTGGCCGCCCAGTAGTAGAGGACGACCTTGTCCCCGTCGTGCAGCTGCTGGCCGCCGAGGACGACGTCGCAGGTGGCCGTCCGCCGCATCTGGATCACCGGGCTCGCCAAGCGGACGATCTCGTCGACGGCGGTGGGCGCCACGGCCTCGAAGTCCGCCTCCCAGATCGCACGCTGGTCGGGGTGCTCGGTGAGCCAGTGGAGCCCCCAGGCGATGGCGTTGCGAGTCGTCTCGCTGCCGGCGGTCACGAGCAGGATGAAGAAGCTGGCGAGCTCCTCTGGCGTCAACCGCTCCCCATCGATCTCGGCGTTCACGAGATCCGATACGACGTCGTGACGCTCTTTGGCGGCGCGGTCGGTGCCCAGCTCGGCGACGAGGTCCGCCAATTCCTGGCCGGCTCGTATCAGCTCGCCGAAGATCATGTCCTCCGACGGGATGTACTCGGGATCGCCGGCGCCGAGGATGATGTTCGTGCGGTCGAGCACGAACGGCCAAGCGGTCTGTGGCACGCCCATCATCTCGCAGATCACACGCAGCGGCAGTTGGGCGGCGACCTCGGTGACGAAGTCACACTCGCCACGGTCGATCACGGCGGACACGATGTCGGCCGCCACCTCCTCGACGTGTTGCTCGAGGCGCTTGGTCACCGCCGGGGTGAACGCCCGCGAGACGATGCGGCGCATCCGGGCGTGGCGCGGATCGTCCAGCTCGATCATGGACCCGTAGAACTCCCGGAACTCCGCCGGGACGTCGATGATCGACGTGGCGCCACGGCCGGAGCAGAACAAGGCCGGCCGCTTGGAAGCCTCGACGATGTCGCGAAAACGCGTCACCGCATAGAAACCCGGCCCCACCGGCAGCTCACCCGCCTCTGGCTCGGAGAAGAACGGCAGCCCAGGCTGCTGGCGAAGGAGATCGAACGCCGCCGCCCGTTCGCTGATCGGCTGGGTCCAGAACGTCGGCTCGGAAGGGTCGACGCTCTGCGGCGACAGGCTCGTGGTCTCGCTCATCTCACCAGGCTGCCAGGCCGGACGAGCGTCAGGCCAGAGGACTCCGCCAGAGGACTCCGGCGCTACTGGCATGCCGAGCACAAGCCGCGGAAGACGATGTCCATCCCGGTCACCCGGAAGCCCCTCCGGTCGGGCTCGCCGAGCGAGACGGCTGCACCGGACTCACGCATCACGTCCCACAGCTCGCCGCAACTCGTGCACACGAGATGGTGGTGGACGACGTGGGCGTTCGGGTCGTAGCGCCGTGCGCCCCCTGCGCCGGGAACTTCCATCACCTCGCCCATCTGCACCAGCTCGTTCAGCGTGTTGTAGACGGTCGCCAGGCTGATCTCCGGAAGGCGCTCCTGGGCGCGAGCGTGTACGGCTTCGGCGGTGAGGTGGACGTGCTCGCCGTCGAGGACCTCGGCGACGACACGGCGCTGGGGCGTGAGCCGCCAGTCCCGGTCCCTGAGGCGCGTCAAGAGGTCACTGATGCCGGGAATCCTATGTCCGGAGGTGGTGCCGTAAGGTTCCCATCGTGGTGACGTGGCTGGATCGTTGGCCGGCGGGACCCGGCGAGGGGCCCACGGTCGCGGTGAAGGATCTCATCGACGTGGAGGGATCGGTCACCACCGCGGGTTGCCGCACGCTCGCCGACCACAGTCCTCCGGCCGGCCGCGACGCGCTCTGCATCACCGCCATCCGGCAGGCAGGTGGCCGGCTCGTGGGCAAGACGAACCTCCACGAGCTGGCATTCGGTACGAGTGGGATCAACCCGTGGTTCGGGACACCGGCGAACCCCGCCGATCCCGGCCGTGTGCCGGGTGGGTCGTCCTCGGGCTCGGCCGTTGCCGCCGCCGTCGAGGAGGCGGACGTCGCCCTTGGCACCGACACGGGTGGGTCCGTGCGGATTCCTGCTGCGTGCTGCGGCGTCGTCGGCCTGAAGACCACGCACGGGCTGATCTCGTTGGACGGCGTCTGGCCGCTCGCGCCGAGTTTCGACTCCGTCGGCCTGCTGGCCGTTGATGTGCGCCGTGTCGTCCTCGGGATGGCGATGCTGGGTGTCGAGCTGCGCGACGAGGAGGTGCCCGGCGTCGTCGGGCGGGTCGTGCTGGCGCCGGCGGTCGACGTGGATCCCGTGATCGAGGCAGCGGTCGACGCAGCCTTGGCCGCCGCTGGTCTCGCGGTGGAGCCCGTCGCCATCGCGAGCTGGAAAGCGGCCTGGGCCGCCCAGCAACGGGTGCTCGTGGAAGAGGCGTGGCGGTGCGACCATCACCTGCTCGACATCGACAGCGGTGCCGGCGTGAGCGACGAGATCCGGGCCAGGCTCCTCGCCGGCAGCGGGATCGATGCCGCAACGCTGAAGGCTGATCGAGCTGCCGGGCTCGCTTGGACGGCGGAGCTGGCCGAGCTGGTTGGGCGCCATGGCATCCTGGTGCTCCCGACGCTTGCCGTGCGGCCACCGAGGCTGGAGGAGTTCGGAGCGGCCGGGGGCTTCAATGTGCTGACGGCGCCGGTGAACTTCGCCGGCTTCCCGGCGATCTCACTGCCGGTGCCGGTGGCTGAGCCTGGCCGGCCGGCGGCGAGCCTTCAGCTCGTCGGGCTGCCGGGAGCCGAGGGGCTGCTGTGTGCCGCCGCTGCCCGGGTCGAGGCCGCGGTGAGCGCCTGAGCTTCAGCCGGCGAGCAGCACGCCGAGGGCGAGGGCGCCGAGCGAGGACAACCCCGCGATGGCGCCCCAGATCGCCAGGCCCTTGCGGGAGGTCGAGCGCTGGTGGAGGAACGCCGCCAGGCCGGCGAGGGCCACCACCGTGATCTTCACCCCGAGGACGACCTGCCAGGCAGACCCCTGCCCCTTTCGGGTCACCGACACGTTCCACAGACCTGTGAGCACGAGGACGGCGTAGGCCGGCCACTGCAGGCGCCCGAAGGCTTGGGCGATCTTCTTCGCCGCATCTGGACCGAGCGATCGGATCGTCGGGAGCAGCCCGGCGACGACGAGTTGGCCGCCCACCCAGACGGACGCCGCCAGGACGTGCAGCGTGAGGCGGACTGCGGTCGCGGCCGTGGCGAGCTGAGCGATGATCATCGGCGGCAGTTTGTTCGGGACGGCTCACGTGGCACCAATTGTCGCAACCGGCTCCGCCTCGAACCGCCGAGCGTCCAGTAGCCTCGAGAAGTGGGCCGACTGGGCGGGCAGTACGAGCTCGACGCCGACACGCAGCTGTCGCCATTGGGTGGCGGGCGGTACGCCGGGGACCTCGTCGAGCGCTGGAACGTCGGCATCGGGATGAATGGCGGCTACCTGGCGGCGTTTTGCCTTCGTGGCGTCACCGCCGCGAGCGAGTTGCCCGATCCGCTTTCGATGACCATCCACTACCTCACCCGCCCGATGCCGGGTCGTGCCGAGGTCCAGGTCACGCCGATGCGGGTCGGTCGGGGGCATGCGACCTACCGATTCGAGCTGCTGCAGGCGGCTCCCGGCGACGCGGCCGCCTCCGAGATCCGGCTGACGGGGCTCGTGCTCACTGGCCGGCTTCGCGAGGCGGGACCGCTCGACTTCTCACCTCCCGCCCCGGACGTTCCCGGCCCGGAGCAGTCGAGCGCCGTGCGCCGGGTGTCGGCACCCAACGAGTCGGTGTCGCTGTGGAGCCGCCTCGACACGCGGATCGCCCGATCCGACGACATCTTCTTCCACCGGGCCGAGCCCGGTGACGCCCGAACCGGTGGGTGGACGCGGCTGGCCGACGGGAGGCCGGCGGATGCGCTGTGTGTGCCGTTGTTTCTCGATTGCTGGCCGCCGGCGGTGTTCTCCCGGACTATGAGGCCGGATGAAGCGGGCGCGCCGACCCTCGAGCTGACCGTCCACTGGCGCAACCGGGTCCCGCCGGGCTGGCTCTATGCCCGCTTCGTCACCCACCTGCTGGCGGGCGGTTACGTCGAGGAGAGTGGCGAGCTGTGGAGCGAGGATGGCGTGCTCGTCGGCCACAGCCGGCAGCTCGCCCGTTACGCAGGCAGCGGAGCGAGCTTCGGCTGAGACTGAGCTGCTGGCGGCGGGGCGCCTCCGTTGCCACCTTGCGGGCAAGCAGGCGTGACAGCCTGATGTGATGAGACGGCATGACCGCCGGGCATCGCGGCGCTGTGCCGCAAGATGGCTGGCGGTCTCCGCTGGGGCGGCGCTGCTCGCGGCTGGCTGCGCCAGCACGCCTGCGACGGTCGGTACATCTTCGACGACAGCGCGTGTCACCACCACGACGGTTGCGCCGTCGACCGCCCGAGCGGCTACGACCACGACGACCGTGGCGCCGACGACGACCGTGGCGCCGACGACGACCGCGTCAC